>JBCDCW010000064.1:0-15599 GCA_039180995.1 Pseudomonadota bacterium
CCGATCCCCGACCACGGGCCGCATCACATGCCCCTCGGGCACCGCATGGGTCGTGACCCGTAACTTCAACCGCGGCGTCTCGCCGAATTCCGTGTCCCGCAAATCACCCGACCGCATCCGCACCTCGGCCCAGATCGCCCCGATCTCGACCCAGCTCCGCGCGAACCCTCCGGCCCCGTCCGACACCCGCTCCGACCGCTCCAGCACCAGACGCCGGGTAAACACCCGGCTCATACTCGCCGCCCCAAACGCAGGGCCCGAAACGGCGCGATCGTCCGCTCGATCAGGGGCTCCAACGTCCCGTCGCCGCTCTCTCCGCGCTCCGCGATCAGCAGCACCACCTGGGCCAAATCGGCCGGGATATCCGCCCAAGCCCCATGCCCCGCCTCGATCACCACATTGAGCGCGTAGCCAACCCGCAAAGGTGCCGGCAGCTCGATCCGCTCCTCCGCCAGGCGCGCGCCCGACACGACCTCAAAACCCGCGCCACGATCCACTTCGATAGACACCAGCGCCTCGACCGGCCGCACAGGCAGCGCGATGAACGATCCGCCCTCCGCCGTACCACCCAACGTCACCTGACGCCGCAACAGAACGCGACCCAACCGCCGCTCCGTCGTCGCCAGCGCGCTTTGCAGCTGCGATTCCAGCCGCAACGCCATGTCCGGCACCGTCGCCCAGCCGTCGGGCATCCGCATCCGCGCGGCCAGCCCGGCCATCGGCAGGTCGGCCGCCGTCACGGCCCCGCTCGAAAGAACCCTCAACGCCATCGCGACGCCTCCGAATTGATGGAAAAAGTCAGGAAAGCGGGGCCGATGCGCCATGCGTGCGGACCAAAGCCGAAAGACGCGCCGCCCCCGCCACCCCCGCGCCGCCCTCGGGCGACCACAGGGGCTTTGATGCTCAGACGATCAGGATTCCGCGACCTTCAGCAGCTTGATCGCCGCAAAGTCGGTCACGTCGCCCCCAACGCGCTTGGTCGCATAGAACAGAACATGCGGCTTGGCGCTGAACGGGTCGCGCAGGACGCGCAGATCGGGGCGCTCAGCAATCGTGTAGCCCGCGCCGAAATCGCCGAAGGCGATGGCGATCTGGTCGGCGGCGATGTCGGGCATATCCTCGGCGATCAGCACCGGGTAGCCCATCAGCTGCGACGGCTGACCGGCGGTCAGGCTGTCGGTCCACAGGAAGCGGCCATCGGCATCCTTCATCTTCCGAACGGCCCCGGCCGTCTTGGAATTCATGACGAAGGTCGCGTTGGCGCGGTACTTGGCGCCCAGCGAATAGACCAACTCGATGATCGCATCGGCAGGCTTTTCGGCATCGAAGTCCTCGATCGCACCGGTGGCCACATAGCCCAGGCTGCCCCAGGCGAAGGCCGAATTGGCGACGGTCGCATAGCTCAGGAAGCCCTTGGGCTTATCCACACCGTCCCCGCCGACGAAGGCGGCAGCTTCGGAAGTGGCGAACTTGTCAGCGATACGACCGGCCAGCCAGCCTTCGATGTCGAAAGCCGCATCGTCCAGCAGACGTTGGCTCGCCTTCGGCATGGCCGACAGCTCGTGCAGCGGGATCGAGATGCGGTCGAACTGGGGCGACTCCGTCTCGGCGACGGTGCCAGTCTCGCTGGCCCAACCGGCACCAAGCTCCGTGTGGTCG
Source organism: Pseudomonadota bacterium (assembly GCA_039180995.1). GTDB lineage: Bacteria > Pseudomonadota > Alphaproteobacteria > Rhodobacterales > Rhodobacteraceae > Jannaschia. The sequence continues at coordinate 1,660 of JBCDCW010000064.1, forward strand.
ACCAGCACGTCGAACGACGTGGCCTCCACGTTCACCACATTCGCGATGGCCCGGATCGAGGCAGCGCCGGTCAGAACGGACTTCACCGTCTCGGCGGTCTGTGGATCGACCAGATAGCCGCCCTCGGCCGACACGGCCGTATTCATGGACTTGCCATCCAACTCCAGGGCGCGCAGCCCGTCATCGTCGCCCGACCGCAGATAGGCATCCATCGCCTTCTGATGGGGGGCTTCCACCGGCTGCGCGGCGGACAGAGGGGGGCGGGAAACGGAACGGTTCATCATCTGACGCTCTTCCTGTTGCTTCATCTTCAGTTCGATCTCTTCGCGGAAGCCCTTGAAGTCGTTGACCAGTCCGGTCAGCGCCTCGGTGACTTCGCCGACGCCGTCATGGCTCATCGGGTCTCTCCTCTCGGGATGATTGCGGCCGCTCGATCGCGCGCCAGGTCCAGACGCGCGGCCCGCAAGGCCCGCGCCACGTCACGCAAGGGGTCGGCCTTGGCCCCCACCCGCGCACTGGGCAGCATCGGGAACGTCACCAGCGACACTTCCCAAAGCTCCAGTTCCTTCAGAAGCCTGCGCCCCTGGTTGTCCTTCGTCGCGCGCTTCACCGTATAACCGATGCTCAGCCCGTCCAGCGCGCCCGCCGCGATCAACGCCGCCGCCTCCCGCGCCTTCTCGACCCCGTCCAGCAGGCGCCCCTTCACGCGCAGACCCCGGCCGTCCTCGACGACCTCGTCCCAGACGCCAATCACCTGCGCCGGGTCGTGCTGCCACAGCATCTTGACGCTGCGCCCCTCAGCCGAAATCCGGGCCAGCGAGTCGCAATAGGCGCCAGCCGCGACCACGTCGCGCCCCGTATCCTCAACCCCGAACCACGAGGCATAGCCCTCGATCCGGCCGCACGCCTCCAGGCGCACGGGGGCCTCCCCATGCGCGAACTTCCGTTCCAGCCCCATGCCGGGCCTCCCTTTCTAGATGTTCATCAGATACTTGACGCCCTGCGCCAGGATCGCGCCCACGACCCCCATGGCCGCCAGCCAGAGCCGCTTTTCCAGCCGCTCCATCGCGCCCTCGATGCCTTTCAGCCGAAATTCCAGCGCGTCCCAGCGCTCCGCCAAGACGCGCTCATTGGCCTCGATCCGCGCATTCGCCGCGTCGAACGGGTCGTACAGAAACCGCGACCCCCCCAGCCGAGGCGCACTCATGCGCCCAAAGGCGGCAACCCCAGCATCCGCCGCTTCTCCTCCGCCGTCAGGAAGTCCGCGCTCGCGACCCGCGCCCACTCCGCGTCCCGCTCCGCCTGCAAGGCCGGGATACGATCCCGATCGGCCTCCAGCACCAGCCGCTCGCCCCCATGTAGCGACAGCCAGTGCGACAGCCCCTCACAGACCTTCGCCAGCAGCGGCAGCACCGTCAGCCGATAGAACGCCCGGTTCGCCTCCACGTAATTCGCATAAGTCGCGTCGCCGGGAATCCCCAGCATCATCGGCGGCACGCCGAAGGCCGTCGCGATCTCCCGCGCCGCCGCCTCCTTGGTCTTCTGAAACTCCATGTCGCTGGGCGAAAAACCCATCGGCTTCCAATCGAGCCCGCCATCCAGCAACATCGGCCGCCCCGCATTCCGAGCGCCCTGATGCTGGCTCTCCATCTCGACCGACAACCGGTCGAACTGCTCCTGCGTCATCTCGGGCCCATCGTTCACGATGGCCCCCGACGGCCGCGCTGCGTTGTCCAGCAAGCCCTTCGACCAGCGGCTGGCAGCGTTATGCACATCGATGGCAGACGCTGCCGCCTGCAACGGCGACAACCCGTAATGGTCATCCTGCGGATGGAACGCCCGCAAATGACAAACCGGCGACACCTCCCCGACCGAGAACCGATGCGTCCGCCCCCCGACCGAGTAATCGTAGCCCACCGGCCAACCATCGGGCCCCGGCACCACCGACATCCGATCCGACCGCAACACATGCAGTTCGACGGGCAAGCCAGGCCCACCGACAGCCTCCACATAAGCGTTCCCGGTCAGCAGCATCTGCCCCAGCAGCGCCTCCAGGAACTCGCCGCGCCCCTGCGCCGCGTTCGGCCGCGCCAACAGGTCTACTAGGCCATGCACATCGAACCGCGCGGCCCCATCGCCACACACCAACGGCACCGCCGCCCCGGCCTCGGCGATCAGCTTCACCGCCCGGAACCCCACCGGGTTACCGGTGAAACCGGCCCGCGTCAGCGACGGCACATCCCGCGGCGACCAAACGGCACGCCCGGCCGAGCCCATGGCCGCGATCCGCCCCGTGGCCGAGGCCTTCACCTCGGGCGCCCCGGCATTCTTCTTTCCAAATCCGAACATCGCCGGCCCTCCGTCATCGCCCAAAGAAAAAGGCCCCGCAGGGCCCGCTGGCCCCTCGCAGGGCCCCTTGATCCATCGTCATCGTCGGATGGGGCTCACCCAATCATGGCCCGCTCACAACATCCGCACCCGCGGCCCCGCCCGTGTCCGCTCGGGGTCCAGCATCCCCTCCCAGAGCGCCCAGACCAGCGCATCCACCCGGTCGGGCGAACCCGACCCCGCGAACCCCGTCCGCCCCATCCGGCACATCTGATCCTCCAGCGGCCCCAGCCCGCGCACATGCCGCACGCGGCCCTGTTCATACAAAGCCGCCACCGGCTCCGCCCGCGCGCCCTTTGCCTTCCGTGCCGTCACTCTCCGGTAACTCACCAGCGGCGCCACCTGCCGCAGCACCGCTTCGATCATCTCGCCGCCCTGGTTGCCCTCGGCCACCACCCGATCCGCGTCCCAGCGCTCATAGGCCCCGACCACCGCCGCCGCCCACTCGCTGGGCGAGGCCGCAGACACCGTCGCATCCTCCAACACCACCGCCCGCCAGTCTCCCGGCGGCCCCTTCGCAACGACCCCGATCACCACGATCCCGGTCTCGTCCGACGCCCCCTTCGACGTCACAGCCGGGTCCACCCCGACCACGACCCGATCGAACGCCGGCAGATCATCGCACCGCCGCGCCTCCAGCTGAGCCGTCGTCCAAAACGCCCCCTCCACATCCTCCAGCAGCACGCCATCCAATTCCTGCCGCCCCAGCCGCGTCCCCGCATACCGGGCCCTCACCTCCGCCAGGAAACCCGATGCCAGGTTCGCCCGGTTCGCCTCCGTCGCCGCATGCGTGCAAACCGTTGACTCCCGCCCAAGGATATCCTTCAACACCGCCACGTTCTTCGGCGTCGTCGTCACCACCGCCCGCGGGTCCTCCCCGACCCGCAAACAGAACTGCAGCATGTCCCACGCCTCCTGCGCGTTCCGCCACTTCGCCAACTCATCCACCCAGGCCCCGTCGAATTGCGGCCCCCGCAGCGCCCCTGGATCGGAGGCCGAATACGCCACCGCCTCCGCCCCGTTCGGCCAAACCAGCTTCCGCTGCCCCGCCTTCCAGACCGGCCGCCGGTCGGGCGGCGAGCAGGCCAAGATCCCGCTCTCCCCCTCCACCATCACGTCGCGCACCTGCTCATAGGTCTCGCCCACCAGCGCCACGCGCCGACACCGCCCCGCCTGCAACGACCGAGATCCCTCCACCTGCGCCCGCACCCATTCGGCCCCGGCGCGCGTCTTCCCCGCACCACGCCCCCCCAGGATCACCCAGGTCCGCCAAGTCCCTTCCGGCGGCAATTGATGCTCCAACGCCCAGAAGTCGAACAAGTACGGGAGGGCGCCCAATACGCCCTCCTCCTCCAACTCACTCAGGAACCGCTCCCGCGTCTCCTGCGGCAAGGATGCAATCGAGACGGCGCCCGATCTCAAGTCGCGCCGCATCGAGGTCGAGCCCGTCTCCGCCCCGTTCGATCCGTTGCGCATCCTCGATCCTCCGCAATTCATTGGCTACCACCGTCTGAGCCCGGCTCACGGCCAATGCGGTCGAGCCGACATCCTCGGCCTTCCCCCCCGCATTCAGCTTCTGAACCGCCTCGTCCAGCGCCGTACGCGCCAGTTCCATGCTCCGCAGAACCGCCTCGATCTGCGTCGCCGCGTCCCCCGCCAATCCGGGGGCCGCCATTACCACATCCATCATCGTGCAAGCCTCGTGCTGGTTTCCCCTTGGTCCGCACGTCACGCAGAAACGAAAAAGGCGACCCGGATTGTCCCGCATCGCCTCGCCCATTTCTTCCAGCTTGCCCTAAAGATGTTTTTGAGCGTTCGGTGGGTCAACCCACTTTCTCACCCAAATCGAAAATTCATTCCAAAGTATTGATTTTTAGTAATTTAACCTGACATCCAATACCTTGAGGAGTGAGAGGAGTGGCCTCCCCGCACCACGACAATCGACTCGCTCAATTCCCCGTCGTCGCCTCCCGCGCCGCCTCAATCGCGCGCCACGCTGCCACGTTCTCGTTATGCTCCGCCAAGGTCCGCGAAAATGCGTGCCCTCCGGTCCCGTCCGCCACGAAGAACAAGAAATCCGTCTCCTCCGGATCCACCGCCGCCCGAATGGCCGCCGCGCCCGGATTGGCAATCGGCGTCGGCGGCAACCCGTCGATCCGGTACGTGTTCCAAGGTGTCGTCGTATCCAACTCGCTGCGCCGCAGCCCGCGCCCCAACACACCCCGCCCCTGGGTCACCCCATAAATCACCGTCGGGTCCGTCTGAAGCCGCATCCCCTGGTTCAATCGGTTTACAAACACCGCCGACACACGCCGCCGCTCGTCGGGAACGCTCGTCTCCTTCTCGATGATCGACGCCAAGATCAACGCCTCCTCCGGCGTCTCGATCGGCAGGCCCGGCACCCGCTCGGCCCAGGCATCGGCCAAGGCCTGCTCCTGCGCCGCTGCCATCCGTCCGACCAGGTCTCCGATTTCGGACCCCCGTGCCACTTCATAGGTATCAGGCGCCAACACGCCCTCTTCCGGCACCTCGACCTCTCCGGTCAGGAAATCAGCGCCCTTCAGCCCTTCCACGATATCCCACGAGGTCAGCCCGGGCGCCACGGACACGCGCCACGTGATCGGCACGCCCCGCTCCAACAACGCCCCATATTCCGCGGGCACCTCATCCCCCGGCGCAAATGTCGCGATTTCCACCAAGTCTTCGCGGCCCGGCACCCGCTCGCGCACTCGGATCTCGGGCCCGCTGGCCCGCAACACGTAGGTGACCGTGAACGGAAAGACCGACGGCCCGCCCGACGTGACGATATCCAACACCTCGGGCATCGAAGCCCCTGGCGGGATCTCATAGGTCCCGAATTTCAAATCATCGTCCAACTCGGTATACCCCGCTCCGATCCGGAAGATTGGCGCTGACGAGATGATGCCCGCCTCCACCATCCGCTCGCTCACGCCCCGCAGGGACGCACCGCGCGGCACCTCAAAGAACGTCGCCTCCGCCAGCGGTCCAGGGTCAGACCAGCGCGATTGCCCAATCCCGATCAGCGCGGCCAAGCACGCGACCAGCACAACGGACAGGGTCAGAAAATTGGCAGCCAAATGCTTCCACATCAGACGATTACCACCCGAAGTTAATCTCCATGCGCCATGACCAGCGATGCATTCGTTCCCCCGAACCCGAACGAGTTCGACAACACCACATTGATCTTCCGCCGCTCCGCGACCTTCGCCGCCAGCGACAGCTTCGGCTCCACCGCCGGTTCGTCCAGGTTCAACGTGGGCGGCGCCACCTGATCCCGCAAGGCCAAGATGCAGAAGATCGCCTCAACCGCTCCCGCCGCGCCCAGCAGATGGCCAATCGCCGACTTAGTCGACGACATCGTCGCCTTCGATGCATGGTTCCCCATCATCCGCTCCACCGCGCCCAGTTCGATCGTGTCCGCCATGGTCGAGGTCCCATGCGCGTTGATGTAATCCACATCCCCCGGCGACATCCCCGCCGATTTCAACGCCGCCCGCATGGACCGTTCGGCCCCATCGCCATCCTCGGACGGCGCGGTGACATGATAGGCGTCGCCCGACATGCCGTAACCCTTAATCTCGGCATAAATCTTCGCACCGCGGGCTTTGGCTTGCTCGTACTCCTCCAGCACCACGATCCCCGCGCCCTCGCCCATCACGAACCCGTCGCGATCTATGGAATAGGGCCGACTGGCCTTGGTTGGGTCATCCCCCCACTTGGTCGACAAAGCCTTACAGGCGTTGAACCCCGCAATCCCGATCTCACAGATCGGGCTCTCCGCCCCGCCCGCGATCATCACGTCCGCGTCGCCCAACATGATCATCCGGCTGGCATCCCCAATGGCGTGGCATCCGGTTGAACAGGCCGTGACCGGCGCGTGGTTCGGCCCCTTGAATCCATAACGAATGCCCACCTGGCCCGAGACCAAGTTGATCAACGCCGCGGTAATAAAGAACGCCGAGACCCGCCGCGGCCCCCGCTCCTTCAGCGTGATCGCCGTGTCCGCAATCGTCTCCAGGCCCCCGATCCCAGCGCCGATCATCACCCCGGTGCGCAGCTTCCCCGCCTCGTCTGGGTCCCAGCCGGAATCCTTGATCGCCTGATCGGCCGCCGCCATTCCATAGAGGATGAAATCGTCGACCTTCCGCTGCTCCTTCGGCAGCATCCAATCATCCGGATTAAACGTCCCCTCGGTCCCATCCCCGCGCGGGATCTCGCACGCATACGTGGTCGCCATATGCGACGTGTCGAACCGCGTGATCGGCCCGGCCCCACTCTGCCCGTCCAGCAACCGACGCCACGTCTCTTCGACCCCGTTCGCCAACGGTGTCACCATTCCCAGACCCGTCACCACCACACGACGCATGCCCGCTCTCCTCGATATTTTCCTTGGGGGAATACGATGCACGCACTGGCAGGCGCAAGCCGCAGGGCATGATCCGTGGTGGGGCACCAGCAAGACAGGCTGACAAAAGCCTAAATTTCTGACATCCGCCGACAAACGGCCAAGCCGACCCTTCGCTGCATTCAAGGGTTTCGGTGAAGGGCCCGGCCCTACCGGCCCTCGAACTTCGCCGGTCGCTTTTACAGGAAAGCCATCACGCCCTCCTGGAAATCCCGGCTTCGACCTGCCTCGCCTTGCAATCTGGCCTCCGTGGCCAATTGCTCATCCAAAGACCGATCCCACGAGCCTCGGATGGCCGATTTTACGTTGCGATAGGCGACGCTTGGCCCGTTCGCGAGCTGCCGGGCGCGATCTTGCCAGACCTCCTCGAAGCGCTCGTCCTCGACCGCTTCCCAGATCATGCCCCAATCGCTCGCCTGCCGGGCGGTTACCGGCTCGGCGAACAGGGCGGCGCCCATCGCCTTCGCGGTCCCCATCTGCCGCGGCAACCAATAGGTGCCGCCCGCATCGGGGATCAGCCCGATCCGCGTGAACGCCTGCAAAAACACCGCGCGTTCGGTCGCGATCACCACATCGCAGGCCAACGCAAGGTTCGCGCCCGCCCCGGCGGCGGGGCCGTTCACGGCGGCGATGGTCGGAACCTCACAATCAAAGATCGCGCGCAGCATGGGCTCGTATTCATCCCGCAACGTCCGTTCCAGGTTCAAATCGGCCACATTGGCCCGGTCCCCCAGATCCTGCCCTGAACAGAACGCCTTGCCCTTGCCCGTCATCACCAGCACCCGCGCCGTCTTCTCGGCTTCGCGCACGCAATGCAGGATCTCGGCGCGCATCTGCGTACTCAGCGCATTCATCACGTCGGGCCGGGTCAACGTCATAAGCCCCACGCCGTCGCGCAAGGAATAGCGGATCGTTTCGTATTGCATCACGGCCTCCAGCCTATCCGGCGCGACCCTATCAGAGCCGCGCCCAGCGCCAACCGCTACGTGACGACCGTTCGGATCAGGGCCAATTGCGTCGCATCCGGCGCTTGCTCGACCCGGCGATAGACCGAGCCATCGCGCGTCCGCCACAGCATCCCTTCGCCCACCATCTCGCGCCGGATCCCGGCCGCGTCCCGGAACGTACATAACTCATGGATCGACGCCGAAATCGCCCGCTCATCCATCTCATGCCCCGCTGGCAAGCGCGCCCAGATCGGCCAAAGACACAGCAGGCGCAAGCTCCGCTTGACCGGCCATCCTGTGAACCGCCCCTGCCCGTCGAACCGCGCCGCGGCTTTCCGCACGAGCCCCAAATCCGGCAGCGCCTCGACCGCCCGCGCCCCACGCACGGCGCTCAAATGCTGGAAGTTTCGGTATCCGGCGGCGCGCGCCACGGCGTTCATCGCCGATTGGTGCGGCATCTCCAGCCCGATCTCCCGCCGCAACGCGCGGGTGAACGGTCCAACATCCTCGATCAACAAAGGGATTGGCATTCGGGTCATGATCTCTCTCCGCCCCGTCGCGCGTAACCCAAGGCCTGGGCAGGAGGGCCACCATTCTCCCCTCGCGCCACAGGGGCCGTCAGAGGGAGGTCTTCACGAGCATCAAGCAGGTTCAGCATGCCCCGTTGGGGACGGTGGCGCCTCGGTGAACTGCGGACCGTGTTGCCCGGTATCAGCCCGGCTTGTCCGCGTCCAGCAATGCCTTCACCCGCGCCTCTTCCTCGTCCGACAACGTCGCGGGCCTTGCCACCTTCCGCTGCTTGGACACATGGTTCACGGCCACCGCCCCGCCCAATAGCAGCAAGGCCAGCGGCGCCCCCCACAGGATCAACGTCGAGCCCGAGGCCGGCGGGTTCAGCAAGACATATTCACCATAGCGATCAACCAGATAGTCGAGGACGTCCTGGTCGCTATCGCCCGCCACCAACCGCTCCCGCACCAACAGGCGCAAGTCGCGCGCCAAGTCCGCGTTGCTCTCGTCGATGCTTTCATTGCGACACACCAGACAGCGAATGCCGCCCGACAGATCCCGCGCCCGCTGCTCCAACACCGGATCGTCCAAAACCTCGTCGGGTTGCACCGCGCCGCCCGGGCCACCCGCGAAGAGGAGCAGGCACGCTCCGATGAGCGCCGCCCCCCTCATTCCGCCGGAACTCCACCATCGGGCACCGCCGTTCGCCGCCGCTGCCCCGCACCCACGCGGTACCGCCGGTCGGTCAGGGACACGATCCCGCCAAGCGCCATGATGATGGAACCACCCCATATCCAATTCGCGAACGGCTTGATGTAAACGCGCACCGCCCAGCCGCCGCCGACCTGCGGATCGCCGATGACGGTATACACGTCGCGGGTGAAGCCATTGTCGATCCCCGCCTCGGTCGTGGGCATCTGCGCCACCGGATAGACCCGCTTCTCGGGCTGCATGATCCCGATATCCACGCCGTCCTCGTAGACATGCAGGTCGGCTTGCGTGGAAATGTAATTCGGTCCCTGGAACCGCCGCACGTCCTCCAGCACGACCTCATAGCGCCCGATATACATGGTGTCGCCGATCTCCATGACCTCGATCCGCTCCTGCTCCCACGAGACCAGGGCCGCGACCCCGAAGATCGTGATGCCGAGGCCGCCATGGGCCAGCATCTTCCCCCAATCGGCGCGCGGCAGCCGCATCGCCCGACCCAGGCGCTCCCCCAAGCGCCCGCGTCCGGTGCGCGACATGAGGTCGATCAACGACGCGACGACCAACCAAACGCCAAGCCCGGCGCCCAACGGTCCACCCAGGGACCGCCCCGTCTGCATCGCCCAAACCAAACCAACCACGGCCAGCGCCAAACCAGCCGCAGGCAGCAACGGCCGCACCGTCTTCCATTTTCCCCGCTTCCAGGTCAGCAACGACCCGAACGGCAAGATGATCGCGATGGCGATGACGAACGGCGTAAACGCCGCGTTGAAGAACGGCGGCCCCACCGACAGCTTCCGGTCAAACGCCATCTCGGCGATCAACGGCCAGATGGTGCCGATGAACACCACGAAGCAGGACACGGCCAGCAGCAGGTTGTTTGCCACCAACGCCGATTCCCGGCTGACGACACCGAACACCCCCTGTGCCTGCATCGCAGGCGCCCGCACCGCATACAGGAACAGCGCCCCGCCTGTGAAAATCCCCAGGATCGCTAGAATATAAACCCCGCGCTCAGGGTCATTGGCGAAGGCATGGACCGAGGTCAGCACCCCCGACCGCACGATAAACGTGCCCACCAGCGAAAAGCCGAAGGCCAGGATGGCCAGCAAGATCGTCCAGGCCTTCAGCGCCTCGCGCTTCTCGACCACAATGGCCGAATGCAGCAGCGCGGCTGCGATCAGCCACGGCATGAACGACGCATTCTCGACCGGGTCCCAGAACCAGAAGCCGCCCCAGCCCAGCTCATAATAGGCCCACCAAGACCCGAGCCCGATGCCGACGGTCAAGAATAGCCACGCCGCCAATGTCCAAGGCCGCACCCATCGTCCCCAAGCAGCATCAACCTTCCCTTCCAGCAGCGCAGCCACGGCAAAGGAAAACGCCATCGAGAGGCCCACATAACCCAGGTACAAGAACGGCGGATGGAAGGCCAAACCCGGGTCCTGCAACAACGGGTTCAAATCCTCCCCATTAAATGGCGGGATCATCAGCCGCTCGAACGGGTTCGATGTGAAGATGATGAAGGCATAGAACGCGACGCCCACGCTGGCCTGCACCGCCAGCACCCGGGCGCGCAGCGTATCCGGCAATTGCGACCCGAACCACGCGGCGGCGGCCCCGAACAGCGCCAGGATCAACACCCACAGCAGCAGCGAACCCTCATGGTTCCCCCAAACCCCACTGATTTTATACAGCATCGGCTTGTCGGTATGCGAATTCAGAACCACCAAGCGCAGCGAAAAATCCGAGGTCACGAAGGCATAGGTCAGCGCCGCGAAACTGAACGCCACCAGCAGCACCTGCACGGTCGCGGCAGGGTTCGCCACGGCCATCCAGCCCGTCCACCGATACTGGGCGCCAATCAGCGGCACGATCATCTGAACCACGGCCACGGCGAAGGCCAGGATCAGGGCGAAATGTCCAAGTTCTACGATCATACCGCATATCTACACGACAGCCCAGCCGCCCACCATGGGGTTGCGGCGGGGGGTCGCGCTCACGGATGCGTGACTGTCCGGATGCGCCGAAGCGCACCCGGACGCCGCAGCAGGCTCGCCCCCTAGTCCTGGGCCCGCCGCCAGTCTGCCAATGCCGCATTCTCGCCGTCCGCGCTGTCGGCATGCCAGGCCGAGTGCACCGGTTCAGGTCGCGGCGCCGGCGCGGGCAGCCGCCGATAATGCAACTCGCGCGCGCCGAAATAGAAGCCGACGATCGCCCCCAACAGCCACCAGAGCGGATCGGGCACATAGGCGAGGCCCTGCATCCGCTCCGAAAAGCCCAGCGGATCGACCATGGCATAGACGAACAATCCCAACGTCCCCAAGGCCAGGAAGGGCCTCGGCAGCCGGTTCAACCCGTCCACGACCCGGTCGAACACCCCCCGCGCGGGAAGCTCGAATTCGCGGCCCAACTGCTCCAATGCGGCCCGATGGGCCCCGTGCGCCAAGGCCTGCCCCGCCGTGGCATCGGCGCGAAACACGCCCGCCACGCCCTTGGCCGCCCGCCCCAGCGTCGCGACCGCCTCGATGCCCCGGGCTACCATTTGGCCACCCGCGCGCGATGCTCGACCTCCGTCAGGTGGTACTTGGCCGAGATGAACTCCTCCGCCCGGCGGATCCACCCGCCCTTCCCGCCATCCCGGCGTCGCGCATATTTCCGCGAAGACGGCCGCCGGTCCGCCAGCGCGTAATAGTAATCCCGCCGCGCCACGCCATAAGCATCTGCAATGTGATCCGGCGCCTCCTGCGCCGCTGCCGCTGCTGCCGCCGCCGTCTGCGGTCCGATCGCACCATCCACCGACACCCGGTGCCCCATGCGCCCCAGCAGACGCTGCAAGATGCGCACCGCATTCGCTCCGGCATTCACATACATGTCGAACACCGAAGATTGCAGAACCTGCGGCAGGCGATCCACGCGCACGCGGTAGAAGTAATGGTCAATGAAGATATCCACCGCCTTCGCCCGGGTCAGCGCCCGAACATCCCGGCTGTCCACATCGCCGTCGCCATCCAGATCCAACCCCAGCGCGCGCATGGTGTGGATGGTCACCCCATGGTTCGTGGCCCCACCCGGATCATCCGGGTCATTCACATAGCCCCCCTCGCGGGAAACGATCTGTTCAGCGATCTGTCGAACGGTTTGCATATCCAAAGTCCCCAGTTGTTGAGGACCCCGGAGTCTGAGCGCACAGTTGACACAACCTTAACGCGAGCACGCAAAAGGGTCGCCCATTAAGGAGACATTACCAAACCCCGTACGGCGACCGCCCGTTTCGCCGCCGATCGTTACTCGGCCACCCGCGTCGCCGTCAGTGCCACATCGACGGTGACCGAAAACCCGACCGAGGATTCATCCGGATAGCTCTCCCCGATCCCGAACACCCGCCGATCCAACGAGAACTGCCCGGTCATCTCGGCCCGGTCCCCGTCGATCTGCAACGCGAACGGGAACGTCAGCGGCGATTCCACCCCGCGCAGATCGAACGTCCCATCGGCCACATAGCCCTCGCCCTCGGGCCGCAGCACGGCATTATAGGTGGCCAATGGGAACACCTCCGACGACAGAAAATCGGCGGACGTCGCCTGCTGCGACACCGATCCCAACGACAGAGAGCCCGTGGAAACAGAGACTTCCACCGCACCCACCGTTCCGTCCGCACGCGGCGTCTCGTCGAAGTCGATCGCCGCCTGCCAATCCCCGAACGTGCCCGTCACCGGCTGGCCGAGTTGCATCACGCTGATCGACACCGTGCCCGTCTCGACCGCCCAGGTCGACACGCCCGACACCGCCGCCGCTTCGGACGCAACCGCCGCGCCGCCGTGCTTCGGCCCAATGGCAAGCCCGGCCCCAAGCGCCACCGACCAGATGACGACCGCGACCCCGATGGGCGCCAGATGGGTTCGCGCCGTGGACAACGGCCCGGGATCCGCGCCGCGCCACATACGAGCGAAGGTCGAATCCTTGTCAATAATCACGTGCTTCAACGTCCCCAGAATGTGCAACCCAAGGGCGACGACCAAAACCCGCTCGAACGTCATATGCAGCGTCGCCAACAGCCCCGAGAGTTCCGGGTCCTTGGGCAGAAACGGCAGGTTCTGCCCGAATGGCCACCAGATCGGCGCAAACCCTTCGGCGGTCGCATGGTGCGCCCAGCCCAGGGCCGGTACCAAGATCAACGAACCATACAGCAGCCAATGCACCATCGCCGCCGCAAACCCCTCGATCCCGCCATGCAGCGGCGCCGGTCGGGGCTGCGACAAGGCCCAAGCGATCCGCGCCAACGCGATGAAGAAGATCGCCAACCCCACCGTCTTATGGGCCGAAAACAGCGTCGCTTTCCGAGCCAGCGCTTCGTCCGTGTCGAAGGGCATCTGATAGGCAATCACCCCCAGCGCGATGGCCGTGGGGATCAATAGCGCGATGGCCCAATGAAACGCCCGCTCGACCCAGCCATAGGTGCTGGTCGTGTTGGTCGCTTCCGTGCGGCGGGCGGGCGGATCAGTCGGAATCGTGGTCATGGCGGAGCCTCCGTAGCGCGGTTAACGCTTAGGTAGCGCATGGGACCGGAAGGTTAACGCCCACATCCGCACAATGGCCCTGCGCCTGCCGCGCCTCGGGGCTTGCGCATGAGTCCGCTTGGCTTGAAGCACCCGGCCCGCCCGTCTAGACCGACCCGACGCCGATGGGAGAGGGAACCATGAGCCGCGCATTCGTCTTTCCGGGCCAAGGGGCTCAAACCATCGGGATGGGCAAGGACTTGGCCGATGCCGTCCCGGCCGCCCGCGCGGTCTTCGACATCGTCGACGCCGCCTTGGGCGAAGACCTCTGCGGCCTGATCTGGACCGGCGACGCCGACGACCTTCAACTGACCCGCAACGCGCAACCCGCGCTGATGGCGACCTCGATCGCCACCCTGCGCGCGCTGGAAGCCCAGGGCCTGTCTATCGCCGATCACGTCG
>JBCDCW010000065.1:0-15483 GCA_039180995.1 Pseudomonadota bacterium
CACAACGATGGTGAATGGGGCCGCCGTTCTCGGGTGGGGTGTCGGCGGTATTGAGGCAGAAGCGGCGATGCTCGGTCAACCGATTTCCATGCTGATCCCCGAGGTGGTGGGCTTTGAGCTGACGGGCTCGATGGTCGAAGGGACGACGGGCACTGACCTAGTGCTGAAGGTCGTGGAGATGCTGCGCGAGAAGGGCGTGGTTGGGAAATTCGTCGAATTCTACGGCGCGGGGCTCGATAGCCTGCCGCTGGCGGACCGGGCGACGATTGCCAACATGGCGCCGGAATATGGGGCGACCTGCGGGTTCTTCCCGATCGACGCGGAGACCCTGCGCTATCTGGAGAATACCGGGCGCGACACGGACCGTATCGCCTTGGTCGAGGCTTATGCCAAGGAGAATGGGTTCTGGCGCGGGGCGGATTACGCGCCGGTCTATACCGACACGTTGCACCTGGATATGGGCACGATTGTCCCGGCGATTTCGGGGCCGAAGCGGCCGCAGGATTACGTGAAGCTGACCGAGGCGAAGGCCGCCTTCTCCAAGGAAATGGCGGAGACGTTCAAGCGGCCCATGGGCAAGGAGGTGCCCGTGGCGGGCGAGGATTACATGATGGAATCGGGCAAGGTGGTGATCGCGTCGATCACGTCCTGCACGAACACGTCGAACCCGTATGTGATGATCGGCGCGGGTCTGGTGGCGCGGAAGGCACGCGCGCTTGGCTTGGACCGCAAGCCCTGGGTGAAGACGTCCTTGGCGCCGGGATCGCAGGTGGTGTCGGCCTATCTGGAAGCGGCGGAGTTGCAGGAGGACCTGAATTCCATCGGGTTCAACCTGGTGGGCTATGGCTGCACCACCTGCATCGGGAATTCCGGGCCGATCCAGAAGGAGATTTCCGAGGCGATTGCCGAGGGCGACCTGGTGGCGACATCGGTCTTGTCGGGGAACCGGAATTTCGAAGGCCGGATCAGCCCGGATGTGCGGGCGAATTACCTGGCCTCGCCACCGCTGGTGGTGGCCTATGCGCTGGCCGGGACGATGGATATCGACTTGGCCAATGATCCCATCGCGCAGACGCCGGATGGCAAGGATGTGTACCTGAAGGACATCTGGCCGTCGCAGCAGGAGATTGCGGAGTTGGTGGAGAAGACCGTGACCCGCGAGGCGTTCCAGACCAAGTACGCGGACGTCTTCAAGGGCGACGACAAGTGGCAGGGGGTCGAGGTGCCCCAGCAGGAGACCTACGATTGGCCTGCGACATCGACCTATGTGCAAAACCCACCGTATTTCCAAGGGATGTCCACGAGCCCCGGAGAGATCCACGACATCAAGAGCGCGCGCGTGCTGGCGATGTTGGGGGATATGATCACGACGGACCATATCTCGCCCGCCGGGTCGTTTAAGGAGACCTCGCCCGCGGGGCGCTATCTGACCGAGCGGCAGGTGCCGCCGCGGGAGTTCAACTCCTACGGGTCGCGGCGTGGCAACCATGAGATCATGATGCGCGGGACGTTTGCGAATATCCGCATCAAGAACGAGATGCTGGATGGGGTCGAGGGCGGCTATACGCTGGGGCCGGATGGGGCGCAGACCTCGATCTATGATGCGGCCATGGCCTGGCAGGATCAGGGCGTGCCGCTGGTGATCTTTGGCGGCGAGCAATACGGGGCTGGGTCCAGCCGCGACTGGGCCGCGAAGGGCACGGCGCTTCTGGGTGTGAAAGCGGTCATCGCAGAGAGCTTCGAGCGGATCCATCGGTCCAACCTGGTGGGGATGGGCGTGATCCCGTTCGAGTTCACCGGGGGCGATACGCGCAAGTCCCTGGGGCTGAACGGTCAAGAAGAAGTGACCATCGAAGGCCTGGGCGATGTGACGCCGCTTCAGGTGGTCGATGCTTTGATCAAGATGGCGGATGGGTCTGAGAAGACAGTGACCCTGAAATGCCGAATCGATACAGAAGTGGAGATTGATTACATCAAGAATGGTGGGGTTTTACACTACGTCCTGCGAAACTTAGCGCAGGCGGCCTGAGCCTCTTCGCGTCCCTGCGGGCGCTCATCGGCGGGGTCCCGAGCGGGGCCCCGTTTTTCTATCGTATGCCCCCGTGCTGCGCCGCAGCACTTCACCAGAGGGTGATTGGCATGGCGTCGGCCGATCCGATATCAGGATCGTGCGATTGACGACCGACCGGAGACCTCCATGCGCCTGGCCACTGCCTTTGCGATGACACTTGCCGCGATGCCGGTGGCGGCAGATCCGGTGGTGGTGGAATTGTTCACATCGCAAGGCTGTTCGTCCTGTCCGCCCGCAGATGCGCTTTTGGGTGAATTGGCCGAGCGGGACGACGTGATCGCCTTGTCTTTGCACGTGGATTACTGGGATTGGATTGGCTGGACAGATACCTTCGCCACGGCCGGTTACACCGCCCGTCAAAGGGCCTATGCGCAGGCGGCCGGAACGTCGGTTGTCTATACCCCACAATTCGTGATTGCCGGGACCGACCAAGTGGCGGGACCGTCGGCGATGGAATTGGTGAGCCGAATTTCGGCCCATCAGGGCACAACGGACGATGTGCTGAAGGCGGTGACAACCGGCAGTGGCGGCACCGCAATACAGGCCGATGCCGGCGGCGTGCCAGCGCGGCTTGTTCTGGCGGAACTGTTGCCGAAGGCGACGGTCCAGATCGGCCGGGGGGAGAATGCCGGACGCGAGGTGACCTATCACAACGTGGTCCGCGATTGGACGATCTTGGCAGATTGGGATGGTTCGCCGACGGTCATGGACTTGCCCGAGCCGGCCGATGGCCATTACCGGGTTGTGTTGGCTCAATCCATGGCAGACGGCGCGCCGGGTCGGGTGATCGGCGCAGTCAAACTGGACTGACGATCCAGGGGTGCGGTAGGCCCCCGGCATGATACGCGCGATTCTTCTGGATAAAGACGGTACGCTGACGGATTTCCGCGCGACGTGGCAAGATTGGCTGCCGGGGACATTGCAGGATCTAGCCCAAGAGACCGGGGCCGACCCCGCGCGTCTTGGCGAGGTCATCGGCTTCGATATGACGACTGGGCGGATCCAGGCGGGCGCCTTATTCGTGACCGCGACCGGATGGGATACGGCCGCAGCCATGGCCCCGGAGATCGGGTGGCCGACCGAGCGGTTGAGTCGCTGGTTGGCTGTGCGGTTTCGTGCCGTGCCGCAGGTGCCGGTGACGCCGGTCGCACCGTTTCTCGCTGCGTTGCAGGCCAGGGGGCTGAGCTTGGGCGTCTTGACCAATGCGGACGAGGCGGAGGCCGTACATCATTTGGAGCAGATGGAAGCTCTCCCGCACCTCCAGCGTGTGATTGGATGCGACAGTGGCTATGGCCCGAAACCCGAGCCGGCGGGCGCCTTAGCTTTTGCGGATGATCTGGGGTTGAACCCGGCCGAGATCGCCATTGTGGGCGACGGGCTGACGGATATGGGCGCGGCTCGCAACGCGGGAATGATAGCGGTCGCCGTGCTGACGGGCGCGCTGGAACGTGCGGCCCTCGCACCCCATGCCGACGTGGTGTTGCGCGACATTACGGATCTGCCTGCATGGCTGGACGCGCGCGCGATTGCGTAAGGAACCGCAGGGTCCCAGCGCGCCCGACGCGCCCGGTCTCGGACGAGGGCCGCTGTCGCCGTTTACGTGAGATCCGGCGTTTAGGCGGATCGAGAGAGTTTGTTGACGGCCAGTTGGATCGCTCGGTTGTCGTCGTGCGCTCGATCAGCTTGCACGCGGATCAGCGGCGTCAGGTTCTGTGCATGCTGGATGATGCGAAGCTGACGAGTTCCGCCGTGTTCGTTGCTGCACGTCTGCCCATGTCAGCCACCCAGGACCTGGCGAAAGGCCTTGCGCCCGAAAGCGACATGGACGGTCGCATGGCGCCAAGTGCAGCAAGGGCTTGCGCGCGACGCTTCGCTCAAGGAGGCCCGCCATGACCGAGACTTCACCCGTTGCCGATGCCGCCCCACGCCGCCGCCGGACCGGAGGACGCAAGGGGCATGCCGACCGCGCGGGCGGGGCGGTTTTTGAGCAAGCGCCGTTTCGCCAACCCCGGAATACGGATCGCCCGACGGAGCCTTTGGACGAAGGGGGCGTCCAGACGATCCATGACGGCGTCATGCGGATCCTCTCGGAGATCGGGATCGAGTTCCTGAACCCGGACGCTGTGGCGCATCTCAAACGTGCGGGTTGCAAGGTCGAGGGCACGAATGTCCGGATGGACCAGGATTTCGTGATGGAAATGGTGGGGCGGGCGCCATCCAGCTTTACGATCACGCCACGGAACCCCGCAAAGACCTTGACGATTGGCGGCGATTACATGGCTTTCGGCAACGTTTCCAGTCCGCCGAATTATTGGGATTTGAAGTCTGGCAAGAAGGTTTCGGGCACGTTTGAAAAGTATGTCGATCTGATCAAGCTGACCCAAGCCTTCAACTGCATCCATTTCGCGGGCGGCTATCCGGTCGAGCCCATTGATGTGCATGCCGGTGTCCGGCATTTGGATTGCCTTGAGGCCAAGCTGATCCTGACGGACAAGGTCGTTCACGCCTACTCCCTGGGCCGCGAGCGGGTCGAGGATGTGATGGAAATGACCCGCATCGCCGGCGGTCTGTCGCAAGACGACTTCGAGGCGACCCCGCGGATGTATACCAACATCAATTCGGTCAGCCCGTTGAAGCACGACTTCCCCATGCTGGAAGGGGCCATGCTGCATGCCAAGCGGGGTCAGCCCGTGGTCGTCACGCCTTTCACCCTCGCGGGGGCCATGGCGCCAGTGACCATGGCGGGCGCCGTGACATTGTCGCTGGCTGAAGGGTTGGCGGCGATCGCGCTTCTGCAATTCATCGCGCCGGGCTGTCCGGTGATGATCGGGACGTTTACGTCGAACGTCGATATGAAATCGGGCGCGCCGGCCTTTGGGACGCCAGAATACATGCGGGCCACGCAGATGACCGGACAAATGGGGCGGTTCTACGATCTGCCGATCCGGTCATCGGGTGTCTGCGCGGCAAATGTGCCCGACGGGCAGGCGGTCTGGGAGACGACGGCCTCTCTCTGGGCGGCGGTGCAGTCGGGCTCGCATATGGTCTATCACGCGGCGGGTTGGCTGGAAGGTGGGCTGATCGCCAGTCCCGAGAAGTTCGTGATGGATTGCGAGGTTCTCAGCCAGATCCAGCGGTACTTCGACCCGATGCTAACGGCCACGACCGAGGCCGACATCGGGGTCGGTGCCGTGGCCGAAGTCGGGCCGAATGGGCATTTCTTCGGCTGCCAACACACGCAGGACCGCTATCAAACGGCATTCTATTCGCCGTTTTTGTCGGATTGGCGGAACTTCGAGGCGTGGGACCTGGCGGGCGGTGTATGGACAGCCGAGCGCGCCCATGACTTGTCGCGGCGAATCATCGATACCTTCGAGGCCCCGCCGATGGACGCGGCGATCCAGGAGGAATTGAGCGCATTCGTCGCGAAACGGAAGGAAGAAGGCGGCGCGCCGACGGATTTCTGACGGATTGATTTAAGCCTTTCTTGAGGTTTCCCGGCGCAGGTTGCAGGGCAAGAAACTTCTGATGGGCCTGTCATGCATGGGATGATCTGCAAATCGTTGGAGACGTTCCTGCGGACCAACCACGGTCACGATATCTGGGCGGCGGTCCGCGAACAGGCGGAGATGGATGCGCCGGAATTCGAGGCGATGCAAACCTATCCGGACGATCTGTTCCTGGCCGTCGTTGCCGCCGCGGCGGAGCGTTTGGGCAGGCCGGTCTCCGTCTTGTTGGAGGATGTCGGGACCTGGATCTGTACGACCCCTCCGCTGGAACCCGTGCGTCGCCTGATCCGATTCTCGGGGCCGACTTACGAGGATTTGCTCTGGTCCCTGGACGAGATGCATGACCGGGCGCGGCTGGCCGTGCCGGACTTGGATTTTCCGGCCTGTCGCGCCGAAGAGATCGAGCCGGGGCAGTACGAGATCACGGTACGTTGGCCGATTTCTGGTGCAGCGGCGGTGATGACCGGTATCCTGCGCGCCATGGCCGACGACTACGGTGTCCTCGCCATGCTGGATCGCGGTGCGCGCCGACAGATCGACGGGCTCTGGCACGAACAGATCTCCGTGACCTTGTTCGAAGCGGAGTTTGCGCCCCCGCGGGACTTTTCCATCGGCGTCTCGGCATGACCCTGGCTGTCCTGACGCCCGCGGCTTTGGACGCCGCCATGCCCATGGCCTTGGTGTTCGATCAGGCAGAGGGTCGGATCCTGCATTCCGGGCGGGTGATCGACAAGATCGCCCCCAATCTGGTTGGCCAGACGCTGGAGGACGCGGTCGACCTGCTGCATCCAGCCGTGCCGATCACGCCCGAGGCTGTTTTGGCCCATCCGGGGCGACGCCTGGCCGTTCGCTTTCGCGGTGCGACCGATGAAGCCGCCGGGCCCGGCACCCGTCTGCGCGCCTTCGCTGTTCCGTTGGAAGGTGGCCGGGCCATTTTGGATCTGTCCTTCGGCCCCGATATCGCCCGCGCCGTCGCGCGCCACCGGCTGGACGCGGGCGATTTCAGCCCCATCGACCCGGCTGTCGAGATCCTGTTCCTGTTGGAGGCCCGCGACGCCGTCTTGCGGGAATTGGCCCGGCTGAGCGAGCGGCTCAGCGATGCCCGCGATGCCGCCGAGTTGAAAGCGCAGACCGACGGGTTGACCGGCCTGCCGAACAGGCGTGCGTTGGACCACGTGCTCAACCGGTTGATGGGTGGGCGGGCGCCGCGCTTCGGGGTCATGCATCTGGACTTGGACCATTTCAAACAGGTGAATGACACGTTGGGCCATGCCGCCGGGGACCTTGTGCTGGAACGGGTCGCGGCGATTCTGACCGAAGAGGTTCGGCTGGGCGATCTGGTGGCCCGGATCGGCGGCGACGAATTTGTGCTGGTCTTCCCGGATTGCGGCGATGCCGATCTCTTGGTGCGCATCGGTGAGCGGATCATTCGCCGCCTGGAAAAACCGATCCCGTTCGGTCAAGAAGCCTGCCGTATCTCCGGCAGCGCAGGCGTCACTCTGTCCGCGTTTTACCGAGACCTCGATCTGGAGCGGATGCTGGCCGACGCCGACCGCGCGCTCTACGACTCGAAGGAAGCCGGACGGGCTCAGGTGAGCGTTGCCAGACCTGAGACCGCCTAAGCCCCGACAGAAATGGCGCGGACTTTGCGGGTCGGTGCCCGAAGCAGTTTACATGTGATCTACAGCACGAGGCGCGGCCTCGTCCTTCGGTCGAACGCGACTTGCGATGAACTTGCTTCTGAAGGCGCAAAACGCTGTCGGCGCGGATTGGCGTGTCACGATAGCGGCAACGACAAGCGGATGTCCTTGCCGCGCAATGTCGTGGCACCCTTGCTCCGGGACGCAGATTGGTCCGCTGTAATCGGCGTTCAAGGGCCTGCATCAGCGCAGCATCCGGCCTTGGCACCGCAAGATTGGTCCATCGGGAACGCCATGAAACGCGCCCTCAGACGCCATGGCGGTTCTCGCAGCACTTGGATCAGCCTTTGCGAGAATCGTCTCGACATTGCGTTGATGTTGCTCGTGTTTCTCGAAATGCCGATATCTCAGGTTCTCCGGGAAACGCTTTTATCTCTGGGCAAGAGACCCGGGGCCAACACCGCTTGTACGACCATTCATTCGGGGCAGAGCGCCAACCTTCCATTGCCAGACATCGGGCGGGACACCGGTCGATACGAGCGGACGGCTCGGCTAGAGGCGGGAGCCAGATGACCGGCAATCGGGACTTGGATGTTTGTCGTCCAGCGTATCTAAATACATGCTGGATCACGGCCTCCGACGATTGGAAAAGCCGAACGACTTCGAGACGGATGGGAGGTGGTGATGAGAGAATGGTGGCGCGACGCGGTGATCTATCAGGTCTATCCGCGCTCTTATCAGGACGACAATGGGGACGGCATCGGCGACTTGCCTGGCATCACGCGCCGCTTGCCCCATGTGGCCGAGCTTGGCGCCGATTGCATTTGGCTGTCGCCGATCTTCCGGTCACCCCAGGCCGATATGGGATACGATGTGTCGGATTATCTGGACGTCGATCCACGCTTTGGCACGTTGGACGACTTCGACCGGCTAATCGAGACCGCCCATGACTTGGGTTTGAAGGTGATTGTCGATCAGGTGCTGTCGCACACCTCCGATCAGCACGAATGGTTCAAGGAATCCCGCCTCAGCCGCGACAACCCGCGGGCCGATTGGTATGTCTGGGCGGACCCGTTGCCGGACGGATCGCCGCCCACCAACTGGCACAGCCATTTTGGCGGCCCCGCTTGGGAGTTCGACCCCCAGCGGGGGCAATATTATCAGCACAACTTCCTCGCCTCGCAGCCCGATCTGAATTTCCACAACCCGGATGTGCAGGACGCCATCCTGGAGACCTGTGATTTCTGGCTGAAGCGCGGGCTGGACGGCTTCCGATTGGACACGGTCAATTACTACGTTCACGACAATCAGCTGCGCTCCAACCCGCCAGCGCAGATGGGGCCGCAGGTCATGGCGACCGACCTGTTCGGAATGCAGGACAACATCTACAACAAGAACCGGCCGGAGAACTTGGCTTTTCTAGAGCGGCTGCGGGCCCTGACCGACCGCTACGACGACATCATGATGGTCGGCGAGGTCGGCGATATGGGCCACCGGTCGATCCGGTTGATGGGGCAATACACGGCCGGAACGTCACGGCTGCATATGGCTTATAGCTTCGCCATGCTGAGCCCGGACTTCACGGCCGAACACTTCCGGGATTGCATCGAGGGGTTCCAGCGGCACGCGCCTGACGGCCAGCCCTACTGGTCGTTCAGCAACCATGACGTGGTGCGCCATGTGTCCCGCTGGGCGGAATACGCCGTCAGCGAGGATGCGATGGCCCGGCTGACCTGCGCGATGCTGATGGCCTTCGAGGGCACGATTGGCATCTATCAGGGCGAGGAACTGGGGCAGACCGAGACCGAGATGCTGTATGAGGAATTGACCGACCCGCCCGCGATCCGGTTCTGGCCCGGCGTCAAAGGGCGCGACGGCTGCCGGACCCCCATGGTGTGGGAGGCGGCGGCCCCCCATGCGGGTTTTTCGACCGGGACGCCCTGGCTGCCGGTGAAGCCGCCCCAGGCGGCCAAGGCGGTGGACGCCCAGCTTCCCGGCGGTGTGCTGGATTTCTATCGTGAGGTCATTGCCTACCGAAAGGGCAGTGCCACGCTCAGCCAGGGAAAGACGACATTTCTCGATCTGCCCGAACCAATCTTGGCCTTCCGGCGTGAGGCGGATGGGCAGATGCTGACCTGCATATTCAACCTGCGGGCCGAGCCGATCGTCTTGTCGTTGACGGGTACGGCGGAATTGGCCGGCCCGCGAGCGGGCGAGTTATCCGGCAGCATTCTGAACTTGCCCGGCAATGGTTTCGCCTATCTGGCGTCAGAGGCACCGTTGGATTTGGAGATACGGGGCTAAAGCAAGCTCGGCGCGTTCCAGATATCGGCCATGTAGCCCCGGATCGTCCGGTCGGAGGAGAAGTGGCCGGACCCGGCGATGTTGTGCAGGACCATGCGGTGCCAGCGGTCGGGATCCGCGAAGGCGGTGTCGACCCGAGCCTGGGCGTTGGCGTAGCTGTCATAGTCCGAGGCCACCAGGAACGGGTCGTGGTTCCAGGTGGCATCGACGAGGCCGTGATAGCGCGACGGCTCGTCCGGGCTGAAGCGGCCTTCGGCCAGCAATTGCAGGACGATCTTCAGGCCCTTGCTGGATCGGATCGCCTGCCTTGCATGGTCGGCGACCCGGTAGCGGGCCTGAACCGCGTCGGCATCCAGGCCGAACAGGAAGAAGTTTTCTGCCCCAACCCGTTTGCGGATTTCGACATTCGCGCCGTCCAAGGTGCCGATGGTTAGTGCGCCGTTCATGGCGAATTTCATGTTGCCGGTGCCCGAAGCCTCCTTCCCGGCCGTCGAGATCTGTTCGGACAGGTCGGCGGCGGGGATCAGGCGTTGCGCCATGGAGACGTTGTAATTGGCCGGATAGACGATCTTCAGGCGGCCGCGCATGGCGGGGTCAGCGTTCACCACGCCAGCCACGTCGTTGATCAGGCGGATGATGTCCTTGGCGATGAAGTAGCCGGGCGCGGCCTTGCCGCCGAAGATTTTGACGCGGGGCGTCCAGTCGGCATCCGGGTTGGCGCGGATGGTGTGCCAGCGGGCGATGGTCTCGAAGATGTTGAGAAGCTGGCGCTTGTATTCGTGGATGCGCTTGATCTGGACGTCGAACAGGGCGTCGGGGTCCAGTTCGATCCCCATCTCGCGCGAGACCCAGTTGGATAGGGCGACTTTGTTGGCACGCTTCGCGTCGCGCAGGTCCGAAATCAGGGCGGGGTCGTCGGCATGGGACGACAGGTCCGACAGGCGGTCCAGATCGGCCTCCCAATCGGGGCCGATGGCGTCCGTGATCACGCGCGACAGGGCCGGGTTGGCCAGTCGGATCCAGCGTCGCGGCGTCACGCCGTTGGTCTGGTTCAGGATGCGGTCGGGATAGAGCCCGTCGAGATCGGCGAAGACCGTCTGGCGCATCAGATCGGTATGGAGCGCCGAGACGCCGTTCACATGGGACGCCATGACGAAGGCCAGCGTGCCCATATGGACTTGATCCTGATGGACGATGCGCTGCTCGGGGCCGCAGCCAGTAGCGGCTTGATGTTCGGCGTCGATGCGCTCGATGATCTGCATGTGGTGCGGCAGCACGCGGCCCATGAGCCAGGTGGACCACCGCTCCAACGCCTCGGGCATCAGCGTGTGGTTGGTGTAGTTCAGGCAGCCCGACGCGATCCGTTTCGCGTCGTCCCAATCCAACCCGTGATCGGTCAGCAGCAGGCGGATCAGTTCCGGCCCGGCCAAAGCGGGGTGGGTGTCGTTCATCTGGATCGCGACCTTTTCGGGCAACAGGGCCAGGTCGTCATATTCCGACAGGAAGCGGCGCAGGATGTCCTGCAACGCGGCGGAGGTCAGGAAGAATTCCTGCTTCAACCGCAGCTCTTTCCCGCTTTCGGTGGCGTCTTCAGGGTAGAGCACGCGGCTGAGTGTGCGAGCCAGCGCTTCGGGCGTGGCGGCGGCCGTGTGGTCGCCGGAATTGAAGCGGTCCAGATCGAAGAGGTCGGTGGGATGGGCGCCCCAGAGCCTTAGCGTATTGGCCCAGCGACCCTGCCAGCCGACGATGGGGGTGTCGTATGCGCGCGCCAGCACGGTTTCCGCCGGGGTCCAGACGGTTTTGCCGTCTTGGGCAGACAGGTGGCCCTTGAATGGGACCGTGTAGCTGGCCTCGGGGCGCTCGAATTCCCATGGATGGGGTTGGTTGAGCCAGTCTTCGGGACGTTCGACCTGGCGGCCGCCCTCGAACCGCTGGCGGAAGAGGCCGTGTTCGTAGCGGATGCCGTAGCCGAAGGCGGGGCAGCCCAGCGTGGACATGGAGTCGAGGAAACAGGCGGCCAGGCGGCCGAGGCCCCCATTGCCGAGGGCCGCGTCGGGTTCGTCTTCGACCACCTCTGCCAAGGACACCCCGTCGGCGGCCAGCACGTCCGAGATCGTTTCGTGCAGGCCCAGATTAACCATGGCGTCTTCAAGGATGCGGCCGATCAGGAATTCCAGCGACAGGTAGTAGACCCGCTTGCCCTGCGCCTCGTAGGTGCGGCGGGTGGCTGCGAACCAGGGTTCGACGATCAGGTCGCGCACGGTATGGCTGACCGCCATGCGCCAATCGTAGAGGCTGGCATTCGCCTTGTCCTTGCCCAGCGTATAGGTGAGATGCTGCGCCATGCGGGCGCGCAGGCTCTCGGCGGACAGGTCCGTCATCGCGTTCATGGCCGGGCTTTCTCCGGGTCAGGTCAGCCAGACGCGCCCATGGGGCGGCAAGGCGAAGGTGTCGTCTGCAAGGTCCACCGGATGGTCGGACAGGGCATCGTGGAAACGTTCCACGCCCTGCTCGCGCAGCCAGTGACCGGGCACGCCTTGCCACGTTTCGGAGAAGTTGAACAGACAGATCAAGTTGCCTGTGGGCGTCATGCGCGCGAAGGCGAAGATCGCGGCATTTCCCGGGTTCAGAATGCGCGTTGGGTGGCCGCCATGCAGGTGATGCGTGGCCTTGCGCCGGGCCAGGATAGAGCGCGTGCCAGCCAGGACGCGGGCCTCGGGGCCATGTCCTGCCTCGGCCCGGACGACGCGGTTCCAATCCATCACGGGGCGATGGATCCAGCGGCTGTCATGGGCGTGGTCAGGGACCGACAGATAGCCGTAATCGTTGGTCATGGCGATCTCGTCGCCCATGTAAATCAAGGGGATGCCGCCGAAGGACGCAATCAGCGCGTTGCCCAGCATCATCCGTTGGATCGCCGTCTCGACGCCCGCGTCGTCGCCATTGGCCATGGCGCGCTCCAACCCCGCCAGCGAGGCGAAGCTGCCCGAGATGCGCTTGTCGCCGGTCTCCTCGTTCACTTGGAACAGCGCGCCGCGCGCGAAGCTGCCGTCGAACGTGCCTTCATAGAAATCCGACAGAAAGGCGCGGTGGGCGGGGCCGGAGAAACCCAGTGCCCCCGCATCTTCGTCCGTTACGGCCCAACCGATATCGTCATGGCAGCGAATATAAGTGGCATAGGTGGCGTTGCTGACCACCTCCGGAAAGTGCGTGCGCAGGACGTGTGTCATCAGCCCCGTGTCCCGCGCGGCCAATGCGCTCCAGAACTGCACCATCAGGTTGTTGTGATAGGCGAGGTTGCCTTCGCGCCCGTCATGCTCGCCCCGGCCGAAGTAGGTGAGCATCTCGGCGGGTCCGACAATCGCTTCCTCCAGATGGACGACCGACGCGGCGGCCACGCGGGTGACGGCCCGGAGCGCCCGCAAGATCATGTGGACCTCCGGCTCCGACTGGCAGCGGGTGCCAATGCGCTTCCACATGAAGGCCACCGCATCCAGGCGCAGCACGTCCACGCCCTTGTTCGCCAGGAACATCATGATCTTGGCGATCTCCAGGAAGACGCGGGGATTGGCCCAGTTCAGGTCCCATTGGTGTTCGTTGAAGGTGGTCCAGACCCATTTGTCGATGTCGTCGTCGTAATGGGTGAAATTGCCCGGCGCATTGTCGGGGAAGACCTCGACCAGGGTTTGTTCATAGGCGCGGGGCAGGGTGTCGTCGTCGAACATCAGATACATGTCCTGATGCGCGGCGTCCCCGGCGCGGGCCTTGCGGGCCCAATCATGTTCCTTGGCTGTGTGATTCAGGACCATATCAATGCAAAGCGAGATGCCGCGCCGGCGCAGCACGCGGGCCAGATCAGCCAGGTCGGACATTCGGCCGTAGGCTGGGTTGATGCGGCGGTAATCCATCACCGAATAGCCGCCGTCGCTGTCGCCCGGGCGCGACAGCAGGCAGGGCATGACGTGGATGTAGGTGACGCCCAGACTTTCCAGATAGTCGAGCTTGTCGTGGATGCCCTTCAGGTCGCCGGCGAAGCGGTCGATGTAGAAGACGTAGCCGACCATGTCGGGACGCTGGAACCAATCGGGCTCCAGATCGCGCTTGAGGTCCAGAACCTTGAGATCGGCGGGGCGTTGGCGCCAGGCCTTCCGCATCTCGGCCAGCAGATCCTCACGCATGGTCGGATAGCGCGGGTCGTCGCCATAGAGGCGATCCAGCATCGGCCAGAGATCGCCTTCGCTGCGGGCCAGGCGCAGATCGAAGATGTCGCTCTCGGGTGCGGCCATGGCGCGGCTCCGGTCAGGTCACCACATCGGGGGCGTTGCGTCCCGTGAGGGCGGACAGGTCCGAGACGGCGAGTGCGGCGTCCGCGATGGGTTTTAAGGCCTCGGCCGCGGGCAAGGCCAGCAGGTCCGGATCGGTTTCCTGACGTTCTAGGTAGACCCGGATCGTGGCGCCGACCGTGCCCGTGCCCGACAGGCGGAAGACGGCGCGGCTGCCGCCGTCGAACCCGATGCGGATGCCCTGGCCCGTGGCGCGGGAGCCGTCGATCGGATCGTCATAGGCGAACTCGTCGGCGAACTCGACGTTGAGGTCTCCGACGGTCCGACCGGGCAGTTCCGTCAACTGCCCACGCAGGTGGGACATGACCGCCTCGGCCTTCTCGGTCTCGATGTCCTCGTAATCGTGCCGCGTGTAGTAGCAGCGCCCGTATTCCCGCCAGAACGCGGTCATGAGATCCGACACGGACTGGCCCGTCTCCGCCAGGATGTTGAGCCAGAGCAGCACCGCCCAGAGCCCGTCCTTCTCGCGCACATGGTCGGACCCGGTCCCCGCGCTTTCCTCGCCGCAGAGCGTGACCTTCCCGGCATCCAGCAGGTTGCCGAAATACTTCCATCCCGTCGGCGTCTCATAGCAGCCGATGCCAAGCTTCGCCGCCACACGGTCCACGGCGCCCGAGGTCGGCATAGACCGGGCCACACCCGCCAGCCCCTTGGCATAGGCGGGTGCGAGGTGGGCATGGGCGGTCAGCACGGCCAGGCTGTCGGAGGGAGTGACGTATTGATGGCGACCGACGATCATGTTGCGATCGCCATCCCCGTCGGAGGCAGCGCCGAAATCAGGGGCGTCGGGACCGTGCATCTCATCCATCAGCGGCTTGGCCCAGATCGGGTTCGGGTCGGGATGCCCCTTGCCAAAGTCACGCGATGGGACGCCGTTCAGAACCGTCCCCTCGGGCGCGCCGAGCCGGTCTTCCAGGATCGCCTTGGCATAGGGCCCGGTCACCGCGTGCATGGCATCGAACCGCATCCGAAAGCCCGAGGTGAGAAGCGCGCGCAGTTTATCGAAGTCGAACAAGCGTTCCATCAGCGCGGCGTAATCGGCGACGGGATCGACCACCTCGACGGCCATGTCGCCCAGCCTGTGGTTGCCCAACGTCTGGAGGTCGATGGTCTCGGCCGTGACGATGCGATAGGTCCCGATAGTCTTGGTTGCTTCGAAGATCCGGTTCGTCACAATCTCGGTCGCCGGTCCGCCGTTGGGGCCGTTATACTTCAGCCCGAAATCCCCGTCCTCGCCGCCGGGATTGTGGCTGGCCGACAGGATCAGCCCGCCGCCCGCCTCTCGCTTGCGGATCAGATGAGACGCCGCGGGGGTCGACAACAAACCACCCTGACCAACGATGCATCCCGCCGCTCCGTTGGCCGCCAGCATCCGCAGGATCACCTGGATGGCGCGTTCGTTGAAGAAGCGGCCATCCCCGCCCACGACCAGCGTCTTGCGTTCGACTCCCCCGATTCCGTCGATGATGGCCTGGACGTAGTTTTCCAGGAAATGCGGCTCCATAAAGACCTTGGTCTTCTTGCGAAGCCCGCTGGTGCCCGGCTTCTGGCCTTCGATGGGCTGCGTGGCGATGTCTTCAATCTTCATCTCTGTCCCTTCCATGGGTCACGTCAGC
>JBCDCW010000066.1:0-15205 GCA_039180995.1 Pseudomonadota bacterium
GGCCTTCGCCCGCATGCCCGCGCTGACCGAGGTGGGGATCCATACGGTGGTGAATGGCCCCATCACCTACACGATCGACGGCGCGCCCCTGGTCGGGCCGGTGCCGGGCAAGCGGAATGCCTATTGCATCATCGGCTTGCGCGCGGGTTTGGGCGAAGGCGGCGGGCATGGCTGGCTGCTGGCGCAGCAGATCGTCCATGGGGAGGCCTGCTACGATACCTGGGGGTTGGATCCGCGGCGGTTCACCGGGCATGGGAATGTGGAACTGACGGCTCTGAAGGCGGTCGAGGATTACCAAAACGAGTTCCGCTTCCATTTCCCGCACGAACACAGGCCCGCTGGACGACCGATCAAGACCACGCCGCTGACCCCCCTCCTGGCGGCGGACGGGGCGGCGTTCGGGGTGGTCAACGGGTGGGAGCGGGTGGACTACATCAAGCCCATGCCCGATTTCATGGAAACGCTGGGGTTCCGCCACACCGAGGTCCATCCCGTCGTGGCCGCCGAAGTGGCCGCGGTGCAGTCGTCGGTCGGCCTGACCGAGGTGAGCGGGTTCAACCGGTTCGAGCTGACGGGGGCCGGGGTTCACGCCTTCCTGGATCGAATGGCCTGCGGGCGCATCCCGCGCAAACCGGGACGGGTCGGCCGGTGCTATCTGCTGAACCACCACGGCATGCTGAAAGCCGAAGCGACCATCGCCAATCTGCCAGCCAGCGATCGGGGGCCCGACCGGGTCTGGTACGGGTCGGCGGCAGCGGCGGAATTCCATGACATGGACTGGTTGACGACCCATCTGCGGCCGGACGAGGACGTGACCATCCGGTCGCTGACGAACGATATGACAGCGCTCGTGTTGGCCGGCCCCCGGGCGCGCGATGTCCTGTCAGCTGTGGCCCGGGGCGATTGGTCGGCGCAGGCCTTTCCCTGGCTTTCGGTCAGCGAGACCTTCGTCGGGATCGCGCCCGCCACGATCCTGTCGGTCAGCTTTTCGGGCGAACTGGCCTATGAAATCCATGTGCCCAACGGGCAAATCTATGCCGCTTATCTGGCGCTCCGCCGAGCGGGCGAGGCGCATGGGCTGCGCCTGTTCGGCAGTCGCGCGGTCGATTCCATGCGGATCGAGAAGGGATACCTGCATTGGAAGGCGGATATCCTGACGGAATTCGACCCGTTCGAGACGGGCCTGGCGCGGTTCGTGGCGATGCAGAAGGGCGATTTCGTCGGCAAGGCCGCGCTGGCCATCCGCCAGGCCGCCGGCCCGCGGCAGCGCCTGGTTGCGTTGGCAATCGACGGCGCGGATCGGGTGGCCCAGGGCGGCGCCTCGATCCAGGTGGGAGATCGCGTGGTCGGCACCGTCACGTCCGGCGAAAACGGCCATCGCACGGGTCTGAACCTGGCGATGGGCTTCGTGATGCCCGATCTGGCGGAGCCGGGGACCGCACTGTCGGTCGACCTCTTGGGTGAGATCTTCGCCGCCGAGGTGATCCCGCCCTGCCCTTACGACCCGCAGAATTCGCGTGTTCGGGCATGACGGATCGGCCGCCGGCCTGCGGACGCCGTCAGGTTCGACGCTGGGCATCGCGGATCAGCGCCGCCAGCCGGAAGAAGCCGTGGACCATCTTGGAATAGGGCGCGGTGATGAAGAAGGCGAGCACCGTGCCCAGATGGAATGCCAACAGGGGGCCGACCAAAGCCGAGCCCGTGGCGGCATAAAGCGCCAGCCCGGTGGCCCCGGTCGCGCCCAGCAGCAAGACGAAGGCCATCTCGCCGCCCCAATGGGACACGGCCCCCAGCTCTGGATCCGCCTTGGTCTTCAACCAGGCCAAGGCCCCTGCCCCGAGGGTCAGAAGGATCCCGCCGGGAAGGCCCAGGAGCTTGGGCAGGCTGAGCAAGCCATAGGGCGCGGGCCTCTCGAAGACGTAGTGCAGGATCGTCCCGCTGGTGGTGGAGGCAAAGCAAAGGAGGAAGCCGTACATGACCGCGTGATGCGCATTACGGCGGGCTTGGGAATAGCGGTCTCCTTTCTCGAAGTTGCAGCCGTCTGCCGCGCCCCCTGACAGGTTGCGCAGCCCGGCGGCGTCGCGGAAGGCGGCCGTCACATGGGCCCATCGCAGTCGGTCGCCCCCCACATTCCGCCAGTATCGATGCAGACCGATGGCGATGATCGCCAGCGGGGCCAAGAACGCGGGCGCGAAGATCGCGACCATGGCGGCATGGGAGAGATAAGCGTAGAACCCCGCCCCGCTTTCGGGGGTCAGGACGGCGAGCGCCCAGAAGAGCAATGCGATCCCTGCGACCAGGGCCGCCGCAAGGGCCACACCATGTCGTTGGAACAGCCGCGCGGCTTGGCCGGGCCAGATATACTGATCCCAACTCTCGACCCTGACATCCGCAAGCGCGGCCGGGAGGTTCAGCGCGAATTCATGGGGTTCGGTATATTGGCACGCGTAGTAGCAACCCCGGCAATTGTGGCACAGGTTGGCGAGTTGGGTGATGTCGCCATCGCTGAAAGCCCGCTGCGCGAAGGCCGACGGGAAGACGGCGCAATAGCCTTCGCAATAGCGGCAGGCATTGCAGATTTCTATTTGGCGGCGCGCCTCCTGCAAGGCGGTCGGGGCGGGTGTGGTGTCAAGCGACATGGGCCGCGGCCTCCTGTCCTGCGATGCGGCCGAAGACGGTGCCGATGGTCATGCCGAACCCGGCCAGATAGCCTTCGCCCAGGATCGAGCCAGCCATGATTTCGCCCGCGGCCCAGACATTGGCCAGCCGTCCCGCGGGGCCGGAGACGCGCGCCGTTTCATCCACCTTCAGGCCAAGATAGGTGAAGGTCACGCCGGTGCGCAGCGCGTAGCCGTAGAACGGCGGCTCGGTGATGGGCCGGGCCCAATTGGTCTTGGGCGGCGTCAAACCGCTGGTGGCGAGTCCGTCCAATTCGGTCGGGGTGAAGGTGCCGGCTTGGCAAGCGGCGTTGAAGGCCTCGACCGTCTGGCGCAACTTGGTGCCGGAGATGCCCAGCTTCTGGCCGAGACCGTCCAGGGTGTCGGCCGTCTCAGGCGGGTAGACCGAGGGCATGAAGGTCTCGATACTCTTCGCGTCGATGATGGAATAGGCAACCTGCTCGGGCTGCGCCGCAACCAGGCGGCCCCAAATGGCATAGCGCTTGGGCCAGACGTCTTCGCCTTCGTCGTAGAAGCGTTCGCCCCTCTGATTGACGACGATGGAGAACGGCACGCAATCGAGCCGTGTGACGATGCCGCCGTCGAATTTCGGCGACCGTCCGTCGATGGCGACGGCATGGCACTGGGTCGGATCGCCGACGCTTTCGGCGCCTTGGTCCAGCATATCCCGCAGGATGACGCCCCGGTTATAGGGTGTGCCACGGATCAGGAAGTTCCGGGCGGCCGGGCCCCAAGCCTCGGCGAGCCAGTCTAGATCGGCCTGGAACCCGCCCGAGGCCAGCACCAGAGCCCGTCCTTCGATACGCGTCGGCGCCCCGCCGATGGTCGTGTCCAGACCTTGGAAGCGACGGTCCGCCAGAACGATATGGGTCACCTCTGCATCGTAGGCGACTGTCACGTCTAGATCTTCGGCCGTGTTGTAATAGGCGTTCACCAGGGCCTTTCCGCCGCCGAGGAAGAAGGCATTCGTCCGGCTGAGCGACAGGGTGCCGGACAGCGATTTCTGGAAGGCGATCCCGTGGGCTTCCATCCAGGGCAAGCAGGCTTCGGAGGCCTGGATCGTCATGCGGGCCAAGGCTTCGTCGGTCTTTCCCTTAGTGACGCGGATCAGGTCGTCGAAGTATTCGTCCGCGTCATAAGACCCCGTCAGGACCGAGAGCGGTCCGCGATGCATGCAGCGAAAGTTACGGGTATGGCGGGAATTGCCCCCGCGATAGGGCTTGGGGGCGCTTTCCAGGACCAGGACGCGGGCGCCGGTTTCGGCGGCCTCGATTGCGGCGCAGAGGCCCGCATTGCCGCCGCCAACGACGATGACGTCCCAGGTGGTGCGGTGCAGGTCAGGCATCGTCCTGTCCCATCCGCAATTGCCGCAACCGGGCGCGGTGGGCGGCTTCGATATGGGTGCGCATGGCGGCCTCGGCGGCGGCGCTGTCATGGGACCGCAGGGCGGAGATTACGGCGTCATGTTCGGCCAGCGCCCGTTCGACGCGGTCCGCTTCTTCCATGGTCGACGGGCCGAGAATCAGCAGGGTCTTCTGGATCGACTGGATGGCGCGGACCAGAAAGCGATTGCGGGCGGCGTTCAGGAGGACCTGATGGAAGCGGGCGTTTAGCATGAAGAGCCGGTCGATCTCCCCGCCGGCCTCGGCCATTTCGCTGTTGATCGCCTGAAGTTCGGCGGTTTCGCTGTCATAGGCGCCGCGGGCGGCGAAGCGGGCGGCGGTGCCTTCGAGGATGGCGCGCATCTCGTAGAGTTCGGTGATCTCGCCGTAATCCAGCGACCGGATCGTGGCGCCGACGCGGGGCGTGTGGGCGACGAGGCCGTCGACTTCGAGCAGTCGGATCGCTTCGCGCACGGGGGTGCGGGAAATGCCGAAGCGGGCCGCGAGATCGGTTTCGGTCAGACGCGCGCCGGGGGCCAGGCTGCCGGTTCGGATCTCGGCCAGGAGGCGGGTATAGGCGTCCTGGCCCTGGTTCGCATCGGTCGTCTTGGGCGCGCGCATCGGGAGAGGTCCATGGGGCATTTGCAAATTGCATACACTTGGATACAAGGGGATGCAACATGACGAAACCATCCTCCTCCTTCCTGCGCGGCAGCCCGGCCGGTCAGCGAACGTTGACGCTGGCCCTGGCCCTGTTCGGCACTTGGGCGTTCGGGTTGACCGGTCTGCCCTTGGCTTTCCTGTTCGGCCCCATGCTGGCCTGCCTGGCCGCGGCCCTGATAGGGGCACCGCTAAAGGGGATGGGACAGGTCTCGATCGCGGCCCGGACCATCCTGGGCGTGGCGGTGGGCGCGTCGATCACACCCGAGCTGATGTCGCGGGTGCCGCAACTGATCTATTCGGTCGCGCTGATCCCGTTCTACATCGCGATCATCGGCCTGATCGGCGTCCCCTTCTTTCGCCGGGTCTACAAGTTCGACTGGGCGACCAGTTGGTACGCCGCCATGCCGGGCGGATTGCAAGACATGGTGATCTTCGGACAGGAGGCCGGGGGCGACGTCCGGGCGCTGTCGCTGATCCATGCCACGCGGGTGCTGATCATCGTGACCATCGCGCCGATCATCCTGACCGCCGGGTTCGGCGTCTCGCTGGACGAACCCATCGGCGTCCCCGCCGCGACGCTGCCGTGGCACGAATTGCTGCTGATGGTGGCAGCTGCCGTCGTCGGCTGGAAAGGTGGCGAGCGGCTCGGGCTGTTCGGCGCGTCGATCTTGGGGCCGCTGATCGTGACCGCCATCCTGTCGCTGTCCGGATTGATCCATGTGCGCCCGCCCGCCGAAGCCATCCTGGCGGCGCAATTCTTCATCGGGATCGGCATCGGCGTCGGGTATGTGGGCGTCACATTGCCCGAGCTACGGCGGGACGTGGCGGCGGGCGTGGTCTTCGTGTTGTTGCTGGCCATGCTGGCGGCCGGGTTCACCGAATTGTCCTATCTGCTGGGCCTCGCCCCCCCGGTCGAGAGCTTCCTGGCCTTCGCCCCCGGCGGTCAGGCCGAGATGGCGATCCTGGCCATCGTGGCGGGCGCGGATCTGGGCTTCGTGATCGTCCACCATCTGACGCGGATCGTAGTCGTGATCACCGGCGCGCCCATCGCCGCCAAGCTGTTCCATGTGGCCGAACGGACTAAATCGGGGGACGACGGAGGGGGCGCGGCGCCATGACATTCACCACACGGCCCGAATTGGCCGGCACGTTCGGCATGGTGGCCAGCACCCATTGGCTGGCCTCGGCGGCAGGCATGAAGATGCTGGAAGACGGCGGCACGGCGGCCGATGCCGCGGCGGCGGCGGGTTTCGTGCTGAACGTGGTCGAGCCGCATCTGAACGGACCGCTGGGCGACATGCCCGCGATGATCTGGCCGGCGGCTGACGAGGCGCCGACGGTCATCTGCGGCCAGGGCACCGCGCCGGCCGGGGCCACGATCGCCCATTACCGGGGCGAAGGGCTGGATCTGATCCCAGGTTCGGGACTGCTTGCGACGGTGGTGCCCGGCCAGTTCGACGCCTTCATGGTGATGCTGCGAGACCATGGCCGCCTGCCCCTTCGTGCGGTCATGGCTCCGGCGATCCATTATGCCCGCCACGGTCACCCGATCCTGCCGCGCGTGGCGGCCACCATCGCCGACATGGCCGACGTGTTCCGGCAGGACTGGCCCACCTCGGCCCCCGTCTGGTTGCCGAACGGGGCCCCACCGGTCGCGGGCAGCTTGTTCGCCAACCCGGCCCTGGCCGATTTCTGGGACCGCCTGGTGACCGAGGCGGAGACGGCGGCCGGCCATGACGCGCAGATCGAAGCCGCGCGGCGCGTATTCTACGAAGGATTCGTGGCCGAAGCCATCGACGCCTATCTGCGGGACGCCTGCGTGCTGGACGCCACCGGCACACGCCGCAAGGGCGTGATGACCGGCCAGGACATGGCGGAGTGGCGCGCCCGCTGCGAGACACCGCTGAGCATCGACTACGCCGGATGGGACGTCTTCAAATGCGGGACGTGGAGCCAGGGACCGGTCCTGCTGCAAACGCTTCGGATGCTTCAGGATTGGGACATGGCCGCGCTCGATCCCCTGGGCGATACCTTCGTCCATCGCGCGACCGAGGCCCTGAAGCTCGCCTTCGCCGACCGGGAGGCCTATTATGGCGACCCCGACCATTTCGACATCCCGGTCGAAACGTTGTTATCGGCGGAGTATGCGG
The DNA here is from genome assembly GCA_039180995.1 of Pseudomonadota bacterium. Taxonomy (GTDB): domain Bacteria; phylum Pseudomonadota; class Alphaproteobacteria; order Rhodobacterales; family Rhodobacteraceae; genus Jannaschia. The sequence continues at coordinate 6,874 of JBCDCW010000066.1, forward strand.
CCCAGCGCCGCGACCTGATCGGGGAGCGAGCGTCCCATGACCAGCGTCCCGGTCGCATTCCGGGCCACGAAGGACTGGCCGACGCCTTCCTGGACCGGGTCGCCCGCCCCCCGGTCGCAGATCGCGGCATCGGCATCGGCGAACCGACCATGGCTCATCTGACCGAGCGGCGGGGCGACACCGTCCATATCGACGTGGTGGATCGGTGGGGCAACGCGGTGTCGGCCACGCCGTCTGGCGGCTGGCTGAAATCCAACCCGGTCGTGCCCCGCTTGGGTGTGCCGCTGAACACCCGCGCGCAGATGTTCTGGCTTGACGAAGGGCTTCCAACCTCGCTTGCGCCGGGCCGCCGGCCCCGCACGACGCTGTCGCCGTCGATGGCACGGGGGCCGGACGGCACCCGGCTGGCCTTCGGAACGCCCGGCGGCGATCAACAGGATCAGTGGCAGCTGACCTTCCTGCTGCGGGTGATCCACCATGGGATGAACCTCCAGGCGGCCATCGACGGGCCGCTTTTCCACACGGCGCATCTTCAGGCGAGCTTTTATCCGCGCGGCAGCCGACCGGGCCATCTGTTGGTCGAGCCGCATTTCACCAAGGCCACCCGCGACGCCCTCCGCGCCCGCGGCCACGATCTCGAAATCGCGGAGCCGTGGAGCGCGGGGCGCCTGACCGCCGCCTCCCATGGACCGGGCGGCATCCTGAAGGCCGCGGCCACGCCGCGCCTGATGCAAGCCTACGCCGTGGGGCGCTAGGCGGACACGCCCGCCAGCGGCAGGTGGAGCCGAACAGCCAGGCCCGCTCGCTCGGTCTCCAGATCCAGCCATCCTCCATGGCGATCCGCGACGGCCGCGGCGATGGACAGGCCCAGCCCGCTGCCATCGCCGGGACCGACCTGCCCGAAGCGTGCCAGGGCCACCTCCGCATCCCGCCTGTGCAGCCCGACGCCATCATCGTCGACGCTCAGGATGGCGCTCCCGTCTTGGCGCACCACCCGGCCCGATATGCGCCGAAGGTCCGGACCGCCATGTTGCAGCGCATTGTCCAGTAGGTTGGCGACGGCTTCGCGCACCATCACGTCGTCGGCGATCACGAAGATCGGGTCGGCGGGAATGTCGATGTCGAGCGCGACCCCGCGCGACTCCGCCGCGGGCCTGGCCAAGGCGGCGACCTCGTCCAGGATCGCCCCCAGGTTCACCCGGGCCTGAAGTGTCTCGACCGGGGCGGCGCGGATCCGTTCCAGCGTCAGCAGTTTGTCGGCCAGGGCGCTGGCGCGGCGGGCGGCCTCCAGCAGACCGTCGGACCGGTCCCGCGCGGCGGCCTCGGTCGGCGCGGAGCGCACGGCCTCGGCCATGGCGAGCACGCCGGCGATGGGATTGCGCAACTGATGCGCGGCGTTCGAGATCAGGGTCGTCTGCGTCTCCATCGCCTGTTCCACCTGACCGAACAGGGTGTTGAGCCGGGTGACCAAGCCGCGTGTCTCGGGCGGGACGGCGCGTCGGATCGGTCGCAAATCGTCGGAGCTTCGCCGCGAGATCGCGTCTTCGAGGTCCAGGAGGGGGCGGAGGCCGACGCTGACGCCGAACCAGACGACGAAGGCCACCGACCCGATCAGGACGGCAATGACGATGAACGTGCGCAGCACCAGATCCCGCACGAAGGCGTCGCGGACGGCCACGTCCTGCCAGACGGTATAGGTGAACAGGCCATCGACGCCATCCACGTTCGTCTCGGATCGGTAGCGGACCACGCGCACGTCTCGACGATGGTAGCGGCCGTCGTAATAGGCGATCTCGGCCTCCGTTTCGGTGGCGTTGCCTTGCGGGATGGGCGGCGTGGCGTAGCCCAGCACGTAGATGCCGTCGGGGGCGAAGACATGGTAGAAGACCTGCCCGCCCGACGTATCCGCCAGCAGATCGGCGGTCTCGAGCGAGATGGCGTTGCCGTTGGTCCGTTCGACATCCGCCGAGACGGCGAGCGCCGCCGAGAGCAGGCTGCGGTCGAACAGGCTGGCTGCCGTGCTGCGGGCATCGGCGACCTGCCAGGCGCCGACGACCGCCCCGATGGCCAGCAGCGGCAGCAGGATGATCAGCGTCAGCCGAAGGCGCAGCGACGTCGTCACGTCGACGGCCCTTCGGCGAGGGCGTAGCCGAGACCGCGCTGGACGACGATTGCGACCCCATGGGGTTTCAGCCGCTTGCGCAGACGCGACAGATGGGCCTCGATGGCGACTTCCTCGACGTCGCTGCCGGTGCCGTAGGTATGTTCCAGCAACTGCGTCTTCGACACGGTCCGACCATCCGCCGCCAACAGCGCTTCCAGCAGGCTGACCTCGCGCCGGGGCATGGCCAGCGGGGCATCCGCGACCGCCACCTGGCGCGCATCCAAGTCGAGCGTCAGGGGGCCGAAGGCCAGCACCTTGCGGAATGGCAGGGTCTTGCGCCGCGACAGCGCGCGCAGGCGGGCCTCAAGCTCGACCATCTCGAACGGCTTGACCAGGTAATCGTCGGCCCCGGCATCCAGGCCGCGCACCCGGTCGACCGTATCCGACCGTGCCGTCAGCAGCAGAACCGGACGCATATCCCCGCGGTCGCGCATGTCGCGCAACAGCGCCAGACCGTCGAGACCCGGCAGGTTGATGTCGAGAATGACCAAGTCCGACGGTTCGCGGCGCAGGAACGTCTGGGCCTGCCGTCCATCGCCCAGCACATCGACCGCATGTCCCGCATCCTGAAGGCGATAGGCAATGCCCTGGGCCAGGCTCGCATTATCTTCGACCAGAATTATCCGCATGGCTCCCCCGAAAGACCCGCGCTGCAAGCTTGACGCAAGGTTCGCAGCACATGACCATCGCATCAAGCGAGGCAGGACCTGCCGCGCTAAAGAGATCGCGCGATGTGTCCGGGAGGGGCCTTCGGCGACAATGGGAGGAAAACATGACGAAATCTTCTTCGATGCGCCGCGCGGCGCAGGCCTTGGTTGTGGGCGGCGTGGCTGCCGCGATGGCGACGGGCGCGCAGGCTGATGGCCATGGGGGCGTGAACCTGGAAGGCGAGACGGTGGAATGGGTGATCCCGTTCTCGGAATCCGGCGGCTCGGCGCGCTGGGCGAATTTCTATGCGCCCCTGCTGGCCGAGGCGCTGCCGGGCAATCCGACGGTGGTCGTCCGTTTCCGCCCCGGCGCGGGATCGACCACAGGGGCCAATTGGTTTCAGGAGCAGACGACCGACGACGGCACGCTGATCTTCGGCACGTCGGGATCGACGCAATTCCCCTATCTGCTGGGCGATCCGCGCGTCCGCTACGAATACAACGACTGGCAGGTCGTGCTGGCCTCGGGCACGGGCGGCGTCGCCTATCTGCCGCCCGACATGGCCGAGATGATGGACGGGCTGGATGCCACCGGCCTGCAGGAGACCGACTTCATCTGGGGCAGCCAGGGGGCCACGCGCCTGGACCTGGTCGCCAACCTCGCCTGGGAGATGCTGGGCATGAATGTCGAACCGGTCTTCGGCATCGAGGGCCGCGGCGATGGCCGGCTGATGTTCGAGCGGGGCGAGGCCAACATCGACTACCAGACCTCGTCCGCCTATCTGCGCTCGGTCCAGCCCATGGTCGATGAAGGTCTTGCCGTCCCGATGATGAGCTGGGGCGCCCTGGACGACGCGGGCAATATCGTCCGCGATCCGACCTTCCCGGACATGCCCAGCTTCAAGGAGGTCTGCGAGGCCACTCCGGCCTGCGAAACGTCCGGCGCCAGATGGGATGCCTGGAAGGCGTTCTTCATCGCCGGCTTCCCGGCGCAGAAGATGGTCTTCCTGCCCGGCACCGCGTCGGCCGACGTGGTCGAGACCTATGCCAAGGCCTTCGAGGATGTGATCGCCCGCGACGATTTCGACGAGCTGGCCGCCACCACCCTGGGCGTCTATCCGCAGATGACCCGCGGCGCGGCGGACGCCGCCTTCGGCTTGGGCACGCAAGTCCCGGACGAGGCCCGCGCCTTCGTGGTGAACTGGCTTGAAGAAAGCTACGGCGTCACGCTGAACTGACGTCTTTGCGGTCCCGCCCGAACCGGGCGGGACCGCCCCCTTTTCCTGACTGACGGAGGCTCCGATGGACCTCTTGGCGACTGCGCTGCCCGCGCTCGGCGAAGCATTTTCGCTGATCCTGCAGCCGCAACAGATCGGCTTTCTGATCATCGGAGTTCTGCTCGGCCTATCGGTGGGCGTCTTTCCCGGTTTGGGCGGGATTGCGGGCCTGTCGCTGGTGCTGCCTTTCATCTTCGGGATGGACCCGGTTTCGGGCCTGGCGCTGATGGTCGGGCTGATTGCCGTCGTCCCCACCTCGGACACGTTCGCATCCGTCCTGATGGGCATCCCCGGCTCGACCGCCAGTCAGGCCACCGTGCTGGACGGCTTCCCGTTGGCCAAGAAGGGCGAGGCCGCCCGGGCGCTGTCGGCGGCCTTCGTGTCGTCGCTGTTCGGCGGGTTGCTGGGGGCAATCGTTCTGACCTTCTTCATTCTGATCGCCCGTCCGCTGATCCTCGCCTTCGGCACGCCCGAGATGCTGATGGTCACCCTCCTGGGGTTGTCGATGGTGGCGATCCTGGCGGGTCGGGTGCCGTTGAAGGGCGTCGCGGCGGCGGGGTTGGGCCTGATGGTCGGCACCATCGGCGAATCCGACGCGTCGGGCAGCTTGCGCATGGCGACCTACGACATCCCCTACCTGACGGATGGCATCAAGCTGGTGATCGTGGGGCTGGGCATCTTCGCGGTTCCGGAAATCGTTGCCTTGCTGCGCCAGGACCGAGCGATCTCCAAGACCGGCGGACTCGGCTTGGGGTGGATGCAGGGCATTCTGGATTGGGCGTCGAACATCTGGCTCTCGGTGCGGTCCGCCGCCATCGGGGTGATCGTGGGCGTCATCCCGGGCCTGGGTGGGTCGGTCGTCGATTGGATCGCCTATGGCTTCACCGTGCAATCGGCCAAAGACAAGAGTCAGTTCGGCCAAGGCGACATCCGGGGGGTGATCGGGCCGGAATCGTCGAACAACGCCAAGGAGGGCGGCGGCCTGGTCCCCACCCTGATCTTTGGCATTCCCGGCTCTGGCTCCATGGCCGTCTTCCTGGGCGGCATCGCCCTTCTGGGATATGAGGCCGGGCCGCATATGGTGCGCCACAACCTGGATATCACCTATACCATCGTGTGGTCGCTGGCCCTGGCCAACGTCTTCGGCGCCGGTCTCTGCATCCTGCTGTCGGGCCAGATCGCCAAGATCACCACGATCCGCTTCACGCTGGTCGCCCCGTTTCTGTTCATGCTGATCGCCTTCGCGGCCTTCCAGTCCAGCCAGTCGCTGATGGATCTGGCCTTCCTGCTGCTGATCGGTTGCCTGGGCATCTTCCTGCGCCGGTTCGAGTGGTCGCGACCCGCCTTCCTGATCGGCTTCGTGCTGTCGTCCCAGGCCGAAAGCTTCGCCAATCAGGCCGTACAGATCGGCACGATCCAGTTCCGGCGGGATTTCTGGCAGGGGATGGATTACATCTTCTCTCCCGTCTCTATCGGTATTCTGATCCTGCTGGTGATCTCGGTCGTGATCGGTTTGCGGCAAGGCAAGCATATCCTGGGCAATGCCACGCCACCGACGGGCACCAAGCGGGCGCCGCTGATCTTTCTCTTGGCGGTCACGGCCTATGTCGCCGTGGCCGTCTACGATTCCTCGACCATCAGCGTGCTGCGCGACAAGATCTTCCCGGTCACCGTCGGCATCGTCACCCTGATCGCCTGCGCCACGCTGTTGGTGCAGATGATGAAGCAGCCCGAGACGGCGCCGATCTTCGCGGATATGGAGCGGGGCGGCGACGATGCGGAGGCGCCCCACGGCCTTTGGGCGACTTTGGGCTGGTTCGCGTTCCTGTTGGGCCTGTCGGCGTTGATCGGGTTCGTCTTGGCGCTGACAATCTTCTTGCTGGCCTTCTTGCGGCTGCGCGCGGGTGTGTCCTGGCCGCGCGCCGCCCTGATGACGGCAATCGGTCTGGCGGTTCTGATCTTCCTGGGCGGCACGCTGGGTCGCGATTTCCCGCCGGGGCTGTTGCAGGATGTCGTCGCCCTGCCCTGGCCGCTGACATGAAATTGCTTGCGCTGCCGGGCGATGGGATCGGGCCGGAGATCATGGCCGCAACCTTGGCCGTTCTGCGCGATGCCTGCGCGGTAACGGGCACGCCGCTGGAGCTTCGCGAGGCCGAAATCGGGTTCGCGGCGTTAGAGGCGACGGGCACGACATTGCCGGACCACGTCGTCGAGGCGGCGCGCGGGGCGGACGGTGTCATCTTGGGGCCGGTGTCGCACAATGCCTATCCGCCAGTGCATCAAGGGGGGCTCAACCCATCCGGGATGCTGCGCAAGACGCTTGACCTCTATGCCAATATCCGGCCCGCGCGCAGTCACCCCGCCGTACCGACGCCCACTGGCCGCTCGGTCGACATGGTCATCGTGCGCGAGAACCTGGAAGGCTTCTACGCCGACCGCAACATGGCGCAGGGGCCTGCCGAGTTCATGCCGGTCCCAGGCGTCGCCCTGTCCTTGCGGCGCATCACCGAAGCGAATTCCCGGGCCATTGCCGAGACGGGATACGCCCTGGCCCGCCGACGGGCCGCCAAGCGCGTCGCGATCATCCATAAGGCCAATGTCCTGCGGCTGTCGGACGGGCTGTTCCTGGAAACGGTGCGCGATGTGGCCAAGGCCTTTGCGGAGATCGAGACCGAAGAGCTTCTGATCGACGCCGCCGCCGCGTTGATGGTGCGCGACCCCGGCCGCTTCGACGTGGTGATCGCGACGAATATGTATGGTGACATCCTGTCGGATCTGGCCTCGGAACTGGCGGGCGGCCTGGGCCTTGCCGCGTCGCTGAACCATGGGCGCGACCACGCTGTGGCGCAGGCCCAACATGGATCGGCCCCTGATCTGGCGGGCCGGAACGTCGCCAACCCCGCCTCGCTGATCGGATCCGCCGCGATGTTGCTGGATCATTTGGGCCAGGACGCCCCCGCCGCTCTGATCCGGCGGGCATTGGACCAGGCACTGGGATCCCCCGCCACGCGGACACCGGACCTGGGCGGCCGGGCCGGCACGTCCGACATGGCCCGGGCCATGACCACCCTCATCCAACAAGAGGCCGCATGACCCAGCGTCCCATCCCGTATCATTTCTTCCGGGGCGGCACGTCGCGCGGCCCCTATTTCAATCGCGCCGACCTGCCGGACGATCGCGAGGCGCTGACGGCCCTGCTGTTGCAGGTCATCGGATCGGGCAATCCCCGCAACATCGACGGCATCGGCGGGGGGGATGCCGTGACCACGAAGGTGGCAATGATCAGCCGCTCCGCCGAGCCGGACATCGACGTCGACTATTTCTTCGCCCAGGTCTCTCCGACCGAGCCGACCGTCGATTACGGCCCCACCTGCGGCAACATTCTCGTCGGCGTCGGCCCCGCTGCCATCGAGATGGGCCTGGTCGCCGCCCAGCAGGGCACGACGACCATCCGTATTCGCGCCGTCAATACCGGCGCCCGGGTCGAAGCCATCGTGCAGACCCCCGACGCTCAGGTCTCCTATGACGGCGACACCGCCATCGACGGCGTGCCCGGCACCGCCGCCCCAATCGCGCTGAATTTCCTGGACGTCGTCGGATCCAAGTCCGGCAAGATGTTCCCGACCGGCCAAGCCAAGGATGTCATCGACGGGGTCGAAGTCACCTGCATCGACGTGGCCATGCCGATGATGATCGCTCGGCTGTCGGATTTCGGCCTGACAGGGCATGAGAGCAAGGCCGATCTTGACGCAAATGCGGATCTCTTCGCCCGGCTCGAAGCAATCCGTCTGGCGGCGGGCCGGGCCATGGGGTTTGGGGATGTCTCCGAACAAGTGATTCCGAAGATCGGTTTGATCGGACCGACCGACACCGACGCCCATTTGCTGGCGCGGTACTTCATGCCGTGGAAGACCCATCCGGCCTTGGCGGTCACCGGGTCCCAATGCCTGGCCGCCTGCGCCTTGGCCCCCGGGACGGTGGCGCACGGCCTCGCCAAGCCCGTTTCCAGCAGTCCGCAGACCATGTCCATCGACTATGCCAGCGGCCAGATGGACGTCACCGTGGATTTCGGGCTCGACGGCGACGTGCTCGACTTCCGCTCGGCCGGCGTAATCCGCACGGCCCGCCCGATTGCCCGCGGCGACGTGCTGGTGCGCGCCTGACCGGAGATTCCCATGCAATCCGAGACCCCCAAGCTCTTCGATATCCTGGCCGATGCCGTCTTGCAGGAAGACGTCTCCACC
>JBCDCW010000067.1:0-15136 GCA_039180995.1 Pseudomonadota bacterium
CGCGTCCCCCCGCGGGCCGGGGGGCGGGGGCCGACCGCCCCCCCCCCCCCCCAGAGTAGCGACCATCTGTGCAATCATGTGCGCACCAATGTTGCCGTCGCCATGCAAGCGATTCCCTCGCCGCGCCCGGTGAACCCGAGCCGTTCCGACGTTGTCGCCTTCACCGACACTCGACCCGGCTCGATCCCCGCGATCTCGGCCACGCGCGCGCGCATCGCCTCCGCATGGGGCCCGATCTTCGGCTGCTCGCAGATCAAGGTCGCATCCAGGTTCCCAACCGCGAACCCCTTTTCCCGCGCCAGAACCGCCGCGTGCCGCAAGAACACGTGGCTCTCGGCCCCCTTCCATTGCGGGTCCGAGGGCGGGAAATGCCGCCCGATATCGCCCTCGGCCATGGCCCCGTACAAGGCATCCGCCAAGGTGTGCAGGCCCACATCCGCGTCCGAATGTCCGACCAGCCCTTGGCCGTGGGGCACCGCGACGCCGCACAGCATCACATGGTCGCCCGGCCCGAACCGATGCACGTCGAACCCGTTGCCGACCCTTACATCCATGCTCATCCCCCTCTCGGCGCGCGCGAAATCCTCGGGCGCGGTGATCTTCATCGCCGCTTCGTCGCCCGCCACGATGGCCACGTCCATTCCCACGGCCCGTGCCACGGCCACGTCGTCGGCCGCCTCGCCGTCAAACACCGCATGGGCGGCCCGGATCGCCGCCGTCCGAAAGCCTTGGGGCGTCTGCGCCCGCCACAGCCCGTCGCGGTCTTGCACGCCTTGCACCCGGTCGCCCCCGCGCCACAATGCGTCCACCACCGGCAGGGCCGGGGCCGCGCCCTCGAACCGCTCCAACGACGCCAGAACCCGCGCGATCATATCCGGCGGCACGAAGGGGCGAGCCGCATCGTGGATCAGGACCAGATCGCCTTTCACGACCGCGAGTCCTGCCTTCACCGAAGCCGCGCGGGTGGCGCCTCCCTCGACCAGCGTCACGCCGGACACGGCGGCCTCGGCCTGGGCCCGGTCGTCGGGGTGAATCACCACGACCACATCGCCCACGTCCCGGAAGGATTCCACGGCATGGCTCAAGATCGCGCGGCCCGCCAAGATCCTGTATTGCTTGGGCGTCCCACCCCCGGCCCGGACGCCGCGCCCAGCGGCGACGATCAGGGCGGTGGCACTGGGGCGGGACATGGCGACTCCGGTCGGTCGAATTGTCCCGTGCTACCGACGCACTCCGCCGGTGACAACCGATGGGGCAGGGGGCTGGCGACTTGCCCAATTATTAGGCATATGCTGCCTCTCGCGCCCCCAAGATTGGCGCACATCTCCTCCTCCGGACGCCGGACGACTAATCCGTAGGCCATCCGTATCGGAATCTTGCACTTGTCACACATCTTCGCCCTCGATCCCCGCCTCGCCGCTCTCGGTTTGACCACGCCGGTCGCGCTGGCGCCCATGGCAGGCATCACCGATCTGCCCACCCGGCAGATCGTCCAAGAATTCGGCGCTGGCCTTGTCGTGTCTGAAATGGTGGCCAGCCGCGAAATGGTGCAGGCCAAGCGATCGGTTCGCGACCGGGCCGAGATCGGTGCCGATGCCACCGGCACATCCGTCCAGATCGCGGGCCGCGACGCCCATTGGATGGCCGAAGCCGCGCGTGTGGTCGAAGGGCAGGGGGCCTCGATCATCGACATCAACATGGGGTGCCCGGCCAAGAAGGTGACCGGGGGCCTGTCGGGCTCGGCCCTGTTGCGCGACCACGACCACGCGCTTCGCTTGATCGAGGCCGTGGTGGGCGCCGTCTCGGTCCCGATCACCCTGAAGACCCGCCTGGGCTGGGACGATGACAGCCGCGACACCGCTGCGCTGGCCGCCCGGGCGCAGGGGGCGGGCATTGGCATGCTGACGATCCACGGACGCACCCGCTGTCAATTCTACAAGGGGCAGGCCGATTGGTCCGCCATCCGGCCGATTGTCGATGCCGTCACGATCCCGGTCCTTGCCAATGGCGACATCGTCGATCTGGCCAGCGCCCGCGCCGCTCTGCGCGCCTCCGGCGCGGCGGGCGTCATGATCGGGCGCGGCATCCAAGGCCGCCCCTGGGCCTGCGCCCGGATCGCGGCTGGTTTGGGACATGGGCCATGGATCGACGCGCCCGAAGGGCCGGCCCTGGCAGCCTTGGCGCGCCGCCATTACGATCGGCTGCTCGCCTTTTACGGCCCCACCCTAGGCAGTCGCGTCGCGCGCAAACATCTCGGCTGGTACATGGACGCCGCCAGCACGCCCCGGCCTCTGCGCCGCGCCATCCTAACCGGCCCGCCAGAGACCGTCCGCGCCCATCTGCCCCACGCGCTGACCGGCCCCGAGGCCTGCGCCGCATGAGCGATCCGGCAATCTGGCAAAGCCTGCCCATCCCTCTGATTTTGCTCGACGCCGACGATTGCATCAAGGCCGTCAACGGCCCGGCCGAAGGCTTCCTGAACCGGTCCGCCAAGGCCCTGACGGGGGCCCGCGCCGTCGATGTGCTGACATTGGAAACCGGCCTGCCCGAAGCCACCGCCCGGGTCCGCCGCACCGACGCGCCGCTGACGCTCCACAGCACATCCCTGGCCGTCGGCCCGGCCCCGGCCATCCGGTGCGAGGCGCATATCTCGCCCCATGACGGTGGCACGCTGTTGGCAATCTCGCCCAGCGACATTGCCGGGCGGGTCAAGCATACCAGCAGTTCGCGCCAAGCGGCCCGCTCGGCCATCGGCATGGCCGAGATGTTGGCCCACGAGATCAAGAACCCCCTGGCCGGCATCACCGGGGCCGCCCAACTGCTTTCCATGAACCTGGGCGCCGATGATCTGGAGCTGACCGAGCTGATCGTCGGCGAAAGCCGCCGGATCGTGAAGCTGCTGGAACAGGTCGAGCAATTCGGCAACCTGCGCCCGCCCGAACGGCGGTCGGTCAACATCCATGACGTCTTGGACCGCGCCCGCCGCTCGGCCATGGTGGGCTTTGCCGCCCACATGACCATCACGGAACGATACGACCCCTCGTTGCCACCCACCTTCGGTGATCCGGACCAGCTTCAGCAGGTCTTCCTCAACCTTCTGAAGAACGCCGCGCAAGTGGCTGAACAGGGTGGTGAAATCACCATCCGCACCTTCTACGAGCTATCCCTGCGCGTGCGCCGCCCCGACGGCACGGGCGGCGCCGTCCCGCTCCAGGTCGAAATCGTCGATGACGGCCCCGGCGTGCCCCGCGAATTGATCGGCTCGCTGTTCGAGCCCTTCGTGTCAGGGCGCGAAAACGGCACGGGTCTGGGCCTGGCGCTGGTCGCCAAGATCATCGCAGACCATGACGGCTGGATCAGCATCGACAGCGTGCCGGGCCGCACCGCTGTCCGCATCTCCCTGCCGCTCGATAACACGAAGATCGAACCGCAAGCCACGGAAGGATAACGACATGGACGGTACCATCCTCGTCGCCGACGACGACCGCACCATTCGCACCGTGCTGACCCAGGCGCTGACCCGGGCGGGCTGCAAGGTCCATGCCACCGCCTCGCTCATGACCCTCATGCGGTGGGTCGAAGAGGGGAAGGGCGACCTCGTCATCTCCGACGTGGTCATGCCCGACGGCAACGGCCTGGACATGCTGCCCAAGATCACCGAGGAGCGACCGGGCCTGCCCGTCATCGTCATCTCGGCCCAGAACACGATCATGACGGCCATCCAGGCGACCGAGGCGGATGCCTACGATTACCTGCCCAAACCCTTCGACCTGCCCGACCTCATGAAGCGCGCCGCCCGCGCGCTGGAACAAAAGCGCCACATCCCCGCGCCCGACGCCCCCGTCGCCGCCAATGACGACCTGCCGCTGGTCGGTCGCACACCCCGCATGCAGGCGCTCTACCGCTTGGTGGCCCGGGTCATGAACACCGATCTGCCCGTCCTGATCACCGGCGAAAGCGGCACCGGCAAATCCCTGATCGCCCGCGCGATCCACGATTTCAGCGACCGGCGCACGCTGCCCTTCGTCGTGGCCAGCCCGTCCGATCTGGAGGGTTTCGACGGCCCCGCGCGATTGCTGGAAGCCGCCCGTGGCGGCTCGATCCTCTTCGACGAGGTGGGCGACCTCGCCCCAGATGCCCAGGCGCGCATCGTGCGGATGCTCGACGCGCTGCCCTCGGGCGGGCCGCGCATCATGGCCGCCACGCAGACGGACCTGTCCGCCTCTCTCGACGACGGCTTCCGCTCGGATCTCTACTACCGGCTGGCCGGGGCGCAGATCGACGTGCCCGCCCTGCGTGAACGGGTCGACGACATTCCCCTTTTGGCCAGCCACTTTCTGACCCGCGCCGAACGGGACGGTGGCTCACTGCGTCGCTTTTCGGATCCGGCCATGTCCGCCATTCGCGCCCATCCCTGGCCCGGAAATGTCCGACAGTTGGAGAACGTCATCCGCCGCCTGGTGGCGACATCGCCAGCCGAAGAAATCGCCACCTCCGAGGTCGAAGCCGTCCTCGGGCCCGCCACCGCCAACCCGCGCCTGGCCGCCACGGAAAACCTGACCGACGCCGTCGAACGCCACTTGCGCCGCCATTTCGAGCTTCAGGGCGGCCAGCTTCCGCCCGCCGGGCTCTACCAGCGGATCTTGCGCCAAGTGGAAGCGCCCCTGATCGAAATCGCCCTGGATGCGACCGGCGGAAATCAGGCCCGCTGCGCCGATTTGTTGGGGATCAACCGGAATACGCTGCGAAAACGCATCACCGATCTCGATATCCCCGTGACAAGGCGCCGAAAGTTGATGTAAATGCATCACAGGCGTTGCGGATCGGGCACAACCCCGGCGGGATCAACGCTCCGGTAGGCATTGTAACGAGGCGACCTTGCGGGCTCCTGCGACCCCCGGTCAGACCTTGCTTCCCCGCACCTTTCTCTGGAGCGGGCGGCGTCAGGTCAGCACCATCCTGACCCTCCTTCTGGTGGGCTTGGGTCCTGTTCTCGTGGTCCTGACCTTCTTGATCCTCGGTGCACGCGCGCCCACGGGCGACGGCTCCTGGCTACGGGCCATCCTACTGGCCGACCTGGTCTATATCCTCGCTGTGGCGGCGATGATCATCCGCCGTCTGACCCGGATGATGGCGGCACGCCGGGCGCAATCGGCCGGGTCTCAACTGCATCTGCGGCTGACAGGCGTTTTCACAGGCATCGCTTTGATCCCAACGATCCTGACAGCCATCTTCGGCACCGTAACGATAAATGTGGGCCTCGAAGGTTGGTTTTCCGACCGGGTTCGCAACGCCCTGGGCAATTCGGTGGCCGCGGCCCAGGCCTACGAACAGGAACAGCGCGACGATCTCACCGAAGATGCCCGCGCCCTGGCGGGCTTCCTGAACGTCACCAAACAGGCCAGCTTCTTCATGAATGACGGCGATCTTCGGCAATCGCTGGCGCAAGGGCAGGAACTGGTGCAGCGCGGGTTGGAGGAGGCCTTCGTGATCGACGGCGCCGGGGAAATCCGGGCCCGGGGCGACCGAAGCTACCTTTTCGATTTCGAACCGGTCAGCTCGGCGCAGTTGGATCTGGCCGCCCAAGGCGACGTCGTTCTGATCGAAGATCAGGATATCAACGAGTTCCGGGCCCTTCTTAAACTAACCGCCTATCCCGACCGCTATCTCTACGTGACCCGCGTGGTCGATGGCGACATCCTGCAATTGCTGGATGAGACCGAGGCGACCGTCCAACTCTACAACCAACTCGAAGAACGGCGCGGGCGATTGCTCTTCGATTTCGGCCTGCTCTATCTGGGCTTCGCGCTGATCCTGATCCTGGCCGCCACCTGGGTCGGTCTGTGGTTCGCCGAACGCCTGTCGCGGCCCGTGGGCCGCCTGGCCGGCGCCGCCCAGCGGGTGGGGCAGGGCGACCTGGATGTCCGCGTGGCCGAAGAACCGGGCGACGACGAAATCGCCATGCTCGCGCGGATCTTCAACCAGATGACCCGGCAGTTGAAGGGCCAGCGCGACGCCTTGGTCGAAACCAACATGCAGACCGAACGCCGCCGCCGCCTGTTCGACAGCGTCCTGGGGTCGGTCACGGCGGGTGTCGTGGGGCTGGATGCCGAAGGCCGGGTCGATTTCCTGAACCGCTCGGCCCATCGCCTGCTGGGCCTCGACGGCGAACGCTACGGCGTCTTGCTGGAACAAATCGTGCCGGAATTCAGCGCGCTTTTCGACCGGCTGCGCAGCACCGACGCCATCACCGTCCAGGAGGAGATCCGCCTGGCCCGCAGTGGCCGGATCGAGAACCTGCTGGTCCGCATCGCCACGCGCCCCGGCGCGGACGGTCGCCCGGAAGGGTATGTCGTCGCCTTCGACGACGTCACCGACCTGGTCAGCGCCCAGCGCATGGCCGCCTGGGCCGATGTGGCCCGGCGGATCGCCCATGAAATCAAGAACCCCCTGACGCCGATCCAGCTCTCCGCGGAACGCCTCAAGCAGCGCTTCCAGCGCGAATTGTCCGAGGAAAGCGGCAAGAAGCTCGGCGTCCTGACCGATATGATCGTCCGCCAGACTGGCGATCTGCGGCGCATCGTCGACGAATTCTCCGACTTCGCCCGCATGCCCGAACCCCAGCGCCAGCGCGGTGACTTGGCCGGCCTCCTGCGCGAGACGGCCACGCTCCAAGGGCCCGCACTCGAACCCATCACCCTGGATGCCGACATCCCCGACGGCCCGCTGATGGCTGAATTCGATCCCACCATGATGGGCCAGGCGTTCACCAACCTCATCAAGAATGCGGGCGAAGCCATTGAAACGCGGTCCGAAAAAATGTCGGACAATGCGCCCCAGCGGGTCTCGGTGTCGCTGCGCATCGACGGCCTCAAGGTCGAGATCGTCATCACCGATACCGGCATCGGCCTGCCCGACGACCGGGCCCGCTTGTTCGAGCCCTACGTCACCACGCGCGACAAGGGCACCGGGTTGGGCCTGCCGATCGTCAAGAAAATCATCGAAGAGCATGGCGGCACGCTGGAACTGCAAGACGCCGAACCGGACGAGACCGGTCACACGGGGGCGAAGGCCGTCATAAGGCTTCCCCATATCGAGGAGGGATAGGACATGGGCGATATTCTGATCACCGACGACGAGGCCGATATTCGCAGCCTCATCTCCGACATCCTGGAGGATGAAGGCTATGGCACGCGCATGGCGGGCACCGCCGACGAATGCATGAACGCCATCGAGGAGGAGGTGCCCAGCGCCATGATCCTCGATATCTGGCTGAAGGACAGCGACATGGACGGGATCGACATCCTGAAATCCGTCCGCCGCAACCACCCCGACGTCCCGATCATCATCATCTCGGGCCACGGCAACATCGAAATCGCCGTCGCCGCCATCAAGCAGGGCGCCTACGATTACATCGAAAAGCCCTTCAACCTCGACCAACTGCTGGTCGTCGTCTCGCGCGCCATGGAAACCTCGCGCCTGCGGGCCGAGAACAGCGAACTGCGCCGCAAGGATGCATCCTCGGCCGAGATGATCGGCCAATCCGGTTCCTTTAAGGGCCTGCTCAGCCAACTCAAGAAGGTGATGAATTCCAACGGCCGCGTCATGCTGTCCGGCCCCGCCGGCTGCGGAAAGGAGGTCGCGGCCCGCTACATCCACGCCAATTCCAACCGCGCCTCTGGGCCATTCGTCACCGTATCTTCGGCCTCTATCGAGCCCGAGCGGATGGAAACTGTCCTCTTCGGCCGCGAATCGGCCGAGCGCGGCATCGAACAGGGCCTCTTGGAGCAGGCCCATGAGGGCGTGCTCTACCTCGACGAAGTCGCCGACATGCCCGTCGGCACCCAGTCCAAGATCCTGCGCGTCCTGGTCGAGCAATCCTTCACCCGCCTGGGCGGCTCCGAGAAGATCCGCGTCGACATGCGCGTCATCTCCTCGACCAACCGCGACTTGCAGCAGGAGATCCGCGCCGGTCGCTTCCGCGAAGAACTCTTCCACCGCCTCAACGTCGTCCCCATCGCCGTCCCCTCGCTGGAAGAACGCCGCGACGATATCCCCGTCTTGGCCGACCATTTCATCGCCGCGCTGAACAAGGCCCAGGGTCTGCCCCTGCGCGATCTCAGCGACGAAACCAAGGCCCTGCTGCAAACCATGCAATGGCCCGGAAATGTCCGACAATTGCGCAACGTCATCGAACGCGTCCTGATCCTGGGCGAAGGCACGGGGCCGATCGAGCCCTCGGAACTGCCCAGCCCGTCGGATGGCGGCGGCGACAATGGCGAGATGACATTGACCGGCAGCCTGGCCAGCCTGCCGCTGCGCGAAGCGCGCGAGCTGTTCGAACGCCAATACCTGATGACGCAGATCAACCGCTTCGGCGGGAACATCAGCCGCACGGCCAGCTTCGTGGGCATGGAACGCAGCGCCCTGCACCGCAAGCTGAAATCCCTCGGCGTGGTCACCGCCGCCCGTGGCGGCGCGCGGGTGGCCCGGGTCGACGACTAGCAGGCCGCCGGCGCGCGATCAGCCCTCGAATCCCGGCCAGACGCGGGACAGATCCCGGCCCAGAAGCTCCGACAAACCCGCATTCCGGGCCGAAAAGTGCTGCGCCAGGTAGCTGGCTGTCTCGGGGCGCATGGGGGGCGGGCGCGCTTCCGTCAGCAGCAGGGGATTGAACCGCTCGAACCAATAATAGTGAAGCTTTCGATGGGCCCGCTGCCGGAACCCCGTCTTCTGTCCCATATGGTTCGCATAGCGCCCCGCCACGATCCGCCGCCCAACCAGATTGGCCAGTTGATGCACCCGCGGCCAGCGGGGGTAACTGCTGCGGTTGAACCAGGTCTTCACGGTATCCAGGGGCAGGGCGGCCAGCCCCAGATACGTCGTAACTTGGTCGATGAAGGCCTGCGGCTCGGCCAGGAAATCCTCGAAGACGAGGATCATCACGCGCTCGGATCCCAGCGCGTCCAAGTAGCGGCGCAGATGCGGCGCGTAGGTCGACCCCAGGATGATCGACGAATGCAGCGAAAGCGCCTTCTCGAAGCTACAGGACAGCCGGGCACTTCGGATCAGATGCCAATATTGCGAATAGGCCCGCCGCACCGGATCCCGCAGCAGGAAGATCGTCTTCACCTCGGGCAGCATGGCGTTGATCCGCTCGGGCGCGGCTTCGGAAAACAGATAGGTGGTCGAATCCTCGCCCACCATCGTCGCCCCCTCGAAGGGCGCGAACCGCGATGCGTACCACTTCCGGTTTTCGCCCGCCGACGGTCGCACATCGAACCAATCCAGACGTCCCCCAGACACGGACAGGAAATCCGGATGGGCGATCGGGTCGTCCGCATCGAAATAGTGGATCTCGGCTTCGGGCATTCCGACATCGGGATGCTGATCCAAGATGAAATGCAGCGAGGTCGTTCCGCATTTCGGAGCACCGCCGATGATAAAATCCGGCAATCGGCTCAGTGAATCATGACCTGCATATGTCATCCGAACAAATCCTAAACTTAACAAAATCACACAGTTTGCCGCATCACCTTGCCCGGCCGTTAAAGACGACCTCTCTTCGAGGGCCAGGGACACACCGCCAAAATCACGCAAAGGTGGATCACGGCTTGCCGCCCGTGTCGACGCATAGGATGGCGCGCGGGCCCGATCGTGGCAATTCCGCCGACGGGGCTGCTGGGCGTCGCGGGTTTCAGCCTAAGACGTTCGCAAAACACCTATCGACTTGCAGCCAGACGCCCATTCGCCACGCACAGCCCGCGCGTGTCGAAGGGCTGGCTTTCCAGCGGCATTGCCGCGCCCACGGGGCATGATGGCAGCGTGACCGGCGCATATCCCTGGCGGCCCAGGCAATCCGCGAAGGCCGCATCGCGGCGCGGCGCGTTGCGGTCGACCTCGAAAATCTCGACGCCCACAGCACCGAAAACCCCGCTGGAGCGGCGGTGGTGGCGGTCGCGATTGCCGCCGCCGACACCGATCACCGCGCTGGGTGACGTCTCGATCACCCGATCCTCGGGGAACTGGATCCGGGCCCGCTGCGTGCAACTCACCAGGGCCCGCTCCGCCTAGAAGGCCAGCGCGCCCGGTCGCACCCAGACCGTTTCGGCCGTCTGGACCGCGCAGCCGCCAAGCACCAACACAAAAGGGAGCATCCATCGCATGCCCTCCACCATACGCATCGCGAAATGCCCCACAATGCCCCTTCTGCATCCCGGTAAACGCCCGACAGGCAACGGCGATTGACCGCTCCGCCGGTCGGGCGTAACACATCGCTTCCGGCAATCGCCAATGGGCCTTCCATGAAAGTCATCATCTGCGGCGCGGGACAGGTCGGCTGGCAGATCGCTCGCCATCTGGCGGGCGAACGCAACGACGTCACGGTCGTGGACAATAACCGCGACCTTGTCGCCCGCGCCACCGACACGTTGGACGTGCAAGGCATCACCGGCTTCGCCTCCTACCCTGACGTCCTGGAACGGGCGGGCGCAGAAGATGCCGACATGCTGATCGCCGCGACCTTCTCGGACGAGGTCAACATGGTGACCTGCCAGGTGGCCCATTCGGTCTTCACCGTGCCCCGCAAAATCGCCCGCCTGCGGGCGCAATCCTATCTGGCCGCCATGCGCGCCGATCTCTACCGCCGCGATCACCTGCCCATCGACGTCGTCATCTCGCCCGAGCGCGAGGTGGCCGAGGCCGCCTTGCGCCGTCTGCGGGCCCCCGAAGCCTTCGACGTTGAAAACTTCATGGATGGCCGCGCGACCTTGATCGGCCTGCATCTGGACGACGATTGCCCGGTCCTCGACACGCCCCTCCGCCAACTCTCGGAACTCTTCTCGACCCTGCGCGCCGTCGTCGTCGGCGTGCGCCGCGACTCGCGTAAGCGGCTCTTCGCGCCCGAACCGGGCGATCAGCTTCAGGCGGGGGATCAGGTCTATATCCTGTGCCATTCCGACGATCTGGGCCGCACGCAGGAAATCTTCGGCAAGGCCGTGCGCAAGCAAGAACGCATCGTCATCATCGGCGGCGGCAATGTGGGCCTGGCCGTGGCCGAGGCGCTGGAAGCCGCGCCCGAGCGCATTCGCGCCAAGATGATCGAGCGCAACCGCAAATGCGCCGAACACGCCGCCGAGGCGCTGGAACGCACCATCGTCCTGTCCGGCGACGGCCTCGATATCGAACTCCTGCGCGAGGCCAATATCGAACGCGCCGATGCCGTCCTGACCGTCACCGACGACGACAAGACCAACATGCTGGCCGCCGTCCGGGCCCGCGCCGCGGGCTGCAACAAGACCATCGCCTTGATCAACGACCCGACGCTGGTGCCGTTGATGGAGCCGCTGGGCATCGACGCCTATGTGAACCCGCGCCAGACCACCGTCAGCTCGATCCTGCGCCACGTCCGCCACGGCCGCGTGCGCAACGTCTATTCCGTCGGCGACGCCGAGGCCGAGGTGATCGAGGCCCAGGTCATGTCCACCTCGCCCCTGGCCGGCCGCCTGATCCGCGATGTCAGCTTCCCGGAAGGCGCCATCGTCGGTGCCATCGGCAAGGAAACGGGCGAGGTCGTGCGCCCCAAGGGCAGCACCCGGATCGAAGAAGGCGACACCGTCGCCATCTTCGCTCTTTCCGCCGACGTCCCCGAGGTCGAGCGCCTGCTGCAAGTGCAGGTGGACTTCTTCTGATGCGGCACGCGCTCGCCCGCGTGCCGCTTCTGGTGCTGTTGGCGGGTATCTTGTCGGCCTCCATGTATCTGCCGTCGATCCATGCGCTCACGCGCGACAACCACTACGAATCCCGCGTCTTCTTCTATTACGGCACCATCTTCCTGGTTTTCACGGGCGGCATCGCCCTGGCCACCGCGCGCCGCAAATCGGCCAACATCACGCGCAGTCACCTGGTGGCGCTGCTATCGGCGCTTGCGGCACTGCCCATCATTGCCGCGGTTCCCGTGATCGAAATCGTCGGCGACACGCGCGGCATCAATGCCTGGCTCGAAATGGTCGCCGCGGCGACCACCACCGGCGGCAGCGTCTTCGAGCCCGATCGCCTGTCCGACACGCTGCATCTGTGGCGGGCCCTGGTCGCCTGGCAAGGCGGGCTGCTGGTCTGGATCGCCGCCGCCGCGATCCTGGCGCCCCTCCGCCTGGGCGGGTTCGAGGTCGTGCAGGACGACGATGCCGACCGGCCCATTGTCGCCTTTTCCCGCGCCCAGAACGCCACGCCGGAACAGCGGCTGGCCCGCGCCGCCGCCGCTCTGATCCCGACCTATACCGGCCTGACGGTCGCCCTGGGCCTGATCCTCGCGGCCCTGGGCGACGCGCCCATCACCGCCGCCATCCACGCCATGTCCACCCTGTCCACCTCGGGCATCAGCGGCACCGTCGCGTTCCAGACCGCCGGCGCCGGGATCCCGGGCGAGATCGCCATCTTCGCCTTCCTGCTCTTCGCCGTCTCCCGCCAGACCTTCGCCGCCGATCTCTACCGCGGCCGCCTGATCCATCTCACCGAAGATCGCGAACTTCGCATTGCCGTCGCCATCGTCATCCTGGTGACCGCGGCTCTCTTCGCGCGCCACTGGATCGGGGCGTTCGAGGTCGATATGGGCGCCAATGTGCCCGCCGCCATCGCCGCCCTCTGGGGCGCGGCCTTCACCACCCTGTCGCACCTGACCACGACCGGCTTCGTGTCCTCCGAATGGGCCGCCGCCCGCGCCTGGTCCGGCCTCCAGACCCCGGCCGTCCTCCTGCTCGGCCTCGCCATGTTCGGCGGCGGCGTCGCCACCACGGCGGGCGGCGTGAAATTGCTGCGGATCTACGCGCTCTACGCCCATGGCCGGCGCGAGATGAACCTGCTCGTCCACCCCCATTCCATCGCTGGCGGCCGCGGCGCCGTGCGCCGCATCCCGGCCCGCGGGATCGAGGCGGCCTGGATCTTCTTCATGCTCTTCGCCGTGTCCATCGCCCTTCTGACCCTCGGCCTCGCCGCCACCGGCCTGACCTTCGAATCGGCCCTCGTCCTCTCCATCGCGGGCCTGTCGACCACCGGCCCCTTGGCCGATGCCGCGTTCGGCCCAGGCCAAAGCCTGGCCACCGTCACCGATGCCGCCAAAATTCTCTTTGCAACCGCTATGGTTGTGGGCCGGCTAGAGACACTCGCCTTGATTGCGCTCTTCAACCCGGACTTCTGGCGCAGTTGATCGGCAGTCGATTGCCGTGCCGCGTCAATTTCATGCCTTTCGGGGGTGGACGCCCCCTATTGCCCACCGCATAAACACCTCGTGATCAAATGACGTCCTGCCGAAAACGGGGCGCGCGGAAGGGGCGACACCACCATGGCCACAGACAAGCAGAACCTACAGGACGCGTTTCTCAATCACGTCCGCAAAACCAAGGTGCCGGTGACGATCTTCCTGATCAACGGTGTCAAGCTTCAGGGCGTGATCACCTGGTTCGACAATTTCTGCGTGCTGCTGCGCCGCGACGGCCAATCGCAGCTCGTCTACAAGCATGCGATATCGACCGTGATGCCGGCCCAGCCGATCAACCTCTATTCGGGCGAGGACGCCGCTGGCGACCAATAACCTCCATTCCACCGAGGCGCGGCCGACCCGCGCCCTGGTCCTGCACCCCGACACCCGCGCCGGCGACCGCTCCGGCCGCGACCCCAAATATGCGCTCGACGAAGCCGTCTCGCTGGCCCACGCCCTGCCGGGGCTCGACGTGACCGGCGGCGAGACCGTCCGCCTACCCAAACCCCATCCCGGCATGCTCTTCGGCTCGGGCAAGGTCGACGACCTGCGCACCCGGATCGAAGCCGACGAGATCGAATTGATCCTGATCGACGGCGCCGTCACCCCGGTTCAGCAACGCAACCTGGAACGCGCCTGGAAGGTGAAGCTGCTGGATCGCACCGGGCTTATCCTGGAAATCTTCGCCGACCGCGCCGCCACCCGCGAAGGCGTGCTGCAAGTGGAACTGGCCGCGCTCAGCTATCAACGCACCCGCCTGGTCCGCGCCTGGACCCACCTGGAACGCCAGCGCGGCGGCCTCGGCTTCGTGGGCGGCCCCGGCGAAACTCAGATCGAGGCCGACCGCCGCGCCATCGACGAGCAGATGACCAAGCTGCGCCGCCAGCTCGATAAGGTCGTCAAAACCCGCGAACTCCACCGTGCCGCCCGTGCCAAGGTCCCGTACCCGGTGGTCGCGCTCGTGGGCTATACCAATGCCGGAAAATCCACGCTCTTCAACCGCTTGACCGGCGCCGATGTCATGGCCAAGGACATGCTCTTCGCCACGCTCGACCCGACCATGCGCCAGGTCTCGCTCGACACGGGGCAGGGCGGCGGCCCGCTCGACATCATCCTGTCGGACACGGTGGGCTTCATCTCGGACCTGCCCACGCAACTGGTCGCCGCCTTCCGCGCCACGCTGGAGGAGGTCCTGGACGCCGATCTCGTCATCCATGTCCGCGACATTTCCCACCCGGAAACCGAGGGCCAGGCCCGCGACGTCGAAACCATCCTCGACAGCCTCGGCCTCGACCCGGACATCCCGCAGCTTGAGATGTGGAACAAGCTCGACCTGCTGGATGCCGACACGACCGAGACCGCTCAGAACCTCAGCACCCGCCGCAACGATGTCTATCTGGGCTCGGCCATCACGGGGCAGGGGCTCGATGCCCTGCTGGCCCGCATCGACACGGATCTTCGCGACGCGCTCACCGACGTCGCGCTTGTCCTTCCCTTCGCGGCAGGCCGTGCCCGCGCCTGGCTGCACGATTCCGGCGTCATCCTGGCCGAGCAGACGCAGGATGACGGCGTCCATCTGCACCTCCGCTGGACCGACCGCCAAGCCGCCCGCTTTGCCGGCGCTTTCCCGGATCTGATCTCGGGCGACCGTGGCGCCGGGTCCAAACCGCAGCGCGACACGTCCGACGATCCGTGGCGTCCGACCTAGCTCGCGGGATCGTCCTCCATGGGCTACCCGGTGGGCCCGAGTCGCCCTGTTTCGCGGCCCACCGACCCAAGCGGCGCCGCCCCGCCAGCGTCAGTTTGACCGTCCGAACCAGAATCCAGCGGATTCCCGCCGATGCCATCGCCATCGGCCCAACGTCCTGACTTGGCGCGACC
>JBCDCW010000068.1:0-15031 GCA_039180995.1 Pseudomonadota bacterium
ATCTGGACCGGCGACGCCGACGACCTTCAACTGACCCGCAACGCGCAACCCGCGCTGATGGCGACCTCGATCGCCACCCTGCGCGCGCTGGAAGCCCAGGGCCTGTCTATCGCCGATCACGTCGCCTTCGTCGCGGGCCATTCCCTGGGCGAGTATTCCGCCCTCGTCGCGTCCGGCGCGCTCGACCTCGCGGATGCCGCCCGCCTGTTGCGCACCCGGGGCGAGGCCATGCAATCCGCCGTCCCCGTCGGCGACGGCGCCATGGCAGCCCTGCTGGGCCTGGACCTCGACGCCGCCCGCGCCGTCGCCCAGGACGCCGCCCAGGGCGAGGTGTGCCAAGCCGCCAACGACAACGACCCCAGCCAGGTCGTCCTGTCCGGCCACCGCGCCGCCGTCGAACGCGCGACCGTTCTGGCCAAGGAACGCGGCGCCAAGCGCGCCATGCTATTGCCCGTCTCGGCGCCTTTCCATTGCGACCTCATGGAACCCGCCGCCCGCGCCATGGCCGAGGCGCTGTCCCATGTCGACATCCAGACCCCCATCGTACCCCTGATGGCCAATGTGAATGCCAAGCCGGTCAGCGACCCCGCCGCCATCCGGTCCCTCCTGGTGGATCAGATCACCGGCGCCGTCCGCTGGCGCGAAAGCATCTTGCACCTGGCCGCCGATGGCGTGACCGACATCTGGGAAATCGGCGCGGGCAAGGCGCTGTCAGGCATGATCCGACGCATCGACAAATCCGTCGCCACCCGCGCCATCGGCACACCCGATCAGGTCGCCGACGCTGCCGCATCGCTTTAAGAAAGGTCCACAGATGTTTGATCTTACAGGCAAGTCAGCTCTTGTCACCGGTGCCTCCGGCGGCATCGGCGCCGCCATCGCCCGCACGCTGAACAGCGCAGGCGCGACCGTCGGCCTGTCGGGCACGCGCGAAGATCCTCTGAACGCCCTGGCCGCCGAACTCGGCGACCGCGCCCACGTGTTGCCCTGCAACCTATCGGAGGCCGACGCCGTCAACGCCCTGCCCAAACAAGCCGTCGAAGCCATGGGCGCCGTCGACATCCTGGTCAACAACGCGGGCATCACCCGCGACAACCTCTTCATGCGCATGTCGGAGGAGGAATGGGCCGCCGTCATCGAGGTCAACCTGACCTCCACCTTTCGCCTGTCGAAAGGTGTGCTGCGCGGCATGATGAAAGCCCGCTGGGGCCGGATCGTGAATATCTCTTCCATCGTCGGCACGACGGGCAATCCCGGCCAAGGCAATTACGCCGCCTCCAAAGCCGGCATGGTCGGCATGGCCAAATCGCTCGCCTACGAGGTCGCCTCGCGCGGGATCACGGTGAACGCCGTCGCCCCCGGCTTCATCGCCACGGCCATGACCGACAAACTGACCGACGACCAAAAAGCCAAGATCGACGCCCAAATTCCCGCCGGCCGCATGGGCACGCCCGAGGAAATCGCCGCCGCCACGCTCTACCTGGCATCGCCCGAAGCAGCCTACGTCACCGGCACGGTGCTGCATGTGAATGGCGGCATGGCCATGATCTGACCGCGTCCAAGTCCGAGCCGTCGGATCTCCGTATTTATCGACCAGGGATGCCAGAACGCCATCAAGGTTAACATGCCCGTCTCACCACTGGTCCAAAAATACGCGGAGCGACCCGCTTCAGGCTCGCAAAACAGCATGGTAAGGGCGTATCGTCTTCCTCTGGGAAACGATTTGCCATCCCAGACCGCCATGATATAGGGCGGCGCACGATCACCCGGGGCACTCCCCGCTGGCCCGAAGGGGCGGTCCGGCATGGGGCCACCACCATGCGAGACAACCCCGCGAGGCGGGTCACGGAATGAGGTAGAGACATGAGCGACATCGAGGACCGCGTCCGCAAGAAAGTCGTCGAACATCTGGGCGTCGAAGAGGACAAGGTGACGGAGACCGCGTCGTTCATCGACGATCTCGGCGCAGACTCGCTCGACACGGTCGAGCTGGTCATGGCCTTCGAGGAAGAGTTCGGGATCGAAATCCCCGACGACGCCGCCGAATCCATCCAGACCTTCGGCGACGCGGTCAGCTTCATCAAAGCCAACACCTGAGCCAGCGTCGCGCGCGACGAACCGGAAGGCGCCCCCTCGGGCGCCTTTTTGTTGTCAAAGGGATCGAGGATGATCGCCCCATGACCTTTCTGAAATACCTCGGCGATGCCTCGCTTCTGATCATCGCCGCCGCCACGGCTTTCCTGGCCTGGCACGCCCTGCGCCTGCACGCCCCCGATGGCCTGACCCTGCCCCTCCAACTCTTGGCCCTGGCGGCTCTGGCGGGCGCCTTCGGCCTGTGGCTCTGGGGCCGCCCTTTCGGCTGGCTGGCCATGGCCACGATCATCGCCGTCCACCTGGCCTGGTTCTTCGCCATGCAGCCCCGCGCCGACCGCGATTGGGCCCCCGACCTGGCCCGCAGCACCACGGGCACCGTGACCGACGGCATTGCCACGCTCCGGGACGTGCGCGCGTTCCAATGGGCGCCCGACGGCACCGCCACCGAAGCGTGGGAGACGCGGACCTACGACCTGTCGCAAATCACCCGTGTGGATCTCATAACCTCGGTCTGGGGCCATCCGGACATCGCCCACATCCTGGTCACTTTCCAATTCGCCGATGGCAACGACGTGGCCTGGACCATCGAAGCCCGCCGCCAGATCGGCGAGTCCTTCAACGCCACCGGCGGCTTCCTGCGCCAGTTCGAATTGGCCACCATCGCCGCACCCGAATCCGACGTGGTCGACCTGCGCGTCACGGCACGCGGCGAACAAGTTCGCCGCTTCCCCACCACCATCACGCCCGACCAAGGAGCCACGCTCTTCCAGGCCTATGTGGATTACGCCAACGACCTGGCCGCCCGTCCGCGCTTCTACAACATCGTCTTCGGCAATTGCACGACCATCGCCTGGTCCATTGCCCACGCCCTGAAGGCCGACCTGCCGCTGCATCCCGGCCTGCTGCTGTCGGGCCGCCTGCCGGAATACCTGGACGAACTCGGCATTCTCGACGGCGACCTCGACATGGCCGCGCGACGCGAAGCCGCTTTGATCCCGCCCCAAGGGCGGTAGCGCGGGCGCCGCCCGGATGGTATTCGACGCCCTATGAAAAGCGACGTCGCCCGCGAAATCACCTACGCGAACATGGCGCGCACCCGGCGGGCGCGCCTGTTGATCCGCGGGATGGAGACGCTGACCGGCCGCCCCGGCCTGCTGCGCCGGGCCAAAGGCTATAACGACGCCGTCGCCTCGGGCGCGATCTTCTGGGAAGAAATGGCACGCCGTTATGGCCTGGAACCCGAATATGTGCGCGGCGCGCTGGACATGATCCCCACAGAAGGCCCGGTCGTCGTCGTCGCCAACCACCCCTACGGCATCCTCGACGGTCTGGTCCTGTCGCTGATTCTGTCGCGCGCCCGCCGCGGCGGCCCGGCCGAGGAGATCGGCTTCAAAGTGATCGCCAACGACGTCTTCGTCCGCGCGCCCGACCTGGCCGACGTGATCCTGCCCGTCTCGTTCGACGAAACCCGCGCCGCCCAGCAGACCAACCTGAACATGCGCCGCGACGCACTGGCCTATCTGCGCCAAGGCGGCATCGTCGGCGTCTTCCCCGGCGGCGCGGTCTCGACCCCCGCTAAGCCCTTCGGACGCGCCAAGGATCCGTATTGGCGCGGCTTCTCGGCCAAGCTGATCCGACAATCAGGCGCCACCGTGATACCCGTGCATTTTGAGGGCACCAACAGCCGCCTCTTCCACCTGGCCAGCCACCTGAACGAGACTTTGCGTGTCGGCCTCTTGGTGCGCGAATTCAAAACCCGCACCGACCGCCCCGTCCGCCTATCCATCGGCCAGCCCATCCCGCCCCAGGACATCGCCGCCCATCCCGGCACCCAGACCGAGCTGATGTCTTTCCTGCGGGCCCGCACCTATGCCGCCGGCGAAGACGCGGACGATCTGGGGTTCGACTGGGACACACATAAGGCGGGTTGTACATGATGGCCAAGCCAGAGAGACGCCAATGAGCGTCGGCGTCTTCGATAGTGGCTTGGGCGGACTGACCGTTTGGGACGCCGTTTCCCGCAAGCTGCCCGATGTGCAGTTCAGCTATTATGGCGACAACGCCAACGCCCCCTACGGCGTGCGCACGGCCGAAGCCGTGCATCGCCTGACCAAGGCCGCCGTGGAACGCATGTGGGAAAACAACGATCTGGTCATCCTAGCCTGCAACACCGCCTCCGCCGCCGCGCTCCGCCGCATGCAGGAGGCCGGGGTCCCCGAAGGCAAGCGCGTGCTCGGCGTCTTCGTCCCACTGATCGAAGCCCTGACCGAGCGGGATTGGGGCGACAATTCCCCGCCCCGCGAAGTCGCAATCAGCCAAGTCGCCCTGTTTGCGACCCCCGCCACCGTCGCCAGCCGCGCCTTCCAGCGCGAACTGGCCTTCCGCGCCGTGGGCGTCGATGTGGAAGCCCAGGCCTGCGGCGGCCTGGTCGATGCCATCGAAGACGGCGACATGATCCTGGCCGAAGCCCTGGTGCGCAGCCATGTGGACGCGCTGAAACGCAAGATGCCCGACCCCCAAGCCGCTGTGTTGGGCTGCACCCACTACCCCTTGGTGCAGGACGCTTTCCAAGCCGCCCTGGGCCCGGGCGTCCGCGTCTTCTCCCAGGCCGATATTGTCGCCGAGAGCTTGGCCCATTATCTTGCCAAACGGCCCGATATGGCCGCAGGGGGGACCGCCCGAATGCTAACCACCGGCGACCCCGCCCGCGTTTCGGATCGCGCCACGCAGTTCCTGCGCCGACCGCTCAGCTTCGAGGCCGCCTGATGAGATCGCTCAAGAAGACCCGCCGCATCCAGGTCATCGCCCTGGCCACCGTTGCGCTTGCGGGCTCGGCGGCGCTGATCGGCTATGGCTTCCGGGACGGCATCAACTTCTTCCGCTCGCCCACGCAACTGGTCGAAGCCCCGCCGCCCCCGACCGAGGTCTTCCGCATCGGCGGCCTGGTCGAAGAGGGCACGCTGGTGCGCGGCGAGGGCACCGAGGTCCGCTTCAACGTCACCGACCGCAACGAATCCGTGCCCGTGGCCTTTACCGGCGTTCTCCCCGACCTCTTCGGCGAAGGCGAAGGCATGGTCGGCACCGGCACCTGGACCGGCACCCATTTCGAGGCGACCGAGATCCTCGCCCGCCACGACGAAACCTATATGCCTGCCGAAGTCGTCGATGCGCTGAAGGAACAGGGCGTCTACAAAGACCCGGACGCGGGATCTTAGGGCGTGTCGCACCGCCCGCGCGGCCAGCACCAGCGATGCGTCCTCCTCGGGCTTAACCCCGGGATATCCGGCGGCACGGGATCCTGGGGTCAAGCCCGAGGATGACGGCCGGGGACCGTCGACCCAAGGTTGACGAAACAACTCCGAGCGCGATCTCCGACAATCTGCGCGGCGCCGCCTGGATGGTCGGCGCCATCGCGTCCTTCACCTCCATGGCGGTGGCCGGCCGCGCCGTGTCGTTCCAACTCGATACGTTCGAGATCATGCTCTACCGCTCCTGTGTCGGCATCGTGATCGTTCTGGCCGTGGGGCTGGTCACCGGCGGCCTGCGCACGGTCACCACCCGCAACTTGCCGCTTCAGACCCTGCGCAACCTCGCCCACTTCACCGGCCAGAACCTCTGGTTCCTGGCGATCACTCTGGCACCCCTGGCCCAGGTCTTCGCCCTGGAATTCACCTCGCCCCTCTGGGTGCTGCTGCTCGCGCCTCTGATCTTGGGCGAACGCGTCCGCCCCATCCAATACGCCGTCGCCGCCATCGGCTTCGGCGGTGTCCTAATCGTCGCGCAGCCGTTTTCCGGCAACCTCTCGGTGGGCCTGATCTGGGCGGGGCTCGCCGCCTTTTTCTTCGCGCTCACAAACCTTTTGACCCGCAAACTGACCCGTAACGAGACCGTCATCGGCATCCTCTTCTGGCTCACGGTGCTGCAACTCGTCTTCGGCATCCTCTGCGCGGGCATCGACGGCGATATCGCCGTGCCCGATGCAACGACGGCGCCCTGGTTGATCCTGATCGGCCTGGCCGGGCTCTGCGCCCATTGGTGCCTGACCAATGCCCTGACACTCGCCCCAGCCTCGGTCGTCATGCCCGTGGACTTCCTTCGATTGCCCCTGATCGCGGTCATCGGTGCGCTGGCTTACAACGAGGCGCTGGACCCTTGGGTGCTGCTCGGCGGCGCGGTCGTCTTCGGCGCGGCCTGGGCGAATCTCTCGCTGACGGCGCGCCGTCCCGCCTGATCGGTTTCGCCACAATCGGGCCTGTTTGTTGCCACTTTGCCACCGTTTCAGGGCGAAAATCGGGCCCTAATCACTCTGACGTGAGGTCCGATTTGACGCGAGCCCACGCCTACACCAACGCTCGGCTGCACATCGCAGAGCTGCACCGGAGGGAAGCCGTCAGAGCAGCGCGAGGCGTCATCACCAAAAACAGGCGCCCCAGAGGGAAGAGGGACAGAACATGACACGCTTCACGTTGGCCGTCGTGGCCATCATCGCCGGAACGGCCACCGCCCATGCCGGCGCGCTGGACCGGTCCAGCCAAGACATCGACATCATCTTCGAGGAAGGGAACTACCTGGAGCTGAACGCGGGCTACGTCGCGCCGGATATCAGCGGCAGCGACTTCTTGGGAACCGGCACGTCGTCGGGCGACGTGGGCGACAATTACTTTCAGGGCAGCATCGCCTACAAGCACCAGGTCACCGACAGGCTCTCGCTCGCGCTGATCATCGACCAACCTTACGGCGCGGATATCGAATACCCCCTGGCTGTCAATGGTGGCAGCATCCTTCTGGGCGGGACCCAGGCGTTCCTCGATTCCGTCGCCTATACCGGCCTGGCCCGGTGGAAGTTCAACGAGCGCGTCAGCGCACATGCCGGTTTCCGTATCCAACAACTGAACGCAGCCGTTGCCCTCAACGGTCTCGGCTACGGGCCGCTCAACGGCTATTCGGGCGTCTATGATGGCGACACTGCTCCCGGCTTCCAGGTCGGCGTTGCCTACGAGATCCCCGAAATCGCGTTCCGCATCGCCGCCACCTACTTCTCGGAGATCGAGCACAAACTGACCGCCGACGAAACCTTGCCCGGCGCGCCTCCGGGCTTCTCGCTGGTCGACGGCAACGATTTCGAGATCGACACGCCCCAGGCCGTCAACATCTCGTTCCAGACGGGTATCGCGGAAGGCACCCTGCTCTTCGCGTCTTTCCGCTTTGCCGATTATTCGGCCCTGTCGGTGCGCCCCCCCGAATTCGAGGGCATCACACCGCCCAGCACCAGCCTCGTCTCCATCGACCCTGTGCGGGACTACACGCTGGGGATCGGCCGTCAGTTTACTGACCGCATCGCCGGCTCCGTCACTCTGAACTTCAGCGATACCGGCCCCGACGACAACGTGTCGCCCCTGGCACCGATCGACGGCCGCTACGGCATCACGCTGGGCGGATCGTATCAGGTGACCCAAGCGCTGAAGGTCTCGGGCGGCGTGAACTACACCCGCTTCATCTCGGCGAATCCGACAGTGGCTGGCGTGTCGCTGGCCGATTTCGACGATAACGACGCCGTCGCCGCCGGTATCTCCATCGGCTATCGCTTCTGAAGCAAGACGACGAACGACACGCAAACGCCCCGCGCCCCGGCTGCGGGGCGTTTGCGCACCTTCCGGGTGGTCTCCGGCCCCGCGCCGCTTTAGCCCGACGCCATGACACACGCCTCCCCCTCCACGCGTGCCTGGGCCGAACTGCTTCTGCTCGGTCTCGTCTGGGGGGCCAGCTTTCTGGCCATCCGGACGGCCCTCGACGAAATCCCCTTCGTCACCTCGGTCGCCTACCGGGTCGGTCTCGCCGCTCTGGTCCTCTGGGGCTACGTTCTCGCCCGCCGCCTGCCGTTGCCTAGCGCGCCGCGCGCCTGGGCCGCGCTCTTCGTGATGGGGCTTTTGAACAACGTCATCCCGTTCTCGCTGATGGCCTGGGGCCAGCTCCATATCGAGACCGGGCTAACGTCGATCCTAAACGCTGGCACGGCCGTCTTCGGCGTGGTGGCTGCCGCGCTCTTCCTTGCGGACGAACGCCTGACCGCGCGCCGCGCCATCGGCGTCACCATCGGCTTCCTGGGCGTCACCACCGCCATCGGTCTCGAAAACCTGGCCAGCTTCGAGCTACGCTCGGCGGCCCAGCTGGCTGTGGTCGCCGGCACGATCAGCTACGCCCTGGCGGGGGTCTGGGCCAAGCTGAACCTGAAGGACCTGGCGCCGCAGGTCCAGGCTGCCGGCATGCTGACCGGATCGTCCCTGGTCATGATACCGGCCGCCCTCCTGATCGACGGCCCCGTCCTCCCGGGCCAAGCCGATACCTGGATCGCGATCCTCTACTATTCGATCATCGCCACCGCCTTCGCCTATCTCCTATATTTCCGCGTCCTGGCCATGGCGGGCTCGGGCAACCTGATGCTCGTCACCTTGCTGATCCCGCCCGTCGCCATCCTGCTCGGCGTCTGGATCCGGGCCGAGGCCCTGTCCCCCAACGTCTACGCGGGCTTCGCCCTCCTGGCGCTCGGCCTCGCCATCCTGGACGGCCGCCTGTTGCGCGCGCTGACCCGGGCCGCTACGCGGAGCCCATGATCTACGACAGCCCCCAGGCGTTCCGCGACGCCACCGACAAGCGTATCACCCTCTTCGGTATGTCGGGCCTGGGCAAGACGCATCTGTCGCAGATGCTGCGCGCCAGCGGCGACTGGTTCCACTATTCCATCGATTACCGCATCGGCACCGCCTATATGGGCGAATTCATCGCCGACGACCTTAAGCGTCACGCTATGAAAGAGCCGCATCTGGCGCGTCTTTTGAAATCCGACAGCATCTATATCGGCTCGAACATCACGTTCGAAAACCTGACGCCCCTGTCGAACTACCTTGGGAAACCGGGCGACCCGGTCAAGGGCGGGCTGTCCTATCAGGAATACAGCCTTCGCCAATCGCAACACGAACGCGCCGAACTCAACGCCCTGCTCGACACGCCGTTCTTCATCGACCGGGCGCGCGACATCTATGGCTATGGCAATTTCGTCTGCGACACCGGCGGCTCCATCGTCGAGGTAGTCGATCCCGACAATTCCGAGGACGAGATCATGGGGGTGCTGGCCGCCCACACACTGCCCGTCTGGATCGAGGGCGACCCATCCCACACCCAGACCCTGATCGACCGCTTCGCCCGCGACCCCAAGCCCCTCTGCTTCCGCCCCGAATTCCTCGCCGCCCGCTGGGCCGAGGAGGGTGGCGACGACGTGGACCCCGACGCCTTCATGCGCGCGATCTATGCGGCCGCGATCCATGCCCGCGAACCGCGCTACGCCAAGATGGCGCGCTGGGGCGTCTCGATCTCATCGAAAGACGTGGCACAGGCGCGGGATGCCACCGACGTGATCGCCATGGTCGCCGAAGCCATTGGCAAGCGCCGCGCCGCGTCATAACTCACGGCGGACCGCCGGAGATCACTATGCCCATCACCCTACCCCACGACCTGCCCGCCTTCGACATCCTGTCGGATGAAGGCGTCATGGTCATGGGCGCCGACGAGGCGACGCGCCAGGACATCCGCCCCCTGCGCATCGGCCTTCTCAACCTGATGCCCATGAAGATCGCGACCGAAACGCAGTTCGCCCGCCTGATCGGCGCCACGCCCCTACAGATCGACCTGACCCTGATCCGCATGACCGAGCATCAGTCGAAGAACACACCGGCCGCCCACATGTCGGCCTTCTACCGCTCATTCCAGCAGGTGAAGGCGCAGAAATTCGACGGCCTGATCATCACCGGTTCGCCCATCGAGCACCTTCCTTACGAAGAGGTGACCTATTGGGACGAGCTGCGCGAGGTCATGGATTGGACGCAGACCAACGTGCATTCCACCTTCGGCATCTGCTGGGGCGGCATGGCCATGGCCTGGCACTTCCACGGCGTCCCGAAACACGACCTGCCGCAAAAATCCTTCGGCTGCTTCCGGGTCCGGAACGAGGCCCCCGCCTCGCCCTATCTGCGCGGCTTCTCGGACGATTGCGTCATCCCCGTCTCCCGCTGGACCGAGTTGAAACGCGCCGAGGTGCAAGCCGCGGGCATGCAGGTTCTCCTGGGCTCCGACGATACCGGCCCCTGCCTGATCGAGGATTCGGCCCACCGGACCCTGACGATCATGAACCATTTCGAATATGACACCGACACCCTGCGCCTGGAATACGAACGCGATGTCGCAAACGGCACCCCCATCAACGTGCCCGGCAATTACTATCCGGGCGACGATCCGTCCCGCCCGCCCCAGAACCGCTGGCGCAGCCACGGCCACCTGCTCTATGGCAACTGGATCAACCAGATCTACCAGACGACCTCCTACGATCTCCGCGCGATCGGCCAGGGCTAACGTACTTTGCGTCTGATATGAATCGCACGGCGCTGCCTCTCCCTTCGGATCGAACGCGCCTTACGATGAACGTTGCTCAAACAAACGCGAAACGCTGTAGCGGCCCCGTCAGTCCAGGGCCGGGTCAAAAACAGGATGCCACGCCGTCGGCCGAGCGCCACCGCCAGCCCCTCGACCGGCCGGACCGCAAGCGGCCCGTGTGCCCGCCGCCACGTCACGGATCACGCCACTTGGGCGCGTGCCCGTTACTGTTCTGCTGGCGCCACGTTCTTCAGCCGTGCCACGATCTCGTCAAGCTGGTCTCGGGTCCGTTTCGACTGCCGCCGGTCGGTCGAGGCGGGTTGGTTTCCCAACCCCAACTTCGGCGCGTCCCGATATGCCCGCCGGGGCCGGATCGGGCGTGGCGCGAACCCGCCGCCGCAGGTCGCGCACACATCTTGCAGCACGTCGCGCACGCAAGTCGCGCAATAGGTGCATTCATAAGAACAAATTCGGGCCTCCGCACTGTCGGGTGGCAAATCCCGGTCGCACCACTCACAATTGGGCCGCAGTTCCAGCATTAGGCGCGGCCCTTCCAGGGCACCAACCAGACCTCCGCCTTGCGCATCAGGATGTCGATCCCGTAGCCGATCAGACCGATCAGGATGATCCCCGTGATCACGATATCCGTGCGCTGGAAATCGGCCGCGACGGAAATCATCATCCCGGCTCCCTTCTGCGCCGCGACCAATTCGGCCGCCACGACCGTGCCCCAGCACACGCCCATGGCCACGCGGGCGCCGGTGAAGATCTCGGGCAAGGAATTGGGCACGATCACATGCCGCAAGATCTGCCATTTGGAGGCGCCCAAGGAATACGCCGCATGGATCTTGGCGATGTTCACGCCCGACACGCCCGCGCGCGCCGCGATCGTCATGATCCAGAGTGCGGCGAGGAACAGCAGCACGATCTTGCCCTGCTCGCCGATACCAAACCAGATGATCACCAGCGGGATCAACGCCAGGGGCGGTACCGGCCGCATGAATTCCACGATCGGGTCGAACCAGCCTCGGAACCAGCCCGACAAGCCCATGGCATAGCCCAGCGGGATCCCCACCGCCGCACCGACAACGAAACCGCCCAGGACCCGGATCAGCGACCAGCCCAGATGTTGCAGCAGCGTGAAGTTGCGGAAGCCCTCGGTCGCCACGTTCACGGCGGCGGCCACCACCTCTTCGGGCGCGGGCAGCCAGATGGAGTCCATCTGGAACCCCGCCGTCGGCTTCACGTTCAGCGATCCGCGCGGCGTCATGGTCACCGTACCGGTCTCGAACGCCACTGTCTCGCCAGGGGCGATGGGCTGGCCGTTCACCGCGATCACCGTGGCGGTATCGCCGTCATTGGCGGTGACGCGGAACAATTCGGTCCGGTAGGCCCCGATCGTATCGGTGTCGTTCAACGCGAAGCCGTCGCCTTCGCCGATATCGGGTGCATCGGCTTCCTCGCCCACCGCGTGGACGACGAAGCGCACCTCCGCATCGTCGGTCGCGCCGGTCTCGTCCTGGGCGGTATAGGTGAACCCGCCCTCGCCCAGATACGGCCCCGGCACGTGCAGCGGCGTGATGACCGACCCCGTGAAGGCACCCCACAGAAGGAAGATCACCACCACCGAGATGATCGACGCCGCCCGGTTCGGCCGCACCGCGCTTTCGTCCCCGAAGGTCACGGTCTTGAGGGCCGTGAAATCATGCCGCTCGCGCCCTCGGGTCACGAGGCCCACCAGGAGCATCGCGCCGATGAACAGCGCCACATACAGCGCCAGAAGAATGACCCCGGTCATGCGGTTTCCGTCCGGCCCATGATTTCCTCCTCCATCTCCCAGATCATCGACAGGATCTCCTCCCGCCGCTCTCCGAATTCCGGCATCTTCTTCACCTCGCGCAGATCGGCCTCGACGCCCGCATCCGCAAATGGCAGGCGGTATTCACGGTGGATGCGCCCGGGCCTCGGCGCCATGACCAACAGCCGCTCGCCCAGAAGCAACGCCTCCTCGACCGAGTGGGTGATCAGGATCACCGTCTTCCCGGTCTCTTTCCACAGCTTCAGGACCAGCCCCTGCATCTTCTCGCGCGTCAGCGCGTCCAGCGCGCCCAGAGGTTCGTCCATCAGAATCACATCCGGATCGTTGGCCAGGCACCGCGCCAAGGCCACGCGCTGCTGCATCCCGCCCGACAGCTCGTAAATCGCCTTGTCCTTGAAATCGCGCAGGCCGGTCACCTCCAGCAGATGATCCGCCGTTTCGCGCCGCTCGCCCTGGGTAATGCCCTTCATGCGTGGCCCGAATTCCACGTTGTCGCGCACCGACATCCATTCAAACAAGGCGCCCTGCTGGAACACCATCCCGCGTTCCGCATCGGGCCCATGCACCTCGTGCCCATTCATCACAATACGGCCTTCGGTCGGTGCCAGAAAGCCCGCCACGATGTTCAGAAGCGTGGTCTTTCCACAGCCAGAGGGTCCCAGAACGCTCATCAACTCGCCCGGCTTCAGCATCAGCGAGACGTCCTTCAACGCCTGTACATGGCTGCCATTGGGCAGGTCGAATCGCATCGAGAGGCTCTCGATCGTCAAACCGGACATGGGGACATCCTTCTAACCGCATGGTTAGGGGCGACCGACCGCGCCGGTGCCCAACAGAAGAAAGGCCGGGGTCCACCCCCGGCCTTCCCGATGGTCAGCCGCCCGAAACGGCGGTCAGCGGCTCCACGTCGACCGCGTCGTCATAGGTGTCCAACGCGGCGGGGATCGATCCCGCTTCGGTAAAGACCCCGGCCACACCCTTCATGAAGCTCTGCGCGCCGCCGCCAAGCCATTGGTCGGACAACTGGTCTTCGACCGACGGGAAGACGAACGTCGCGATGGTCGCTTCGGCCGCATCCAGCTCCATGCCCGCATCCTGGGCGATGACCGGCAGCATCTCGGCCTGGGCCTCGGCGCCGCTGTTCCATTGGGCGTTGGCATCGGCCGTGACCCGCAGGAAATCGGCCAGCAGGTCCGGGCTTTCAGCGACGAAATCGGCGGGCGCCGAGGTTACGTCGAAGACCAGGATGCCCAATTCTTCCTTCTCGGCCCCGGTCAGCAGCACGTTGCCATGTTCCTTCATGCGGCGCAGCGCGCCGCCCCAACCGCAAACCGCATCCAAGCTGCCTTGCGCAAAGGCCGCCGCGCCATCGGGCGGCGCCATGTCCACAATTTCCAGAGATGCAAGATCGACGCCGAAATGGTTCATTTGGCTTAAAAATCCATAATGGGCCGCTGTCCCGATGGGCACGCCGATCCGCTTGCCCGCCAAGTCAGTCGCGTTGGTCTTGTCGATCTCCAGCGCCTCGGCGACCACGCAATTGTCGTTCTCGGAATAGCTGACGGCGACATCCACGATCTTCAGATCCTGGCCCGCGCTGGCCGCGACCACAAAGGGCGGCACGCCCTGGCTGACCGCGATCTGCACGTCGCCCGACGCCATAGCCGCCGACATCGCCGTGCCGGTGTCGAACGCGACCCAGTTGATGTCGACGCCCATCGCCTCCTCATAGGTGCCGTTGGCTTTGGCGTATTGGAACGGCATCGGCCATTCCAGGAAATAGGCGACGGTAATCTCTTCAGCGGCGGCCTGTGCGCCCGCGACCATCGTCAGGGCAGCGGTGGCGCCCAGCAGTTTCGTTTTGATCGTCATGGTGACCTCTCCCAATTGGTCTTCTTCTCAAGGGGCCGTTTTCCAGCTCCCAGCCACCACCCGACCCATCAAGGTTCGACATGGCAAGCGGCAGCCTAGGACCGGCGGCGCCCTGATGACAAGCACCCATGCATCGGCTCTTGCTTTTCGGGTCCATCTCCCCCCTGATCGGTCAATCGCGCCGCGTGGCGCCCAGGAAAGGAGCAAGACCATGGACGACCTCAGCCCGAATGACCTGTCAGCCGTGGTCGAAGCCGACCGCGAGCATATCTGGCACCACCTGATGCCGCACAAGCCGTTGGAGACGGGCGAGCCTCGGATCATCGTCGAAGGCCGCGGCATGCGCGTCTGGGATCAGCACGGCAAGGAGCATCTGGACGCCGTCTCCGGCGGGGTCTGGACGGTCAACGTGGGTTATGGCCGCGTGGAGATCGCGGATGCCGTGCGCGACCAGCTGGTCAAGATGAACTACTTCGCGCAAACCCTTGGATCCATTCCCGGTTCCATGTTCGCCGAACGCCTGATCGAGAAGATGCCGGGCATGACCCGCGTCTTCTACACCAATTCCGGATCCGAGGCGAACGAGCAGGCCTTCAAGATGATCCGCCAGATCGCCCATACTCGGCATGGCGGCAAGAAGTGGAAGATCCTCTACCGCGATCGCGATTATCACGGCACCACCATCGGCGCCATGTCGGCAGGCGGCCAGGACGAACGGAACATGCAATACGGTCGGGAACATCAAGAAAAAGTTCGACGAGAAGTGGAATCCGAGCTGGCACGTGATCATCGGGAGAAGCTACGGCAGTTTCGTGACTCACG
>JBCDCW010000069.1:0-14716 GCA_039180995.1 Pseudomonadota bacterium
GAGGTGTCGGTGCTTTACGGCCGCTGCCTGCATCGCGGGGCGCTGATGTCGGACGGGTACGTGCGGGGCAAGGACCTGATCTGCGGCGTGCATGATTGGGATTACCGGCTGGACACAGGCGTGTCGGCCTATGCCAACGACGAGAAGCTGCCGAAATTCACCGCCTGGATGGAGGGCGACGAGGTTTTGGTCGACGAAGACGAGATCGCCGCCTGGGCCAAGGACAACCCGCAGCCGTTCAATCGGGACGCCTATCTGGGGCTGTATGCCGATACCAGCCACGATCCGGGGGACGAGCCGTATACCGGGCTGATCCAGCAATATGCGCGGGACGGACTGTCGAAGACTGGCCACCACGGCAAGGTCGACGCCATGGGCGTGCCGCGCCATGAGCTGCCCGATTGGGACGACATCCAATTGCTGACCGCGCAGCTGCACCGGGCGCCTTTGTTGGAGGAGGAGCCCGTGGGCACCGACGTGGTGATCGGGCCCAACGCGCAGAAGCCGTTGCGGCTGGATATCCCGCTCTTCGTCTCGGACATGTCGTTCGGCGCCCTGTCGGAACCCGCCAAGCTGGCCCTGGCGCGGGGTGCGGAGATCGCGGGGACGGGCATCTGTTCCGGCGAAGGCGGCATGCTGCTGGAGGAGCAGGCGGCCAACAGCCGGTATTTCTACGAACTCGCTTCGGCCCGGTTCGGGTTCGATTGGGACAAGATGGCGAAGGTGCAGGCCTTCCACTTCAAGGGCGGGCAGGGCGCCAAGACCGGCACGGGCGGGCACCTGCCGGGCAACAAGGTGACCGGCAAGATCGCCGAGGTGCGCGGGTTGGAGGACGGCGAGGACGCGATCTCGCCGCCGCGCTTCCTCGACTGGACCGAGCCCGCCCAGATCAAGGATTTCGCCGACGAAGTGCGCGACCGGACGGGTGGCATCCCCATCGGCTACAAGCTGTCGGCCCAGCATATCGAGAAGGATATCGACGCGGCTTTGGAGGTGGGCGTCGACTACATCATCCTGGACGGGCGGGGCGGCGGCACCGGCGCCGCGCCGATCATCTTCCGCGACAACATCTCGGTCCCGACCATTCCGGCGCTGGCGCGGGCGCGGCGGCATCTGGACAGATCGGGGCGCGGGGATGTCACGCTGGTGATCACCGGCGGGTTGCGCAAGCCCGCCGATTTCATCAAGGCGCTGGCCCTGGGGGCCGACGCCGTGGCGGTGTCCAATTCCGCCATGCAAGCCATCGGCTGCATCGCCATGCGGGCCTGTCACACCAACAATTGCCCCGTCGGCATCGCCAGCCAGAAGCCGCATCTGGTCAGCCGCCTGGTGGTCGAAAAATCGGCCCGCCAGCTTGCCAACTTCTTCTCTGCCAGCGTCGAACTCATGCAGGTTATGGCCCGCGCCTGCGGTCACGATCATGTGTCGGGCTTCAATGCGGACGATCTGACAACCTGGGACCGGAACATGGCCGACTTGTCCGGCGTGGCTTACGGAGGCGTGGCATGAGCGATTTGGAATGGATCAGCGTCGGCAAGGCCGAGGATCTGCCGGAGGGCCGGATTAAGACGGTGACCGCTCGGACGACGTCCATCTGCCTGTCCCATTTCGAGGGGCAATGGGCCGCCATGGACAATCGCTGTCCACACCAGGGCGCGCCGCTGGGCGAGGGGTCGATCGAGAAGGGCGTCGACGGGCAATGCTGGATCCGCTGTCCCTGGCACGGGTGGGATTTCGATCCGCTGACCGGCAAGCCGCCGGGCGGCCACGCGGATACGGGGCAGAAGACCTTCCCGGTCGAGTTGCGGAAAGGCGAGGTCTTTGTCGGCCTTGAGCCCGAGCCGGATCATCCCCGCACCGTCACCGACGCCATGGCCGAGACCTTGGTCAATTGGGGCGTCAAACGGGTCTTCGGCATGGTGGGCCATTCCAACCTGGGGCTCGCCGATGCGATCCGCCGCCAGACCGCCACCGGCGCCATGAGCTTCGTCGGCATCCGGCATGAAGGCGCGGCGGCCTTCGCGGCCTCGGCCTATGGCAAGCTGACGGGCAAGCCCGCCGCCTGCCTGACCATCGCGGGGCCCGGGGCCACAAACCTTCTGACCGGGCTGTGGGACGCCAAGGTGGACCGCGCGCCCATCCTGGCCCTGACCGGCCAGGTGCAGACCCAGGTCATGGGGCCCGGCGCGTTCCAGGACATCGACCTTCTGTCGGCCTTCGAGGCGGTCACCCGCTTTTCGCAACCCGTCCTGCCCAGCTCCAACCAGGTCGAGCTGGCCTCGCTGGCCTGCAAGACCGCCCTGATCGAACGCGACGTCGCCCATCTGATCTTCCCCGACGACGTCCAGACGCTGCCCAGCGACGCCCGGGCCGGCGGCCCCAGCGGCCGCATGTCGACCCCCTTGGTCAAGCCCGCCGATGCCGAAGTGGATCGCGCCATCGACATGATCAACCAGGCCAAGCGCCCGATCATCACCATGGGCCACGGCGCCTGGGAGGCGCGGGAGGCCATCATCCGCCTGGCCGAGACCATCGGCGCTCCGGTCCTGACGACGTTTAAAGGCAAGGGCCTCATTCCCGACAGTCACCCGAACGCGGCCGGCGTGGTGGGCCGGTCTGGCACGCCCATCGCCAGTTGGTTCATGAACGAATGCGATCTGCAGATCGTCCTGGGCGCCTCGTTCTCGAACCATTCGGGGATCGACGATGGCAAGCCCACGATCCAGGTCGATTTCGAGCGGATGCAGCTGGGCAAGTTCCATCCCGTCGCGCTGCCCATCTGGGGCGAGATCGGGGCCTTCTGCGAGGCGGTCGGGCCCCGCGCCGCCAAGAACGCGGAGGCCCCGGACCAGATCGAGGAATTGGCCGACCGCTGGCGCATCTGGCGGGCCGAAAAGGCGGCCCGTCTGGACGAGGAAGGCACGCGGGGCGTCCATTCGGCGGCCATCTTCGA
This sequence comes from Pseudomonadota bacterium, assembly GCA_039180995.1. Lineage (GTDB taxonomy): Bacteria > Pseudomonadota > Alphaproteobacteria > Rhodobacterales > Rhodobacteraceae > Jannaschia. Next base: position 2,954 of record JBCDCW010000069.1, read on the forward strand.
GGCGCTGTCACGGGTCGCGCCCGAGGATGCGCTGATCGCCGTGGATGTGGGCAACAACACCTATTCCTTCGGCCGCTACTTCGAGACCAAGGGCCAGCGGGTCATGATGTCGGGCTATCTGGGCTCCATCGGTTTCGCCCTGCCCGCCGCCATGGGGGCCTGGGCCGCGACCCAGGATTTCGAGGAGCTGAAGGGCCGCAAGGTCATCTCGATCTCGGGCGACGGCGGCTTCGGGCAATACGCGATGGAGCTGACGACAGCCGTGAAATACAAGATGGATATCACCCATATCCTCTTGCACAACAATGAGTTGGGTAAGATCAGCAAGGAGCAGCGGGCGGGCGAATGGCCGGTCTGGGAAACCTCGCTGATCAACCCGACCTTCTCGGCCTTCGCGCGGCTTTGCGGGGCGCAGGGGACCAAGGTGACCAAGGGGGCCGATGTCGAGGCCGCCTTGGTCGAGGCACTGGCGGTGGAGGGGCCATCGCTGGTCGAGGTGATGACGGATGCGGACCTGGTCTGACCGGGCGGGTCAGACGCGCCCCATTCGGGCCAATGCCTGGCGCAGGTCGTCGGCGCGGGCATCACCCGCCTCTAACGCAAAGATCCAGGCATGGGTCAGGAAGAAGGCGCGGGCATCGTCGGCGCGGGCCGCGGCCGCCTCGGCATAGAGCGTGACCAGCCGCGCCCGGTCATCCGCCTGGTGGGCGGTGAGGATGGCCGCGTCGCTCATGCGCCCAGGCGCCCGGCGATCCAGTCGTGGAAATGGTGGGTGGGTCCGTCCATGGCCGGGCTGAAGCGGCCGCCGTCGAAGCCCGGGGCGGCGCGGCCGCGCTGCATGCCTTCGACCACGAAGACGTCCTCTTCGAAGACGCCGCGCCATTGGGCGGTGTTGCGGTCGGCCAGGCCCGCATCGAAATCCGGCGTGGGGTAGTAGATGTGAACATGTTCCAGGGTGCGCGTCGGGCCGTCGGACGCCAGAATGATGGCATAGGCGTGGTCCCGGTGGACGCCCATCAGCACGTTGGGGAAGATCGCGAGATATTCGGCGGCTTTGTCCCATTTGTCGGATAAGTCTTTGAAATCGGGGAAGCGGCGGCCGTCTTCCTCCAACTGGCGATAGACCCAGGTGCCTTGGCCCGCGAAGCCGTCGCCTTCGATGTTGTAATGATCTTCCAGCCGGGAATAGCTGTTCAGGCCCGGATGAATCCAGGGCAGGTGATAGCTTTCGCAGTAATTTTCGACCGCCAGCTTCCAGTTGCATGCCACGTCCAGGGTAAAGGACCGGTCGTCATGGTGAAGCGGTTGGTCGAATTCCGACCAGCGGGCCAGGGCCGGGCCCATGGCCTCGGCGAAGGGTGGGGCCAGGCCGTCTAGGTTCACGAAGACCACGTCGCGCCAGGTATGGCTGCGGACCTCGATCAGGCCCAAATTCGAGCGGTCGAGCCTTTCATCCGAGTTCCGTCCCGGCCCGCCCACATGGGGCGTGGCGACCAACTCACCCTGGGTCGAATAGCACCAGGAATGGTAGGGGCACCGGATCGCGCCTTCGATCTTGCGCGACTCGGACACCAGGATCATGCCGCGATGGCGGCAGACATTCTGGAACACCCGGACCTGACCGTCCTTGTCGCGCAGCAGCAGCAGGGGCGCGCCGGCGAAATCCAGGGGCAGGGCATCGCCCGGCGCGGGCACCTGGGCGGCCACGGCCAGACCCGCCCAAGTGCCATGCAGCACCGCCCGGGTTTCGGCGGCGACGGTTTCCGGATCGGTGTAATGCCTGTTCGGCAGCCCGTTGGCCCGCCCGATGGGCTGGCGCACGGCGGCGAGCCTGTGGTGATCGTCCATCCGCCTGACCTCTCGTCTGATTTGCATCAGCCTGGGCGCGCCGGGGCAGGGCCGTCTTGTCTAGCAGCGACATCAAGAGGTCCGATCCGAAGCCCAAAGGCGCCGTCAAGCTGCCCAACTTCGATGTCAGAGGACGCGAGAAATTAACGTTAATGAGCTGCCATCATGACCGATACCGTCCTGTCCATTTCTAACACTACCTTGACCCTCCGGGACGGTGTCCTGGTCGAGCGGAGCACGCCGCTTGTCGCGCCAGGTCTGCCGGGCGAATTGTCCCAGCAGATCACCTACGACCCGGTCAGCGGTTTTGAGCTTGGGCAGACGATTATGATGGACGGCATGCCCGGCCCGATTCAATCACCCCTGGCCCTTGTGACATCCAGCGAGACCGTCATTGATGCCGGGGATGCGCCTTGGGACCGGAAGGTTCTACATCGCGACGCCCAGGGCAATCTGATTGTCGAAGACACTTTCGGCGATGATGGTGTAAACATGCGGGCGCTTTTCGCAGGCGACTCCGCGTTGCAGATCCGGCAGGTCGACACAGAAGACGCGGCCCGTTGGATCAACGAGACGCGGTTGTTCGACATATCGGGCAACCTACAGGCCCTGTTCCGCCTGGGCGACAACCTAATCGAGACGCTTGAAATCTACGAACCGGTTTCGGGGACCCTGTTACAGCGCGGCCAACTCGATTTCGGAGATGTCCGGAACTGGGAAACCCGCAGCGAGATCTTCGATGGCACGGGCGCGCTGGCCCAGCGTATCACCCAGAATGACAACGGGGTGCTCGTGACCGAAACCTTCGAGAACGGGGTCCGCTTGACGCGCAGCCGGGACGATAGCCGTGACGACGCCCGCAAGTGGGACACGATCGAAGAGCAGTTTGACGCAGACGGGAACATCGCGCTCCGAAAGATCGTCTTCGACGACGGTCGGATCACGACGACGGAGTTCGAGGCAGGCATCCGCCAGCGCCAGGTCGAGACGGATTTCGCCGATGCGAAGGCCTGGTCGGATCGCGAGACGCTGTATGATGCGGAGGGCAAACTGTCCTACCGAGGCGTCTCGATGGACGATGGCCGCCAGATCACGACGGAGTTCGAGGCAGGCATCCGCCAGCGCCAGGTCGAGACGGATTTCGCCGACGCGAAGGCCTGGTCGGATCGCGAGACGCTGTATGATGCAAACGGCAAGCGCGCCTTCTCTGAGGAACTTCGCGACAATGGTGTGGTCAAGACAGCCCGTTGGGAAGACGGCATCCTTCAGGAGCGGACCGCGAGCGACCTGCAAGACGCCTTCGACTGGGCTGAGCGCAGCGAGCAGCGGGATGAGGCCGGGATCTTGGTGTCGCGTACGCAAATCTGGGACAACGGCATCCAGTCGACCACCTTCTTTGAAGACGGCATTCGTGCTGAGCGGGTCGAAGTTGATAGCCTGGATGTCCGCGACTGGTCTGAGCGCATTTCGACCTATGATGCCGAAGGCAATTTCGTCTCGCGGGTCGACGTGCCGGACGTGTTCGATCTGGTCTAGCGCGTCTCGCGTTCAACGGGCGCCATGCCTTCACCGGACCGGCGGCGGAAGCGTTTGCTTGTCACAACGCGGTCGGCCTGTTCGGTGAATTCAATTGGACGCGGCACGCCCAAGGGCGGCCGGATCAACCCCCGCGCTGTTGCCGCCGCCAGGCGGCCGGCGCGGCGCCGTGGTCGCGCCGGAAGAGGCGCGCGAAGAAGCCAGGATCGGCGTAGCCTACCGCCGCCGCTATCTCCAGGATTGGCAGGTCGGTACCGGTCAGCAGACTGCGGGCGGCCGCCATGCGGCGGGCGCGGATCGCTTCGCCAGGTGTCTTCCCCGTGGTGTTGCGGAAGGCGCGGGCGAAATGGGCTTCGCCAAGCCCCGCCGCATCGGCCAATCCGGCAACCGTTAAAGGCATGGCATAGTCCGCGTCGATCACCGAAACCACCCGCCGCAGGGCATGGGGGGCCAGCCGTTCGGGCGATGGCGCGCGGGTCAGGGTGGGGATCAACTGTGCCGCCAGTTGCCTTAGCGTGCCTTCGGCGGCCAATTGTGCGGCGGGCGAGGTGTCCGCCATCTCGGCCGCAGCCCGATGGGCCAGATCCCGCAAGCCCGCGCGGGGGCCGTACCAGAGACCGCGCCCGGTATGGCCATGCCAATTCGGGTTCAGGCGCGCCACCAGATCGACCGGAAGGTAGAGGTGCAGCACAGACCAGGTGCCCCCGACCTCCGCCTCGGGTCGTGCGCCGGGCGGCACCATGACGAACTCGCCCGGGTTCACGCGCCCGGCAAAGACCCGGGCCGCGTCCAATTCCAGATCCACGTCGAAGGGCGTCTGCAAATGCACGGCTGCAATGGCATAGCGCGGGTCCGGGTCGGAGGAGACGATGCGGTCGCCCCGGCCCGTGAAGGCGGCGGCGGCGAAGGGGGTAGGGCCATCGCCCAGCCGTAGACTGGCCACCGGGGTCATGCCAAAGCCCCGCGCGACGTTTTCGACGATGTCCAATCGTGGTTTTTCCATCCCTGTCATCGACGCTGGAACCTTCGGCCATCGGACGCAAGAAATCCGCAGGATCGTCCGATTCCATGCAGGATCGCCCGCGCGCCGGATCTGAGCATGCGCCAAGCTGCGACCAGACAAGCGGGAGGCGACCATGAAAGATATCCAAGAGACCGGCCAGACCCTGGCCGAGACCATGCTGACACTGCCCTATCCCACCTTCCTGCGGCTGGGCGAGGTGCCGTGGAAGCCGTGGGTGATGGAGGGCGTGTCCTACAAGCTGATGAGCATCGACCCCCGCCATGGCGGTTTCACCTGCCTGCTAAAGGTCGAGGCGGGCGTGGTCGCGCCGATCCATCAGCACTTGGGCGGGATCGAAGTGCTCGTCCTATCCGGGTCGATTTACTACGAAGAGGCCGATATCGGCCGGAGAGGCGATTACATCTTCGAGCCCGCCGGCGATATCCACCGGCCCGTCAGCCCCGAGGGCTGCGAGCTGTTCTGCGTCTTCTACGGCCCGATCTCGGGGCTGGCCGATGATGGCAGCGTCGCGGGGACCGTGGATGGGAAGACAATGATGCAGATGGCCGAGGCGCATGGCGTCGCGGCCCATATCCGCAGCGTGTGGATGCCCCGTCGCGCTTAGCCCCCGCGGCTGAGCGCGGCCACACCGGTGCGGGCCATCTCGACCAGGCCGATGGGGCGCATCAGATCGGCGAAAGCGTCGATCTTGCCCACGTCGCCCGTGATCTCGAAAACAAAGCTGTCCAGCGTGCTGTCGACCACATTGGCGCGGAAGATTTCGGCCAGGCGCAGGGCCTCGATGCGTTTGTCGCCAGTGCCCTGAACCTTGAACAGCGCAAGCTCCCGCTCCACCGGCTTGCCCTCGACCGTCAGGTCGGCCACCGCATGGACTGGCACGATGCGGCCCAATTGCGCTTTGATCTGCTCGATCACCTGGGGTGTGCCGGTGGTCACGACCGTAATGCGGGACATGTGGCCCTCATGGTCGACCTCGGCCACGGTGAGGCTTTCGATATTGTAGCCCCGGCCCGAGAAAAGGCCGATCACCCGCGCCAAGACGCCTGCCTCGTTGTCGACCAGGATCGCCAGCGTGTGGCGTTCCTGCACGTCCGAAAACGTCGGTCGAAGGTTGTAGGCGGAATGGCTGGTAGAGCCCTTCTTGAGTTTGAGCGCGGACATGATCGGTCCCTTTCCCCGAATGGTTTTCGGGGTTTGGCAGGAATCCGCGCCACAAGGAAGACCTCGGGTGGAACCATGCCGTCTCTGTGCCGTTAGCTCACTGCAACCGAGGCGGAGACGCCGTCTTGGACGAGAATAATGAGATACAGGAGACATTCGTCATGAAAGTCACCAAGCTTCTGACCGCCAGCGCCCTGACCCTTGCCATGGCTTCGGCCGCCTCTGCGCAGATCGTTCTGCAAAGCTGGGACATCGACGGCGACGGCGAACTGACGGGCGCGGAATTCCGAAACCTGTTCAATGATAACCCCACGCTGGCTGCGATCGACGCCGACAGCGATGGCATGGTCACCGAAGGCGAGTACGACGCCTTCTTCGGCGCGAATGTGCAATTCGCCGACACGATGCTGGGCACCTATACCTTCGACGATTGGGACCTGAACAGCGACGGCCTGGTCGAGCAGACGGAGTTCGAGACCGGCTATCTGACCATTTACGACACGGACGGTTCGGGCACCATCAGCGAGACCGAATTCACCACGGTAACGGGTGAATTGCACGGCGAGCAGGACCTGTAAATCCGAACATACGGTTGATGCTAGGGCGGCCTGCGGGCCGCCCTTTTTCGTGGGCGAACCTCTGCCAAAATGCGCAAATCCTTGCCCAATTCGACGATGGCGGCGGAATTCCGGGCATGTGGCGCGCGATGCGCCGCCGGGCCTGCGCGGGTGGTCACCCATTTTTCCGGCCGAACACTCAAGGCATGGCCCTGGCGGTCCCGGGGCCGCCAGATCTGGGCCAAGACCGCGCAGTCCGCCCGGTCACCACAGGAGACCTCTCATGATACGCCCTTCGCTGATCCTCGCCATCCTCGCGGCCTCGACCGGTGCCGCCTTCGCCCAGGCAACCTGGGATGCCGATGGCGACGGCACTTTGAACCCGCAGGAATTCGCGGATGGTTTCGTTTCGATGGCGACTTTCGCCAAATTTGACGCCGATGCCTCGGGCGCGCTGGACGCGACCGAATGGGATGCGGGCCTCACCGAAGTGGGCGACTACGCGAACATGGACCTGAACGGCGATGGCGGCGTGGACGAGGCGGAATATACCGCGCTTCTGTTCAATCGCTACGATGCCGATGGTAGCGGGACGGTCGACGGGACCGAGGCGCAGGTTCTCAACACCGATTTGACGGCAGGTATGCTGGCACCGTGAACCTGTTTGGTCCGGGGCCGCTGGCCTCGGCCGACCCGCTCGCCAGGGGTCGCCTTGGTGACCGAACGCTAGCGCGCGAAGCTATCCATCAGGCGGCAATCATAAAGGCCCGCAGCCGTGATGGCGCTGTTGACGGAGGTATAGTCGGTATTCGTCCGATCTGTGGTGGCCCAAGACTCGCATTCCGCCAGCGCCCGTGCTTCGGCCTGCGCCGCCGTCGCGTAATCGAAGCTATAGCCATAGGTGCCGATGCCGTTCGCCGCGATGGCCATATGGCGGCCCGTCCCGGTCTCTTGCAGGCCCCGTTCGATATCGTCGCGGGCCGATGATGGCACACCGCGTGTGGCGTCCCCGGCCATCGGCACGATCCTGGCATACAGGACGCAGGGCAGGTCCGAGGTCGACTCGCACAGAATGCGGGCCATTCTCTTGGCGTCCTTGGCCGCGAAGGTGCCGCTCTGCCAGCCCCAGCTCCAGCCATCGGATGTCACGTACATCGCCGCAAACGGCTCGGCGCCCGTGGCGAACCGCTCGAACTCGGCCCGCGCGTCGTCCGACAGCGCGACGGCCGAGACCTTCACGGCCCGCCCTTTGCCCAGCATCGGCAGGGTCAGATCTGCCAGGACTGGCTGGCCGACCGTTGCAAGCGCGACGGCCGAGGCGATGGCACAGAGGCGCATCAAACCAAGACGGATCCCTTCGCGTCGATCACGCCCTGGGTCTCCGCCTCGCCCAGCAGCATCTCGTTATGGGCTTTACCGGATGGGATCATCGGGAAGCAGTTCTCGTGCTTTTCCACCAGGCAATCGAAGACCACTGGGCCGTCATGCTGGATCATTTCCATGATCGCGTCGTCCAGATCGGCCGGGTCGGCGCATTGGATGCCCTTGGCGCCGAACGCCTCGGCCAGCTTGACGAAGTCGGGCAGGGCCTCGGACCAGGAATGGGAATACCGCTCGCCATGCAGCAATTCCTGCCATTGGCGCACCATGCCCAGGCGTTCGTTGTTCAGGATGAACTGCTTCACCGGCAGGCGGTACTGCACCATCGTGCCCATTTCCTGCATGTTCATCAGCCACGATGCCTCGCCCGCCACGTTGATCACCAACGCATCCGGATGCGCGACTTGCACGCCCATGGCCGCGGGCTGGCCGTAGCCCATCGTGCCCAATCCGCCCGACGTCATCCATCGGTTCGGATCTTCAAAGCCCATATATTGCGCGGCCCACATCTGGTGCTGGCCGACCTCGGTGCAGATGTAGCGGTCGTATTTTTTGGTCAGCGCTTCCAACCGTGCGACCGCGTGCTGGGGCCGGATATTCGGCCCGGTCTGCTTGAACTTCAGGCAGTCGACCATGCGCCACCCTTCGATCTGGGCCCACCATTTCTGCAGCCCCTCGCGGTTGACCTTGCGGCCGCGGGATTTCCAGACGCGCAGGGCGTCTTCCAGCACATGGCCCACATCGCCTAGCACGGGCACATCGGCCTTGACGACCTTGTTGATGGAGGACGGGTCGATGTCGATATGGACCTTCTTCGACCCGGGCGAAAACGCGTCGATGCGCCCGGTGATCCGGTCGTCGAAGCGGGCGCCGATATTGATCATCAGATCGCAATCATGCATCGCCATATTCGCCTCGTAGAGGCCGTGCATCCCCAGCATCCCGAGCCACTTGTCGCCCGAGGCCGGATAGGCGCCCAAGCCCATCAGGGTCGAGGTGATGGGAAAACCCGTCGCCTCGACCAATTCGCGCAGCAGCTGGCTGGCGGCGGGGCCGGAATTGATGACGCCGCCGCCAGTGTAGAAGATCGGCCGCTCGGCGGTCTCGATCAGGGCGACCATCTGTTCGATGGCATCCGGATCGCCCTTCAGCTTGGGCTGGTAGTGGCTGGTCTCGATCTGCTTGGGGCCGGTGTAGGTGCCGGTGGCGAATTGCACGTCCTTCGGGATGTCGATCAACACCGGGCCCGGCCGCCCCGACGTGGCGACGTGGAACGCCTCGTGCAGGACCTTGGGCAGCATGTCCGTCTCTTTCACCAACCAATTGTGCTTGGTGCAGGGGCGGGTGATGCCGACGGTATCGGCTTCCTGGAACGCGTCCGAGCCGATCATGAAGGTGGGCACCTGGCCCGTCAGCACGACGATCGGGATGCTGTCCATCAGGGCGTCCGTCAGGCCCGTTACGGCGTTCGTGGCCCCCGGCCCGGAGGTCACCAGGGCGACGCCAGGCTTGCCGGTCGACCGGGCATAGCCCTCGGCGGCATGGACGGCGGCCTGTTCGTGACGGACCAGGAAATGCCGGATGTCGTTTTGCTGAAAGATTTCGTCATAGATCGGCAGGACCGCCCCGCCCGGATAGCCGAAGACGGTGTCCACCCCCTGGTCGCGCAGGGCCTTCACGACCATCTGGGCACCCGTGAATTGTTTGCCCGCCGCTTGCTTGTTCATCTGTCTGTCCTCATCCCTGCCACGAAAAACCCCCGGAGGGTGAACTCCGGGGGCGCATGGCTGGCTGTTATGGCCCGTCGCGGTTAGCGACCCATGCACCCTGATCCAATAAGTACGAGAGGCGTGGCCATCACGATTTCCTTTTGTCTGGCAGCGACCATACGGATCGGGAAAGGGGCGTCAACAGTCGAGGATAAAGTTTCTCTGCCGATGCGAGATTATTGCGAATGTTGCGCTTGTTCCATTGGGTCGATGGCGGCCATCTCCTCTTACAGGCGCGCCATCAAGGCCGCCGCGGGCAGGGCCCGCGCCAACGGGGCGCCCTGACCGGCCCAGTGGGCGCCGTAGCCATGCTCGCCCGCGGCCTTGGCCGCCGCATGCAGCGCCTTTCCGGCATCATAGGCGATGGGATAATCCGGCACCTTTGGCAGATCACCGGCGCTCAACGCCGTGAACCGGTTGGCCAGGCACCGGGCCGGGCGCCCGGACACGACAGGCGTCAGCACGGTCTGCTCCGCCCCCGGACCGGCCAGGGCGGCGCGGAACCCGTCATCGGCCGCGCTTTCGGGGCAGGCGATGAAGGCTGTGCCCAATTACGCGGCCACCGCCCCCAGAGCCAGGGCCGCCCGGATGCCCGCGCCATCCATGATGCCGCCCGCGGCGATCACCGGCAGGCCGGATCGGGCGACCAATTGACGGGTCAGGGCCAAGGTGCCCAGACCCGCATCCGGCGCGCCGGGATCGAACACGCCGCGATGGCCACCAGCCTCGATCCCCTGCGCCACAACGGCGTCGATGCCCGCCCGGCGCGCAGCCTCCGCTTCCGCCAGGCTGGTCGCTGTCGCCAGCAAAACGCAGCCCGCCCCCTTCAGGCGCGCGATCCGATCGGCATCGGGCAGGCCGAAATGGAAGCTGATGACCGGCGGCGCCCGGTGGACCAATAGGTCGAGCATGTCGTCATCTTCCGCGAAGCTGCGATAGATCGTCCGCAGGGTCTCGGGCGGCTCGGCGCCATACGCCTCGAAGGTCGGGCGCAGCGCATCGAGCCAGGCTGTCTCGACCGCCGGGTCGGCTTGGGCCGGTTCGTGGACGAACAGGTTGACGTTGAAAGCCCGGTTCGTTCGCGCCCGCAGGGCGTCGATCATCTCGGCGGCCCCGCTCGCATCCGTGGCCCCCACGCCCAGCGACCCGAGCCCGCCCGCATTGGATAGGGCCGCCGCCAGATCGGGCGTCGAGACACCCGCCATGGGCGCCTGGATGATGGGCAGTCGAAGGTCGAGATCGGCGAGGAGGGACATGCCGAACGCTAGCCCCGCTGGTCGCGGATCGGCAACGATCAAAATCCAAATGGCGCCCGGCTCGCAAACGCCGGACGCCACCGGGGAGGGTCGGGGCCGAGAGGCGGCCCCGACACGGGGGGATCAGGACGGCAGCAGGCCGGCATCGGTTGCCGCCGCGATCTCGACATCGCTGAGGACGCCATCGGCATCCGTGTCCATCGACGCGAACATATCTGCCGTGACCTCGGGATGGGCGGCCTGCGCCTCTTCCAGCGTCACGTTGCCGTCGCCGTCGGTGTCCATCGCGCTCTGCGCCCAGGCGGGGGCGGTCAGAACGAGAAGGGCCGCGGTCGTGGTCAGAATGGATTTCATGGATCTGCTCCTGTTGGTTCTCTTCTCCGAGGGGCGATGTGTGTCGCCCGCCATCGTTAGAGCGGATGCGGCGCCCCTTTGCGCCCCTCGGCGCTTAAGGTGCTGAATTCACGCGCAGTCCTGCCGGATTTCGCCTCAGGTTTGTGCATGTTCCCGCAGGACAAAATCCGCTCGTGGGCTTTCGGCGAGCCACCACCCAAGGTGGGACCCGGTTCCGGCCCGATCTTGCCGGTTCGTGCGGACCTGGGTTCGCGCCCGCTAACCGGCGGGTAGGCCGGCCGAGTCGCGCCGGATCAGCCGCCGTCGGTCAAATCGGGTCGGATGGGCTTCCGCTTGCCCTTCTTGCGATAGAGGCTCTGGTAGAGTCGCCGCTGCTTGGCGATCTCGTATAGCACGATGCCCGAAGAGGTGCCGAGGTTCAGGCTCTCGATCATGCCGAACATCGGAATGCTGATGCACATCTTGGCGCGCGCCACCGCGGCCTCGGTGATCCCGCGGCCCTCGTTCCCGAACCAGACGGCGAGCTTGGGGAAGATTGTATAATCCACCTCGTCGAAGGCCGCGTTCTCCTTCCCCTTCACATGGGGTGAGGTGACGATGGAGGTGAAATTCTTGCTTTCGAGATAGTTGAGGCAGCCCTCGGTGTCGTCGAACCGCCGCACGAAGCTCCACTTTACCGCCGAGACCGAGGCTTTCGAGATCGACCGCCGCTCCCGCATCTCCTGCCAGTCGTCGGGGAGTGCCCCTCGCGGATCGACCACATAGGCCTTCTCCACGCCCAGCGCGTTTACGTTGCGGATGACGGTGCCGATGTTGCGGATATCGGTCGGGTCCTCGATCACCGCGATCAGGTGCTTGCACCGGAACGCCTTGATCGC
>JBCDCW010000070.1:0-14698 GCA_039180995.1 Pseudomonadota bacterium
GGAACCCCATGTCCGATTGCCCCTATTTCGCCCGTGCCCTGGCCTTGGCCCCTGGCTTCGCCCAGCGCGCCGCCACGTGGGACCAGGAACGACGGTATTGCCACGACAACATCCGGGACCTCGCCGCGTCGGGCTTGATGGGGATGACCATTCCCAGGGCTTTCGGTGGGCCCGGCCTGCCGTTGGATCGGGTCTTGCCGGTGGTCGAAGTCCTGTCGGGTGCGTGCACGCTGACCGGCCGGGTCGTGGTCGAAGGCAATATGGGCGCGCTGAGTGCGGTCATGACTTACGGCACCGACCTGCAGAAAGCCGCCTGGGCCGAAGCTGTCCTGGCCGGGGACAAGCCCGCCATCTGCATCACCGAACCGAGGGCGGGGTCCGATGCGCGGTCCATGCAGACCTCGGCCAGCCGGGTGCCGGGGGGGTGGCGCCTCGATGGGGTCAAGCATTGGATCACCGGGGGCGGCGTGTCGCACCATCACCTGGTCTTTGCCCAGACTGTCGACGGCATCGCAGGCTTCCTAACGGAACCGGGGCCGGGGCTGGAAGTTGCGCGCCTGGAGCGGACTATGGGCCTGTGCGGCATGCCCGAGGCGGAACTGGTCTTCGACGGCCATTTCGTGCCCGAGGCAAACCGGCTGGACGCGGATTTCGGAGACCTGATGGCGGCATACAATGTTCAGCGCGTTGGCGCGGGGACAATCGCCTTGGGGGTGGCGGCCGAATCCATCCTGCTGGCTCGGGACTATCTGCTGGAACGTGAGCAGTTCGGCCGGCCCCTGGCGGATTTCCAGGGCCTGCAGTGGATGCTGGCCGATATGGACACCGAAGTGTCGGCCGCACGCCTCATGCTGATGGATGCGGCCCGCAGTGGCGCGTTGCCGGATCGCACGAAGGCGGCGCGCGCGAAGCTCATGGCCTCCGAGACGGCGGTCAAAGTCGTGGACCGGGCGCTGCAATGCTTCGGCGCCCGAGGGTATTCGGCGGCCGAGCCGTTGGAGCGGATGTATCGCGACGTGCGCATGTTCACCATCGGCGGTGGAACGGCCCAGGTGCTGCGTACTCAGATCGCGTCTCACGTTCTCGGGAGGAAGCTGCCCCAGCGGCGGCATGGCGTTGACGGGGGAGAGCGGCCTGCTATGGCCGCGGAATGATCCGAAGCGCCGACCTCCTCGCCCACCGTCTCTATCATGCAGGATGCCGCCGCGCCTTCGGGATGCCGGGCGGCGAGGTCCTGACGCTCGTCGACGCGTTGGAGGCGGCGGGGATCGAATTCATCCTGTGCCACCATGAGAATGCGGCCGGCTTTATGGCCGAGGGCGCGCATCACGTCGACGGCGCGCCGGCGATTTTGGTGGCAACCGTGGGACCTGGCGCGATGAACGGCGTGAACGTGGTCGCCAATGCAGACCAGGACCGCGTGCCGCTGATCGTCTTGACCGGCTGCGTCGATGCCGATGAGGCAGAGACCTACACCCATCAAGTCCTGGACCATCGGGCCGTCTTCGCGCCCATCACCAAGGCGACGTTCACACTGACGCCTGGCGCCGCGGCGGTGCAAGCGGACAAGGCCGTGCGCATCGCCACGGGCGGGGCTGGCGGCCGGGCCGGGCCGGTTCTGATCGACGTGCCGATTTCGGTGGCGGACGCGGCGGCCCCTGGCGAGATGGTCGTGCGGCCCGACGCCGATAGCGGCGCGATCTCGGCCGCCGCTTTGGAGACGGCGCAGGGCTGGTTGATCGCGGCGACCCGGCCGATCGTGCTGGCCGGTCTGGATGCCGTCCGCGACGGGGCAGGGCCCGCGCTGCGGGCGTTCTGCGAGGCGACGGGCGCGCCCCTGGTCACTAGCTATAAGGGGAAGGGCCTCGTCGCGGAGGATCATCCTTTGTGCCTGGGCGGCGCCGGATTGTCGCCTTTGGCGGACAAACATCTTTTGCCGCTTTTTCGGGACGCCGATCTGATCTTGTTGGCCGGGTACGATCCCATCGAAATGCGGACGGGTTGGCGGGGCGTTTGGGACCCGACCCGGCAGAACGTGCTGGACATCACCCATGATCCGAACCTGCACGGCATGCATGGCGCCACGTTGGACGTGATCGCGCCGGTCGGCGCGACGCTGGACGCGATCCGGACGGGACATTCGGCGCAAGAGGTCTGGGATGTGTCGGACACGCGCGCGGCGTTGCGGTCGGCCTTCGCGGCGCAAGATTGGGGCCCGGATGCGGTGATTGAGATCTGCCGGGAGGTCTGCCCGCCTGGCACCATCGCAACCGCCGATTCCGGGGCGCACCGGATCCTGCTGTCCCAGATGTGGGACTGTGACGGGCCGCGTCAGTTGCTGCAATCATCGGGCCTCTGCACCATGGGCTGCGCCTTGCCGCTCGCCGTGGGAGCCAAGCGCGCGGCGCCCGAAACGCCGGTTGTCGGCTTCATGGGCGATGCTGGCTTCCTGATGGTCACGGGGGAATTGGCTTCTGCGGCGAACCTGGGCTTGCCGGTCGTTTTCGTTGTGTTCGTCGATCGGTCGCTGGCCTTGATCGAGTTGAAGCAGCGGCAGCGGCAGATGAAGAATGCCGGGGTCGATTTCGGGCGGCACGATTATGCGGCCGTGGCGCGCGCCTTCGGGGGGCAGGGCGTCACGGTCTCCGACCGCGCGGCCCTGCGCGCGGCAATGAAGGCGGCGCTGAGCGCCGATACATTTACGGTGATCGCGGCGGAGATCGACAGGAAAGCCTATGACGGACGGATCTAGGGGGCCACTCGACGGCGTGAAGGTCCTGGACCTTAGCCGCATTTTGGCAGGCCCGACCTGCACCCAGCTTTTGGGCGACCTGGGCGCGACGGTTCTGAAAATCGAGAATCCGGCAACCCGAGGCGACGATACCAGGCAATGGGGACCGCCTTACGTGAAGGACGGCGCGGAAGAGACGGATTTGTCGGGATATTTCATGTGCGCCAATCGCAACAAGCTATCGGTGCCACTGGACATCGCCTCGGGCGAAGGTCAGGCCGAAATCCGGCGGCTGGCCGGCTTGGCCGACATCGTGGTCGAGAATTTCAAGCCGGGCGGGCTGAAGAAGTACGGGCTCGATTACGACAGCCTGGCGGCGGTGAGCGCGCGGCTTGTCTATTGCTCGGTTTCGGGGTTCGGGCAGACGGGGCCGAATGCCTCGAAGCCGGGCTATGATCTGATGGCCCAGGGCTATGGTGGGATCATGTCGCTCACCGGAGAGCCCGAGGGCGCGCCCATGAAGGTCGGGGTCGGCATCGCCGATGTGATGTGCGGGATGTATGCCTGCGTCGGCATCCTCGCGGCCCTGCGCCACGCTGAGGCGACTGGCCAAGGTCAGCAGATCGACGTGTCTTTGGTCGACAGCCAGATCGCCTGGACGATTAATGAGGGGGTGAACACGCGGTTGAGTGGCAAGACCCCGCTTCGCCGCGGCAACGGGCATCCGAACATCGTGCCCTACAACGTCTACGCCACGTCCGATGGTCATGTGATCGTGGCCGTGGGGAACGACTCCCAATTCGGACGATTCTGCCGCGTGTTGGACCTGCCGACATTGCCCGACGATCTTCGCTTCGCGACCAACCCGGCCCGGTTGGAACATCGGTTGGCCCTGGACGAGCATCTGGTCCCGGCCCTGGCCGCCCGGACCAGTGCCGAGGTGATCGCGCTTTTGGAAGGGGAGCGGGTGCCCGTTGGTCCCGTCCAGACTTTGCCGCAGGTTTTCGCGTCGGATCAAGCGGCCGCCAGGGGCATGGCGCTTGATATGCGGACGCAGGGGCAGGCGGGATCCCTGGATCTGCCGCTGATCGGCAATCCGCTGAATTTTTCAGCAACGCCGGTCACATATCGGCATCCGCCGCCTCGGTTCGGTGCGGATGCGGCGAGAATGTCGCAGGAAAACCCGTTCGACGATCCATAGGCGGCGGGAAGTCGCGCGGTTCTGCCGCACCTGCGAACGGGTTTCCGCTCACCCGCACTCACGTGTCCGTCATCCGGAGGCGGATGCTATAGGATGTCAAAGGAACGCTGGATAAGTCTCGGGCTACGCAACCACCGATTTTTTTACCATCGCGCCCGAGGAATTCTATGACCCGTCACGACCGATACGAGCAGCCCGTCACCCTTCAGGATGACGCCGCCGTCGCGGAATGGGACGCCATGATTGGCGCCTTCCTGGCCCATGGGGCTGCAACGCCCGTGCACCTGGGTCGTCTGCTTGAGTTGGCTCCGGACTATGCGGCTGCCTATGCGGTGAAGGGTCTGTTTTATGCCTTGTTGGGCCGCAAGGAGCTGATGGCGGAGGCCGAGGCCGCCTTGGTCGCGGCCGACGCCCGCATCGAGGGCGCGAACGGTCGGGAACGGCGGTTGGCCCTGGCCTTGCGCCATGTCCTGAACGGTCAGATGCAATCGGCCATCGGCGCGCTGGAGGATATCCTGGCGACGGCGCCGACGGACACGCTGGCCATGAAACTGAGCCACGCGTTGCGCTTCGTCGTCGGGGACAGCCACGGTATGCGGTCGTCCATCGAGGGCGTCATGGGACGCTATTCCGACGAACATGCGGGACGGGGTTATCTACTGGGATGCCATGCCTTCGCTCTGGAAGAGACCGGCGATTATGCCCGCGCTGCGCTGACCGGCCGAGCTGCCCTGACCCTGGCGCCCGATGACGCCTGGGGCTTGCATGCCGTCGCCCATGTCCATGACATGACGGGGGATGCGAAAGGCGGGCTGGATTGGCTAACGGGGCGCGAAGCCGCCTGGGCCCATTGCAACAATTTTCGCTTCCATGTCTGGTGGCACAAGGCCCTGATGCTGCTGGACCTACGCCGGTTCGACGAAGCGCTGGAGTTGTATGACGGCCATATCCGGGCCGAGAAGACCGACGATTACCGTGATATCTCGAACGCGACATCCATGCTGTCCCGGCTAGAGCTGGAGGGCGTCGATGTGGGCGACCGCTGGTGTGAGCTGGCCGATCTGGCCGAGACGCGGACCGAGGATGGCTGCCTGATCTTCGCGGACCTGCATTACTTGCTGGCGCTGACCCATGAGCATCGGGATACGGCCGTGACCAACATGCTATCCCGCATCGCGCGGGATGCCAGCCAGCCCGATTGCGATGTCCGCGCCCGGATGGCGGCCCCGGGCCTGGATGCCGCCGCCGGCCTGGAGGCGTTTGGCGACGGCGATTACGACACGGCCTTCGCGGCCCTGGCCCGGGCGCGGCCGAATATGCAGGACGCCGGGGGTAGCCACGCCCAGCGCGACGTTTTCGAGCGGTTGACCATCGATGCCGGTCTGCGGGCCGGCCGTTTGGCGGATGTGGAAGCACTTCTGGCCGACCGGACCCGTCGGCGGGGCGGTCACGAGGACGGTTATGCCGCGGCGCGGCGCTCATTGATCTCGCAAGCGCGGAATTCCGTTCACAGCCAGGGAGCGACCGCTTAGAAGGACGGCCAGTAACCGGACCCTTATGACATGAGCGTCACTTCGCCAAACGCGGCCTTCGCCGCCCGATCTCAGGCGACCGCAGCAGCGGCCGCGACCGTCCGGGATCCCCGGCTGGATTTCTTCCGCGGTATCGCGATGTTCATCATCCTGCTGGCCCACACGCCCGGCAATGACTGGACCCGTTGGATCCCCGCGCGCTTCGGCTTTTCGGACGCGACCGAGATCTTTGTCTTCTGTTCGGGCATGGCCTCGGCCATCGCCTTCGGGCGGACCTTCGACCGGGCGGGTTGGCTGATGGGCACGTCCCGCGTCGGCTTTCGGGTCTGGCAGATCTATTGGGCCCATATCTGCCTGTTCGTGGCCATCGCCGGGCTTTTGGCCATGGTCGACAGCTGGGGCGTGCACGACACCCGCTATGTGGGGACGCTAAACCTCATCCCGTTCTTCGACGGGGTTGAGCGGGGGGGCGTGGTCGTCGCCGACACGGTGTCGCAGCTCTTCGGGCTGATCACGCTGACCTATGTGCCGAATTATTTCGACATCCTGCCCATGTACATGGTCGTGCTGCTGTTGATGCCGCTCTATGTGGCGATCGCGCGCGTCTCGCTGCCGGCGCTGGCCGCGCTCAGCATCACGCTTTGGGTTTTGGCCCAGGAGGCCTTCATGGACTGGCTGGGTCTCAGCCATCTGCACCTGGCCTTCCCGGCCGAGCCGTGGTCGGAGCGCAATTGGTTCTTCAACCCGTTCGCCTGGCAGTTGCTGTTCTTCACCGGGTTCGCCTTCATGCGCGGCTGGATTCCGGCCCCCCCGGTCAAGCCATGGCTGATGGGGCTGGCCATCGCCGTGGTGCTGGTCAGCTTCTTTCTGTCGAATATCGGATTTCGCATCTTCCAGACCGACATAGTGCGCGACCTCTATATCTCGCTGACGGGATGCACGGAAACCGGGTTTGGTCGCTGCAACCCGGTGTTCGACTGGCGCCAGGCCAACCGGCCGTGGTTCGACAAATCCGATCACGCCATCCTGCATTATCTGCACTTCCTATCGCTGGCCTATATTTGCTGGGCCGCCGCGGGCGAGGGTGGACACCGCCTGATCGCTGCCGGAACCGGGCTGGCCTCGCGCCTCTGGGACGAGGTGGTGGCCGTGATCATGAAGGTCGGCCAGCAGAGCTTGGCCGTCTTCGTCTTTTCGATGGTCTTGGCGCGGGTGAATGGCTATCTGATCGACCTCATCGGCGAGACCGGCTTCACCTGGGCGCTGATCAACCTGACCGGCTTTGGCCTGCTGATCGCCTGCGCCTATGTGGCCGGTTGGTTCAAGTCCCAGCCTTGGCGGGGCAAGAAATGAACCGACGCGCTTTCCTTATGACGGGCGCGGCGGCCGCTGCCCTTGCCACCGGCGTACGGGCAGACATGCCCCGGTGGCTATCGTCCGAACCCTTCGGGCCCGACACGGTGCGCGAGATGGCACGCGATCTGGCGGCGCGGGATTATGAGCCGCAGCCGGAGGTGCCGCAGGCCTGGCAGGATCTGAACTACGATCAGTATCGGGATATCCGCTTCGACATAAACCGTGCGATCTGGGCGCGCACCGATCTGCCGTTCCGGATGGACCTGTTCCATCCCGGTCTCTACTTCCCGCGCGGGGTCGAGGTCGACGTGGTGCGGGATGCCGAAGCTCACCGGCTAGCCTTCGACTTCAATTTGTTCACGGTCGGAAACGTGGCACCCGACGACCTGCCGCTGAACGCTTTCATGGGTTATAGCGGCTTGCGCTTCCGCACGATCTTCGGCGGTCGCCGGATCTTCAGCGAATGCGCGGTCTTCCAAGGCGCCAGCTATTTCCGCGCCATCGGCGCCCAAAACGCCTATGGGCTGTCGGCACGCGGCCTGGCGCTGCGGACGGGCGATCCCGAGGGTGAAGAATTCCCCGACTTCACCCGTTTCTGGGTCGAGGAACCGGCGCCGGGGGACGAGACGATCACGTTGCACGCGCTGCTGGACAGCCCGTCGGTCACCGGGGCCTATACGTTTGTCATCCGCCCGGGCGAGGCGACCGAAATGGATGTGGAGGCAACGATCTTCCCCAGGGTCGATCTGGACCATGTGGGCCTGGCGCCCCTGACGTCGATGTTCCTTTATGACCAGACGAACCGGCACCGGTTCCAGGATTTCCGGCCCGCCATCCATGACAGCGACGGTCTGCTGGTCTGGAACGGCGCTGGCGAAATGCTGTGGCGGCCCCTGGCCAATCCCACGACGTTGCAGGTGTCGTCCTTCGTGGATGAAAACCCCCGTGGGTTCGGGTTGATGCAGCGGGCCGACAAGCTGTCGGACTTCGCCGACCTGGAAGCCCATTACCACCGGCGCCCGTCGCTTTGGATCGTTCCTGGCGAGCAATGGGGGCCTGGCGTCGTCCGCCTGGTCGAAATCCCGTCGGATGAGGAAATCTACGACAACATCGTCGCCTATTGGCGCCCGCGCGAGGCGATCCAGGCGGGGACCGAGCATCGCCTGACCTACCGGATGTATTGGGGTGGCGAGCCAAAGGAACGAAAGGACGTGGCCCGCGTTCTCAACACGCATATGGGGTTGAACTTTCAACGGGACCGTATGTTGGCGGCCATCGACTTCGCGGAGCATCCTGCCCTGACCAACCTGGACGACATCCGCATCTTTGTGGCCGGCGGGCGGACCCCGGTGTCGGCCGGTATCCTGCAACGCAATCCCGAGACGGGGGGCGCGCGTCTGGCCTTCACCTTCGATCCCGAAGATCGGGACGCGGTCGAGTTGCGGGCTCAGCTTCTGGACCCGCTCGGGGCGCCGATCACCGAGGTCTGGCTTTATCGGTGGACGCGCACCGCATGAGACAGGATCTGGCCTCCATGCCACCCATGGCCCCGTTGGCGCACCCGCAGCAGGATCTGGGCCGGGCCTTCCGGGACGATGCCGCGCCTGCGCCCATCCGTGATGCGGCGGCGGCCTATTGGCGCTTTGCCACGTTCTTGCCGGCGATGGTCGGGACGGGCTTGCTGCTCTGGGCCTTTCTGGACCGGTTCGCCACCGACGGCACCACCTGGACCGAAGCCTTGCTGGCGGTTCTGATCGGCGCCGGGTTCTTCTGGATCGCGCTGACCTTCGTGACGGTCTTGGGCGGCGCCACATCGCTTCTCAGCCGCCCGACCGCCGACATCCGCACGCCCGAGCCCGTCGATGTGGCCCTGCTGGTCCCCGTCCACGAGGAGGCGCCCTGGGACGTCTTCGGCAATGCGGCGGCGATGCTGGAGACCCTAGCCCAGCATTCGGGCGAGCATCGCTACACGCTTTACATTCTTTCGGACACTCGGTCGGTGGACCGGGTGGCGCAGGAGGAGGCAGCTTACGAAGCCTTGCGCCTACGGTTGCCCGAGGCCCGGATTTGGTATCGTCGCCGGGTCGAGAATACCGACCGGAAGGTCGGCAACCTGGCACAATGGGTGGCCCATTGGGGCGGCGCCCACGACGCGATGCTGGTCTTGGATGCCGACAGCCTGATGAGCGCGCGCGCCATCCGCGACCTGACCGACGCCCTGGCGCGGGATTCGCAGGCCGGGCTGATCCAATCCTTCCCGCAACTGATCGGGGCGCAGACCCTTTTCGCCCGGTCGCAGCAATTCGCCAATGCGATCTACGGCGTGGCTTTGGCCGAAGGTCTGGCCCGATGGACCGGGCGGGAAGGCAATTACTGGGGCCATAACGCGATCATCCGGACCAAGGCGTTCGCGTCGTCGGCCGGGCTGCCCCGCGTGCGCAGCATGCGCGGGACCGAGGAACTGATCTTGTCCCACGATTTCGTCGAGGCCGGCCTGCTGCGCCGCGCTGGCTGGGCAGTTCGCTTCTTGCCCCGCTTGCGCGGGAGCTACGAGGAGACGCCGCCGACCCTGATTGACCACGTCTTGCGGGATCGGCGCTGGTGTCGGGGCAATCTCCAGCATTTGGGGCTTCTGGGGACGCGGGGGCTACATGCCCTGTCTCGGTTCCATCTGTTCCATGGTGCGGTGGGCTATCTGCTGTCACCGCTGTGGTTCTCGCTGCTGATGCTCTGGGCGGCAGTCGGCGTGTCTGCGGACCGGTCGGTCATCAACTATTTCTCGCCCGATAATCCGACCATGCCGAACTGGCCCGAATTGTCGTCGGTCAACCATATCTGGCTGATGGCAGCCCTTTATGGCCTGCTGCTGGCACCGAAGCTGATCGGCGCAGCGGCTTTGCTGGTTTCCGGCGTGTCGGTGGCGCGTCTGGGCGGCTGGGCGCGATTTGCGGGATCTTTGGTGCTCGAAATCGTGATCTCGATTTCCTACGCGCCGATCCTCATGGTGCAACAGACCTTGGCCGTCGTCCTGGCCCTGTTCGGTGGGCGAATGGATTGGCGGCCGCAGAACCGGTCCGGCGGCGCCTATTCCTGGGGGACGTTGCTGCGGTTTCACGCGTTGGAAACGGGTATCGGGGCCCTGCTGACCGCGGGCATGGTCTCGGGCTTTGTGTCGCTCTGGCTGTTGCCGATTGCGGCGTCGCTTCTGCTGGCGGTTCCGCTTTCGCGCCTGTCGGCCGTTCACCTTCGGCGCGCGTTGGCCACGCCGCAAGAGGTTCGCGCACCGCTTGTCGCATCGCGCGCCGCCCGCTGGCGGTCGGAATTGCGGGCCGCGCTGACGGTGCCGGCTGAGTAGATCAGCTCTCGGTCTCTGGCAGGGCTTCGAACCAATCCAGCATCATGTCAGCCCAGCCGTCCGGCACGCCATGACCGCCCGGAAAGAGCGCGAGTTCCAAGGCGGAGCCGGGACCGCACTCCCACCGGCGCCGCATGAACTGGCCGGTTTCCGAATAGGCATCCGGATCCGCCCAATCGCATCCATTGGCCGCGCGCCAGATCGTTAGACCCTCAAAAATATCGCCCTGCACCCATTGCCCGCCGCGCAGGGGGCGCCCCTCCAGCGGGACGGTAGAGTCGCTCCAGCCATGGGTGTGGAACAGTCGGACGGGCCCTGCGCAATCTTCGGGATGCGGCCGCCAGAACCCGCCGGAAACAGGGGCATAGGCTGCAAACGCCTCGGGCGAGCGGCAGGCCAGATAATAGACCAGGAAAGCCCCATTCGAGAAGCCGCCCAGGATCACCCGATCTCCGTCGATTTCATGGCGGTCAACGGCATCCTCGACCACCGCGATTAGGAACGCATCGTCATCCCGGCTGCCCCGACCTTCTTCGGGACGGAAATCCCAGCGCAGGCCGCCCCCGCCTTCGCGGGCTTGGCCGTTCGGGGCGATGACGGCGTAGCCGCGATCCACCAGACCGTTGACCATGCCGCCTTGCCGCATGGTCCCGTCGGCCGACCCGCCGAAGCCATGTAGGAACAGCACGGCCGGGGGGCGTCCTTCGGCGTTTTCCGGCATTTCGATGCGGTATGTGCCCCCGTCGAGCGCGCAGGCCGCGTCTTCGGCTCCACAGGTTTCTTGCGCGGCCCCGACATTGGGCAGGGTCAGCATCAAGGCAGCCAGGAGACGTCTCATACCTGCACCAAGGGCAAGCCGCGGGCGATCCAGCCGGGCCCGGCGGGCGAGCCCATCATGCCTTCGGGCACGTCGATAATCCGGGTGAACCCGCTGGCTGTCAGCCGCGCGCTCAGGCGGTCAGATCGGACGCCCCGGGCGCAGATCAGGGCGATGGGTCGGGTCACGTCGCCTTCTACCAGTGCCTCCAAGGCGGGTAAGAAATCGTCGCGGCGCATGTCCAGCGGCGCCGCGCCCTCGGCGATGCCAGTTCGTTCCCATTCGTCCGGGCGCCGGATATCGACCAAAAGAACCTCGCCCGCCTGTACGGCCGCCAGCACGTCGGGCGGCGATAATTCATCGCCACTGAACCGGTCGGTCGGTGACAGGGCAGCGAACAGGTATCCGTCCCGCGCCCCGACCGCGACCATGGCGATTCCCGCAACGCCAAGAGTCGCGGCACCGCCAATCAGAAGACCGCGGCGCGACAAACCGCGGGAGGGAGGTATCTCAGACATCGGTCTCTCCAATCGATGCCTCGCTAGCCGCCGTTCTCGCTGGACCCAAGTCAACAATTGGTGAGGCTTTAACCTTCCGTTGACCCGCGAGCGGCTAGATCGGCGAAGACGATCACGGAGTTTTCCTTGTCCCACGCCAGACCCTCGCTAAGCCCTGCACCCACAGGGCGGGAACACGCGTTTCCGGCAAATGGATCACGCCGCGTGGAAGTGGGGCAGGGAATGCTCGCGGTCGGTGGCGAAAATCTGGAACTCACGGCGACATTGGGCTCTTGCGTGGGCTTCTGCTTGCACGATCCCGAAAAGCGGATGGGCGGAATGATACACATCTTCCAATGCGTGGATGACGGGCCGCTCGGACCGGCCGCCGTGATCGCGGAATTGGAACGGTTGGTGAACGCGCTCATGGGGCATGGCGTCGGTCGATCCGGTTTGATCGCGAAGCTCTGCGGCGGGGCGCGGACCTTGCCGTTTGGCCGGGACCACGGCAGCGCGATGTCCGCGGCCTGCCAGGATTACTTGCAATCCGAGGGGATCCCGGTTCGCGTGGCAGATTTGGGCGGAAAGGTGGCGCGGCGCGTTCGTTTCTTTCCCGGCACCGGTCTACTGAAGGTGTCGAAGACGACTGACCCAACCGCCAGAGCGCATCCGGCATCCATCAAGGGAAACGCGCCAGACCTGTTTTGAGCCTCGGCCATGCGCCGCTTTCCAGAGCAGGGATGGACCGTCACAGGGGGCCGTTAAGTGCTGGGCGACGAACTGAGGTCGCGTCTGCCAGGCTTGAAGCTGGGCCAGGGGCCCATCAACAACATGCCATTGGCACGGGAGCCGCGCCATTTTGCACTCGGTTCGGCTACAAGATCTCTGGCTCCCCGGATGACTGGCCGAAATCGGCTTCCAGAAAGTCGAAGTCGCATCCCTCGTTGGCCTGGCGGACATGTTTGGCGAACATCCAGCCATAGCCGCGCCCGAACGGGGCGTGCGGTTGCCGCCAGACGGCGCGGCGGGCGGCGAGGTCGGCGTCGCTGACCTGGAGGGTGATGGTTCGGTCGGCCACATTGACCGAGATGCGGTCGCCGGTTTGGACGAGCGCCAGCGGGCCGCCGATATGGGCTTCTGGCGCCACATGCAGGATGCAGGCGCCGTAACTGGTGCCGCTCATCCTTGCGTCCGAGATGCGGAGCATGTCGCGGACGCCTTGTTTCAGCAGTTTTTGGGGGATGGGCAGCATGCCCCATTCGGGCATGCCGGGGCCGCCCAGGGGGCCTGCATTGCGCATCACCAAGATCGTATTTTCGGTCACGTCCAGGTCTGGGGCGTCGATGCGGTTTTTCATCTCGGCATAGCTGTCGAAGACCAGGGCCGAGCCTTCGTGGTCCAGGAACTTCGGGGCGCAGGCCGAGGGTTTGATGACACAGCCGTCGGGCGCTAGGTTGCCACGCAGCACCGCGAGGGCGCATTCTCGGTAGACTGGGTTGTCTAGGCTTCGGATGACGTCGGGCTGGAACACCTCCGCGCCCGCGATATCTTCGCCCAAGGTGCGGCCGGTGACCGTACGGGCGTTGCAGTGCAGCTTGCTGCGCATCTGTTCCATCAGGGCGGGCAGGCCGCCAGCATAGAAGAAGTCCTCCATCAGATAGGTATTGCCCGAGGGTCGGATGTTGGCCAAGACCGGTACCGTCCGGCTGGCGCGGTCGAAATCGTCCAGGCCGATGTCCTGGCCCGCGCGCCGCGCCGTGGCGATCAGGTGAATGATCGCGTTGGTCGAACAACCCGACGCCATGGCAATCGCGATGGCATTCTCGAAGGACGCGCGGGACAGGATGTCCGAGGGCTTCAGGTCTTCCCACACCATGTCGACGATGCGGCGGCCGCAGGCGGCACTCATTCGCATATGGTTGGCATCGGGTGCGGGGATCGACGAAGCACCCGGAAGGGTCAGCCCCATGGCCTCCGTCGTGGCCGTCATGGTGCTGGCCGTGCCCATGGTCATGCAATGGCCGTAGCTGCGCGCGATCCCGGCCTCGACCGCCTGCCATTCGGCCTGGCCGATCTGGCCCGCCCGGCGCTCGTCCCAGTACTTCCAGGTGTCGGAGCCAGAGCCTAAAGCCTCGCCTCGGTAGTTGCCCCGCAACATCGGCCCGGCGGGCAGATAGATCGCAGGCAGGTCCATGCTGATTGCGCCCATCAAGAGCCCCGGTGTGGTCTTGTCGCAGCCGCCCATCAACACAGCGCCGTCCACGGGGTGGGAGCGCAGCAGCTCCTCGACCTCCATGGCCAGCATGTTGCGGTAGAGCATGGCCGACGGCTTCACGAATTGCTCGGCCAGGGACAGGGCAGGCAATTCGATGGGGAAGCCGCCCGCCTGTAAGACGCCGCGCTTCACATCCTCGGCTCGATGCCGGAAATGGGCGTGGCAGGGATTGATATCCGACCAGGTGTTGACGATGGCGATGACCGGCTTGCCGGACCAATCCTCGGCCCCATAGCCCATCTGCATGATCCGCGAGCGGTGGCCGAAGGACCGCAGGTCGTCGGTATCGAACCAGCGCGCGCTGCGCAAGGGGCGGGGCATGGGCGTCTCCTAGACCATCAGCCGTTCGAAATCGGGATGGGTCTGAAAACGCCACTGGCGGCGAGGGCCGGCCATGACGTTCAGGTAATACATCTCGACCCCATGGGGCGCGGCACAAGGATGATGACCTTTGGGGACCAAAACGACGTCGTGGTCCGAGACAGCCATGGTCTCGTCCAGGCTGCCGTCCTCGGTGAAGACGCGCTGGATGCCGAAGCCCGAAGCCGGATTCAGGCGGTGGTAGTAGGTTTCTTCCAGATAGGTAATGCGCGGGAAGTCGTCTTCGTCGTGGCGATGCGGCGGGTACGAAGACCAGTGCCCGGCAGGCGTATAGACCTCCGTCACGAGCAGGCTGTCGGCCACGTCGCGGCCTTCCATGGCGATGTTCTGGATGTGGCGCAGGTTGGTGCCATTGCCGCGCGCTTCGATCTGAAGGCCCTCGGGCCCCAGCAACCGGGCCGAGTGGTCGCCCTGAGCCGGGGCGCTACAAATGGCCAGTAGGCATTCCGTAGTACTGTCCACCTGCCAGTCCGTGCCAGGCGGGACATAGACGCAATGGGGCGGTGTCTTCTCGAACACGTCCATACGGTCCCCGAGTTCGCCGAACTCCGCC
>JBCDCW010000071.1:0-14624 GCA_039180995.1 Pseudomonadota bacterium
CGAAAACTGAGAGGCAGAAGCGCCTTCGAAATTGAGTACGTGTGTGGGAAGGCAGCGTCCGTTCCAGACGGCCATGTCAAATGCACGATGTATGCGAAGGGCGACGCGGGGTCGACGACTAGGATATCATCCGACGCTCCGTCCCTAGCAACAATAGCTAATCTATCCAATGCATCATAAAGTTGATGAGCGACCCCAATCTCATATTGCAACTGCTTTTCAAGCAACGCCTTTTGATTGGCTTCGACCAGCTCCCAACTTATCCAATCCATTTCGTCGCACTCGCACATGCGTTTGCTCTTTCACTTTGATTTTAGTTTGGCAACGGTAGCAAAGTCCGCCACGTGGACGATTGACGCCCCTCTTCTTGAAACAAAAAGGCCCGCCACATCGGGCGGGCCTTCGCATCTCGAACTTGCGACCAAATCAGCGCTTGGAGAACTGGAAGCTCTTCCGGGCTTTGGCCTTGCCGTACTTTTTGCGCTCGACCACGCGGCTGTCGCGGGTCAGGAAGCCGGCGGCCTTGAGCGGCGCGCGGAGCGCGGGTTCGTAGAGTTGCAGCGCCTTCGAGACACCGTGCTTCACGGCGCCCGCCTGACCAGAAAGGCCGCCGCCCTTGACGGTGGCCATGACGTCGAACTGGCCTTCGCGGTCGGTGATCTCGAAGGGCTGCTTCAGGATCATCTGCAGCACGGGGCGGGCGAAGTACTTGTTGATGTCCTTGCCGTTCACCGTGACCTTGCCGGAGCCCGGCTTGATCCAGACGCGGGCCACCGCGTCCTTCCGCTTGCCGGTGGCGTAGGAGCGGCCCAGCTCGTCGCGGACGGGCTCGCGCGGGGTGGAGGTGTCGAGGAGAATTTGCTCGCCGTCTTCCGGTGGGGCGGTCTCGACGGCGCCCTTGAGGTCTTCGAGGGAGTTCAGTTGCTCGGCCATGCTCATGCGCTCCGGGTGTTTTTCGGGTTCATGGACTTGACGTCCAAGACTTCGGGCGATTGTGCTTCATGCGGGTGCTCGGCACCGGCATAGACGCGCAGATTGGTCATCTGCTGACGCGACAGCTTGTTACCGGGCAGCATGCGCTTGACGGCCTGCATGACCACCCGCTCGGGGTGCTTGCCGTCCAGGATCTGTTGCGTCGTGCGCGATTTGATCCCGCCGGGGTGGCCGGTGTGCCAGTAATTCGGCTTGTCCCGCTTGTTGCCGGTGATCTGCACCTTGTCGGCGTTGATCACGATCACGTTGTCGCCCATGTCCATGCTGGGCGTGAACGTGGCTTTGTGCTTGCCGCGCAGGCGCGTGGCGATGATCGAGGCGAGACGGCCCAGAACGATGCCCTCGGCATCGACCAGGATCCACTTCTTGTCGATCTGATCGGGGGTCATGGTGAAGGTCTTCACGGGCCCGGTCCTCTCTGAGTGGTGTTGGGGCAGGGCGCGGGCGCCCCGGATGCGCGGCTTCTAAAGGAAGGCGGGGCCGTGTCAACGGGGGTAGTTTTGGGATAAATGAGCGTTTTCAGATGTTTGAATTTGGGGTTTCATTTTACCCCATTTTCAAACACCCAGTCCTTCGGCCGGATGGTCCAGCAGGTGCCGCATGCGTTCCATGCCGGCTTCGAAGCTGGCGAGCGACACACCGGCATTGACGGCGAAGCGCACGGCATGGGGCGGGTTGGCCTCTCGTCCGGCATATTCCTCGGCGGCGCGGAGCTTCAGGCCCACATCCTCGGCGGCGCGGACAAAGGACGAGGCGCGCCAGCCCTCGGGCAGCATGAGCCAGAGAAACGACACATCGGGCCGCCAGGTCAGGTCGTGGCCGTCCAGTACGCGGGCGGCGGTGTCCACATAGGCGCGGACCTGGGCGCGGGTTTCGTCCATTAGGGCGGGCAGGTCGGGGTGGACCAGCAGCTTGGCGGCCAGGTCCGACATGGGTGTGGCCAGGCCGAAGGAGTTGTATTCGGCCGCCCGGCGCAGGGCGAGGCGTTTGTCGGGTGGGGCCAGCGCGAAGCCCAGGCGCAGGGCGGGGGAGATCGTCTTGGCGATGGAGGAGACATGCCAAGTGCGCTCGGGCGCCAGAAGGCGGAAGCTGGGCAGGGTGGATTTGCCCATCTGGTAGCAATCGTCCTCCAGGATCTGGACATCGGCGGCGCGGGCGATCTCGGCGATCTGGCGGCGGCGCGCCTCGGGCATCTGGCTGCAGGTGGGGTTTTGGACGTCCGGGGACAGGCACATGACCTGGACGTCGCCGCGTTTGAGGGTCTGTTCTAGCGCCTCCGGGATCATGCCGTGTTCGTCCAAGGGGACGGTCACGACCTCGGCGCGGAGCATCTCGGCCATGCGGCGGAAGCCGGGATAGGCCAGTTCCTCGAGCAACACGACGGGGCGGCGGCCATAGAGCACGGATTGTAGCACGAGCGTGATGGCCTGCTGCCCGCCATGGGTTAGCGCGATGTCGTCGGGGGCGATGGGGCCGAGCATAGGGTTTTCCAGGAAGGCCGCGGCGGCCTCGCGCGCGGGGCGTTCGCCGGCATGGCTGGGATAATGCATGAAGCCCGAGGGTGGGTCTTCAGCGATCTCTGCCAGGAGACGGCCGATCAGTTTGCCTTGGCCCGTCGATGGCAGGTGGGGCGATAGGATGTTAACCGCGTAGTTATCGCCGCCGGTCAGGTGCGGGGTGGCGTCCACCTCAAGCGCCTGCATTTCTTCATAGATCGGGGCCGGGGCGCTGGGTTCGGCGACGAAGGTGCCGCGGCCCACGGCAGCCTCCAACACGCCCGCTTCGGTCAGCGAGCGGTAGACCCGGGCGACCGTGCCCGGCGTGACCCCGATCTTCCAGGCCAGATCGCGGACCGGGGGCAGGCGCGTGCCGGGTGTCAGGCGGCCTTGGGAGATCGCGGCGCGCACGGCCGATTCCAGCACCAGGTATTTCGGGCGGGGGTCGGTGCCGAACTCGACCTCAATGACATTCTGATCCTGAATTGTATTCATCACAAAGTATCGCTGGTTTGGGTGCGGAAAGAATTGTATCTCCTTTACGAGCCATAAAGGCTCAATTGTATCAATACAAGCTGCAAGGTTGTACGTCTCGAAAGGAACACCCGATGGCCCTCACCTTCGATCACCCCGCTCTGAACACCCATGTCCCCGCCCGCGTCTCGCCCGTGACGCAGGCGATCATGTCGGTCGCGGTGACGCTGGCCACATGGGAAACCCGCGCCCGCACCCGCGCGGACCTGCGCGCGATGGACCCGAGCCGCTACGCCGATTTGGGCCTGACGACCGCGGAAGTCATGCACGAAGTCGACAAACCCTTCTGGCAGGCCTGATTCCCTTCCCCCGACTGGCCGGGCTGTCCGCGAGGCGCCCGGCCTTTTTTATGCCGGTGGGATGGAATACGTCATCGTGGCGCGGGCGACGGGCGCCTCAGAGCCGTCCGAACGGATCAGGCAGTCTCCCACGGCCAGGACCCGGCCCAGCTTCAAGAGCCGCGTGTCGCAGATCAGATCCGTCCTGGCCTGGGGCTTGCGCATGAAATCCATGGAGCAATTCGTGGTGACAGCGAGGGGAACGAGGCCGATCTTGGACAGGATTGCCAAGTAGACCGACACATCGGCAAGGCCGAACATCGACGGGCCGGAGATTGTGCCGCCGGGTCGCAGGTGCTTGTCGGAGACGTGCAGGCGGACCGAGATGCTGCCTTCGTCAACGCGGTCGATACGGAAATCGTTCGACACTTCGGTGAAATCGGTGTCCAGAAAGCCTTGCAACGCCGCCGCATCCATCTTCAGCATTGCATCCATCCTTCCAACGTCTGACTTTGCCCTTGCGGAAGGGGGACCCGAGTGACCGAGATTTTGCAACGCCAGGACAATCGTAACGTCACGACACTGACGCTGGACGATGATGCCCGGCTGAATGCGCTGTCGGACGCCATGCTGGCGCGGTTGTCCGAGGAACTCGCCGATATCGCCGCGTCGGACGCGCTGGTCGTCATCCTTGCGGCCAAGGGTCGAGCGTTCTGTGCGGGGCACGATCTGCGGGAAATGCAGGCGATGCGGCAGTCCCCGGATGGCGGCGAACGGGCCTTCGCCGATCTGTTCGACCGCTGCACCGAGGTGATGCGCGCCGTTCGAGAGCTGCCGCAGCCCGTCATCGCCCAGATCCACGGCATGGCCACGGCGGCCGGGTGCCAATTGGCGGCGACCTGCGATTTGGCCGTGGCGTCGGACAAGGCGCGGTTTGGGGTGAACGGTGTGAATATTGGGCTGTTCTGTTCGACGCCCATGGTGGCGCTCAGCCGCAATGTGGGCCGCAAGCGGGCGATGGAATTGCTGCTGACGGGCGAATTCCTGGAGGCTGGCGAGGCGCGGGACGCCGGATTGGTCAACCGCGTGGTCCCGGCCGAGGACCTGGAGGTCGAGACCCGCGCCCTGGCCGACACCATCGCGGGCAAGCTCTCGTCGGCCGTGCGCATCGGCAAGGGCGCGTTCCACGCCCAGGCCGACCTGCCCGTGGACGCGGCCTATCAGCTAACCCGCGACGCCATGGTCGCCAACCTGGCCGAGCCCGATACCGAGGAAGGCATCCAAGCCTTCCTGGAAAAGCGCGCGCCCCGCTGGACGCAGTGACCGGGCGCGCCTAAGACCCCTGAAACACGATGGGGCCCGAGCATGCGCATTCTGATCACCAACGATGACGGCATTACCGCGCCGGGCCTCGTGACCTTGGAAGCCATCGCCCAGGAGATCGCGGGCGAGGGCGGCGAGGTGTGGGTCGTGGCCCCGGCCTTCGAGCAATCGGGCGTCGGGCACTGCATCAACTACGTGAAGCCCTCGATGGTCCAACAGATGGGCGCGCGCCGCTACGCCATCGAAGGCAGCCCGGCCGATTGCGTGCTGGCCGCGCTCGGTGAGCTGGTGGAGGGCCCCGTCGACTTGGTCCTGTCGGGTGTGAACCGGGGCAACAACGCGGCGGAAAACACGCTTTATTCCGGGACAATCGGCGGCGCCATGGAGGGGGCGTTGCAAGGCGTCAACGCCATCGCATTGTCGCAATTCTATGGCCCAGCCAACGTAGATCTGGACAACCCTTTCGAGGCCGCCGCCACCCACGGCACCGCCTGCATCCGCCGCCTGCTGGACGACGCTCCTTGGGGCGGCGAGGCCTATAAGCTCTTCTACAACGTCAACTTTCCGCCCGTCCCGGCCGACAAAGTCAAGGGTATGAGCGCCACCGCCCAGGGCTATCGCGGCGATGGCCGCATGGGCGTCCACCCGCAGACCGCGCCGTCGGGGCGCCGGTACCTGTGGATCAGCGGGTCGGCCCAGGGCGAGCCCACGGCGCCCGGCACGGATGTGGCCGCCAATGTGGACGGCTGGATCTCGGTGACGCCCATGCGCGCCGACCTGACCGACCACGCGGCGCTTGATGATCTGCGCGCCAAGCTGGGAACCTGATCCCATGACGCCCGAGGACACGATGCGCCTGCTGGTGGCCATCCGCGCCAAGGGTGTCACCGACAAGCGCGTCCTCGAAGCGCTGGAACGCATCGACCGCGCCGCCTTCGTCTCCGAGACTTTCGCCGAGCAGGCTTACGGGGACGTGCCCTTGCCCATCGGCTCGGGCCAGACCGTCAGCCAACCCTCCGTCGTCGGCCTGATGACCCAAGCCCTGCATGTCCAGCCCCGCGACAAGGTGCTGGAGGTCGGGACCGGCACCGGCTATCAGGCCGCGATCCTGTCGAAGCTGGCGCGCCGGGTTTACACGGTCGAACGCCACCGCGCCCTGGCCCGTATCGCGCGCGACAACCACGAGGCCCTGGGCCTCACCAACGTCACCCAAATCACCGGCGATGGCAGCTTCGGCCTGCCCGATCAGGCGCCCTTTGACCGCATCCTGGTCACCGCCGCAGCGGAAGACCCACCTGGCCCCCTGTTGGCACAGCTTCGGGAAGGCGGTAGCATGGTGGTGCCGGTGGGCGTATCCGACCACGTGCAGACGCTGATAAGAGTCACGCGCACCCCGGCGGGGTACGATTACGATGAACTTTCACCGGTGCGCTTTGTGCCCCTGGTGGAGGGGGTGGAACACGACTGAAGCGCGTGCCATCCCGAGGGCAGGAAAGGGACGGGAATGTCCATGACAGGTGGCCGCTGGGCGGCACTTCTTCTAGGCGCAACGGTGCTGGCGGCGTGCGACGAGGCCGATGGCCCGGGGTTCGACTTCGATCTACGTGGCGCTGCCGGGACGGTCGACACCTCGACCGCGGTGCAACAATCGACGACTGAGCGCCCGGACCCCGATCCGAACGGGCTGATCACCTATCCCAATTATCAAGTGGCAGTGGCTCGGCGGGGCGACACGGTGACGAGTGTTGCGCAGCGCATCGGCTTCCCACCGGGGGAGCTTGCCGAATTCAATGGCCTGTCGCCCACAGACACGCTCAATCAGAATGCCGTCTTGGCGCTGCCGCGCCGCGTTAGCCCCGGCGGCACCGCCGCGCCCCGGGACATCACGCAGATCGCCGGCGCCGCCATCGACCGTGCCTCGGGCGCGGGGCAGGCCACGCCGGTCGCCGTCCAGACCGGCCAAGAACCCATTCGCCACCGCGTCGCCCGGGGCGAGACGGCTTTTTCCATCGCGCGGCTCTATGGCGTCAGCCCGCGTAGCCTGGCCGATTGGAACGGCCTGGGCAGCGATCTGGCCGTGCGCGAAGGCCAATACCTGATCATCCCGGTGACGATCGGCGAAGCCGGCGCCCAGCAGATTACCGATCCGGGGCAGGGCACGGCCCTGCCGCCGCCGCCCTCCGCCAGTTCCGCGCTGCCGGAGACGGTCGAGGCGGAACCTCTGCCCGAAAGCCCCAATCTGGACCAGTTCCGGACCGATGCGGGCGCGCCCGCGCCGACGCCCGAACCCGTGGTCCTGCAAGGCGAAACGTCCCAGGATGCCGCGCCCTCGCGCCTGCGGCGCCCGGTCCAGGGAAGTGTCATTCGCGAATTTTCGGCCCGGAACGAGGGCCTCGACTTTGCGGCCGCCGAAGGCACGCCGGTCGTGTCGGCCGCCGACGGCACCGTGGCGGCGATCACCCGCGACACAGATCAAGTGCCGATCCTGGTCCTGCGCCACGCGGACGGTCTTTTGACGGTCTATGCGAACATCAAAGACATCCAAGTCGCCAAGGACGACCGGGTCAGCGCCGGTCAGCGCCTCGCCTCGGTGGGCCCCGGCGACCCGTCTTTCCTGCATTTCGAAGTCCGTCGCGGCTTCGAGGCGGTCGACCCCACGCCGTTCCTGCGATAGGTCGGCGCATGCAAAAGTGCGTGGGGGCGCTTTCCACGGCCCCCATCCCGACATAAGTGTATGGGGAAATTCGTGATCGCCGCCCCGCGGCCCCCCGAGGGAGACAGACATGCTCAACAATATCGGCCTTCCCGGCCTTCTTCTCATCGCCGTCGTGGTGCTGGTCCTGTTCGGCCGCGGCAAGATTTCGTCCCTGATGGGCGAGGTCGGCAAGGGTATCACGGCCTTTAAGAAGGGCGTGAAGGACAGCACCGAGGACGACAAGGATGACGATGCCATCGCGGATGGCACGGTCACCCGCGACGTCACGCCCGAAGCCGAGACGCAGAAGACGGGCGAAAAGGTCTGATCCCGAAGGGAGGGCGGCGCCATGCTGGATATCGGCTGGAGCGAGCTGCTCGTCATCGGCATCGTCGCGCTGATCGTGGTCGGGCCGAAGGACCTGCCCAAGATGTTTCGGGCCTTGGGTGAGTTCACCGGCAAGGCGCGGCGTATGGCGCGCGAATTCCAGACCGCGATGAACCAGGCCGCCGACGATAGCGGCGTGGGTGACATCGCGGGCGATCTGAAGAAGATCGCCAACCCCAAGCAGTTCGGCATGGACAAGCTGAAGGAGGCGACGGACGAGCTGAAGCCTTGGTCGCCGGATGAAAATACCGGCCCAGCCACGCGCGACCTGGCTGAAAAGCGCGCATCGGCGAAGGAGAAGATCGCCGCCAATGCCGCCAAGATGGCCGAGGACCGAAAGGCGCGAGAGACGGCGGAAGCCGGTCTCTTGCCTGACCCGGACGCCCCGAGGCCACCTAGCGAAACCGAGGCGAAGTCTTGAGTGATGCGCGTGATGAAATAGAGGACAGCTCGGCCCCACTGATCGAACATCTGGCGGAGTTGCGAACCCGCTTGATACGGTCGGTGATCGCCTTCCTTATCGCGATGATCGCTTGTTTTGTCGTCGCGGAGCCAATCATGAACTTCCTCCTGAAACCCATTCAGGAGATCATGGTGAATTTCGGCCTAGAACCGACCATCATCTTCACTGCGCCGCAGGAGAAATTCTTCGCTTTGATCCGAATCTCGGTGATCTTTGGCATCGGGCTTTCCTTCCCAGTCATCGCGCACCAACTTTGGCGCTTCGTCGCGCCGGGTCTCTACAAGACTGAGAAGAACGCCTTCCTGCCGTTTATCTTCGCGTCGCCGATCCTGTTCTTGTTGGGGGCGTCCTTCGCACACTACGTGGTGACACCGCTGGCGATGAACTTCTTCATCGGCTTCTCAGATATCATCCCCACCATCGTGAGCTCCGTCGCAGGCAATGGGTCTGATTTGGTCGTGGTCGAGGAGCCAGCCAGCGAAGCTGGACCGATTGTCGTGCTCCCGTCTGTTCGGGAAAGTCTCGATCTGACGCTGAAATTCATTTTCGCCTTCGGCCTTTGCTTCCAACTTCCCGTTTTGCTGACCCTGATGGGCATCGCGGGTCTGGTCTCGGCCGAAGGGCTGGGCAATGTTCGCAAATATGCCGTCGTCGGCATCCTGGTTCTGGCCGCGCTGGTCACGCCGCCGGACGTCATCACGCAGGTTATCCTGTTCGTGGTCGTGTACGGATTGTACGAAATCTCGATTCAACTCGTACGAATTGTGGAAAGGCGCCGGATCAAGCGCTTGCGCGAGGAAGGCGTTCTGGACGAGGACGAGGTGCTTTGAGCGAGGCCGACCGGGGCGTTCAGCGGCATCTCCAGCACATCGCCGCAGCCCTCGACCGTCTCGCACCAGCCCCGCATCCCGCGCCGGATTGGACTTCATCTGCCTATCTCTGGGACACGGATCCCGACCGGTTAATTCCGGTAGAACAGGTCAATCGCATCCCCCTGACGCTGCTGGTCGGGATCGACCGGGCGCGCGACACGCTGCTCGACAATACGCGCCGCTTCGCCGACGGATTGCCCGCCAACAATGCCTTGCTCTGGGGCGCGCGCGGGATGGGAAAATCTAGCCTTGTCAAAGCGATACATGGAGAGCTTGAAGAATCGGGCCTAAAGCTCATCGAACTCCAACGAGAAGATATCCATACCGTTGGCCAGCTTCTCCATCTGCTGAAAGACGCACCGCATCGTTTCGTTCTTTATTGCGACGATCTGAGCTTCAGCCACGACGATGCCGCCTACAAATCGCTCAAGGCCGTGCTCGACGGCGGTATCGAAGGCCGCCCCGACAACGTCGTCTTTTACGCCACCTCGAACCGCCGCCACTTGATGCCGCGCGACATGATCGAGAACGAACGCGGCAGCGCCATCAACCCGTCTGAAGCCGTGGAAGAAAAGGTCTCGCTCAGCGATCGCTTCGGCCTCTGGCTGGGTTTCCATGCCTGTGACCAAGACAGCTTCCTGGCCATGATCCACGGCTATTGCAACGCCTATGGCGTGACCATCGACGCGGAAACTTTGCGCGCCGAAGCCATCGAGTGGCAGGCAACACGCGGTAGTCGGTCCGGCCGCGTTGCCTGGCAATATTTCATCGACCTGGCGGGTCGGCAGGGCATTCCCTTGCCATAAGCGCCAAAGAAGAAGCAGCCTTTTCAACCAAGCGGCGTCGCAGTAGGTTTCCCAATGGAAATTCGTCGAGACAGGCGAATACCTACAGGGAGACAATTATGAAAACGTTACTGCTCGCCTCTGTCGCGACGCTGGCTGCTTCGGCGGCCTTCGCGGACTCTGTCAAGCTGGGTGTGATCCTGGGCTTCACGGGTCCCATTGAATCGCTGACGCCGTCCATGGCCGATGGCGCCGAACTGGCCATGACCGAGGTCACGGAAAGCGGTTTGCTGCTGGGTGGCATGACCGTGGAGTCGATCCGTGCGGACAGCACCTGCATCGACGCCGCGGCTGCCACGGCGGCCGCCGAGCGCCTGATCACCAGCGACGGCGTCGCGGGCATCGTGGGCGCGGATTGTTCGGGCGTTACCGGCGCGATCCTGGCCAATGTCGCGCTGGCCAATGGCATCGTGATGGTGTCGCCATCGGCGACCTCGCCCGGCCTGTCGACCGCGGAAGATAACGGCCTGTTCTTCCGCACGGCCCCGTCGGACGCCCGCCAAGGCGTTGTGATGACGGAGATTCTGATGGAGCAGGGGATCGAGACCGTCGCCCTGACCTACACCAACAACGATTATGGCAAGGGCCTGGCCGATAGCTTCCAGGCCGCGTTTGAGGGCGCGGGCGGGACCGTAACCATCTCGGCCGCGCATGAGGACGGAAAGGCGGACTATTCGGCCGAAGTGGGCGCCTTGGCGGCGGCTGGCGGCGACCGGTTGGTCGTGGCGGGCTATGTGGACCAGGGCGGGTCGGGCATCGTGCGGTCGGCGTTGGATACGGGTGCATTCGACACGTTCCACTTCCCCGACGGCATGATCTCGGCGGCGCTGAGCGAGAATTTCGGGGACGAGATCGAAGGCTCGACTGGCCAACATCCGGGCACGGATAGCCCAGGCGTCGCGGCGTTCAGCGATATCGTGGGGGATGCGTTCGACAGCACCTCGCCGTTCACGCCGGAAAGCTACGACGCGGCGGCGCTGATCCTGTTGGCCATGCAGGCGGCCGGGTCCACCGATCCGGCTGAATATAAAGAGCATGTGATGGACGTGGCCAATGCACCGGGCGAGGAGATCTTCCCCGGTGAGTTGGCGAAAGCCTTGCAGATCATCGCCGATGGTGGGGATGTGGATTACGTGGGTGCGTCGGCGGTCGATCTGATTGGGCCCGGCGAATCGGCGGGGAATTACCGCGAGATCGTCATCGACAATGGTGAAATTTCGACGGCCAAGTTCCGCTGAACATCGCGCTGTAAAGCATTGGACGGCCCTGGTTTTCCGGGGCCGTTTCAACAAGGGAACGCGCCGATGATCGAGGTTCAGGACCTGCATCGCCACTTCGGGGGCTTCCGGGCTGTCGATGGGTCGAGTTTGTCGATCACAGAAGGGTCGATCACTGGTTTGATTGGGCCGAATGGCGCCGGAAAGACGACTCTTTTCAACGTGATAGCGGGAGTTCTTAAGCCAACCTCCGGTCGTGTGACCATGGCGGGCGAGGATATTACCGGGCTTGCGCCGCATGATCTGTTTCATAAGGGATTGCTGCGGACCTTTCAGATCGCCCATGAATTTTCATCCATGACGGTGCGCGAGAACCTCATGATGGTGCCGGGCGGGCAGATGGGGGAGACCATCTGGAACGCCTGGGTCAAGCGCGGGGCGATTGCACGGGAAGAGGCGGAGCTGCGCGATAAGGCGGATGAAGTCCTTGAATTCTTGACGATTTCCCATCTGTCGGACGAGAAGGCGGGGAACTTGTCGGGGGGGCAGAAAAAGTTGCTCGAACTGGGGCGCACGATGATGGTCGATGCGCGGATCGTGTTTCTGGATGAAGTCGGGGCCGGGGTGAACCGGACGTTGCTGAACACGATCGGAGACGCGATTTTACGGCTGAACGAGGAGCGGGGCTATACCTTTGTCGTCATCGAGCATGACATGGATTTCATTGGGAAAATTTGTGATCCGGTGATCTGTATGGCCGAGGGCAAGGTGCTGGCCGAAGGGTCGCTGGCCGAGATCAAGGCCGATGAACGGGTGATTGAGGCCTATCTGGGCACGGGTTTGAAGAACAAGGATCAGGTGGCATGAGCGGGGGGCACCCGGCGTACACCCGGCGTACACCCCCTGTACAGACGTACGTCTGTACGGGTTTGGTTACGATTTCTTCATCGTTCTGGGCAGAGGCGCACCGATGAGTGACGCCTATCAGGAAGATCGGGGCAACAAGGATC
This sequence comes from Pseudomonadota bacterium, assembly GCA_039180995.1. GTDB lineage: Bacteria > Pseudomonadota > Alphaproteobacteria > Rhodobacterales > Rhodobacteraceae > Jannaschia. Next base: position 12,114 of record JBCDCW010000071.1, read on the forward strand.
GCTCGATCACGCGCCCGGGTGGCGGGACGTTGTCGGCCGGGACGGCCTCGGATGTCCGGCCGGACACGACCCAGGCGTTTCTGGTGGGCGATACGATGTCGGGCGGCTACGGGACCGGACCGGATATCCTGCACGATTGCACCATCGCCGTGGATCCGGGCGAGATCGCCGTGATCGTCGGGCCGAACGGGGCGGGGAAGTCGACCGCGATGAAAGCCGTGTTCGGGATGTTGAACCTGCGGAAAGGGGCAGTTCGGCTGGATGGCGCGGATATCACCGCCCTGTCGCCCCAGGACCGGGTGATCGCGGGCATGGGGTTCGTGCCGCAGACGTCGAATATCTTCCCGTCGCTGACGGTCGAGGAGAACCTGGAGATGGGGGCGTTTATTCGCAGGGACGATATCCGGGAGACGATGGCTCAGATCTACGAGTTGTTCCCGATCCTGCGCGACAAGCGGCGGCAGGCGGCGGGCGAGTTGTCAGGCGGGCAGCGCCAGCAGGTGGCGGTGGGGCGCGCGCTGATGACGAAGCCCAAGGTCCTGATGCTGGACGAGCCGACGGCGGGGGTCAGCCCCATCGTGATGGACGAGCTCTTCGACCGGATCATCGAGGTGTCGCGGACGGGCATTCCGATCTTGATGGTCGAGCAGAACGCGCGACAGGCGCTGGAGATCGCCCATAAGGGTTATGTCCTCGTGCAGGGGCGGAATGCGCATACGGGCACGGGGAAGGAATTGCTGGCGGATGAGCAGGTTCGGCGATCGTTTTTGGGGGGATAGGAATGGAACGCGAGAGGGATCCGTCGAGGCGCTATGTCCGGCTCGGTCAAGGGATGGCGGCGCTGATGATCTCATTGGGGGCGGGCCAGGTGGCGCTCGCACACATGGCGGCGGCGCAGATGGGCGGCGTGGCCGCGCTGTTCCCGCCGGACCTGGCGCTGGACCGTCTGGCCATGGACGGCTTCGTCGCCATGGGGGTCGGGGCGTTCTTCGGTCTATTGACGGAAGTGAGCCGAATGGTGGGTCACATCCGGTCGGGGGGCGAGTGATGGGTGTGCCGTCCCTCCTGCCGGCCATGCTGTGCCTGATGGCGTCGCCCGCCCTGGCTCAACTGGCCTGCACCTTCGAGACGGAATGCTACGAGGAGGATGGCTGCGCCGATGCGGGATTCACGCTGAGCCTGGACGAGAGCGGGGAGACGCCGATCCTGGTGACGGATTTCGGGGATTTGGCTGTGGAAGAGCTGGGCGAGGGGGTCTGGCTGGCGCAATCGGACGGGTTGGCTGCGCTGCTGTCGGTGGGCGAGGACGGGGCGGCACGGGCGTCGTTCCACCTGCCGGGGCCGCAGGTGGTGGCGTATTTGGGGATGTGTGATGGGCGTTGAGCGCCGGTCTTGCCGTCGGGCAGGAGGGCCGTTGGGCTGGTTTTGTCTTGCTGGAATTCTGATGGCCTGCGTTCCGGCGGAGGAGGTGCCAGAACCTGGCACCGCGCTTGTGAGCGATGTGACGCTGCGGTGCGACCTGATAGAGGACGAAAACAATCTCAGTCCATTTGTTCTGACACTCCGGCCGTTGGTGGCCGAGAGCGCCTTCGTTGATCTTGAGTCACCGGCCGGTGGGACGTTCGGGACCGGAAGACTACAATCAGATGGACGTTGGACGGTCCGCAATTGGGAGAGGCTGGACCCTTCCGGTACTCAACTGACGTTGATGACGGTGCTGCCGGATGGTGGGATTTTGGTGTCGGTCGCCACCGGACCTGACTCGCATATGACGTTTGGAGGACGCTGCGTTGACGCGGCATGAAGTGATACGTGGGGTCGTGAGATGGACATCCTGAACGGCCTCGTCGTCCTGGCCAACTTCGTCCTGATCCCCGCGACGGCTTATGGGGCGCAACTTGCCTTGGGCGCGCTCGGGGTGACGTTGATCTACGGGATCCTGCGGTTCTCGAACTTCGCCCATGGGGACACGATGGCGTTTGGGACCATGGCCGTCATCCTACCGACCTGGGGGTTGCAGGCTTTGGGAGTGAGTGCGGGGCCGTTGCCGACGGCTTTGTTGGCGTTGCCGATGGGGATTGGGATCACGGCGCTACTGCTGCTGGGCACCGACCGGCTGGTCTACAAGTTCTACCGCGCCAAGAAGGCGGTGCCGGTGATCTTCGTGATTGCCTCGCTGGGGGTGATGTTCGTGATGAATGGCCTCGTGCGGTTCATCATCGGGCCCGACGATCAGCGGTTCGCGGATGGCGAGCGGTTCGTGATCTCGGCGCGGAACTTCCGGGAGATGACGGGGTTGGCCGAGGGGCTGGCGATCCGGACGACCCAGGTGATCACGGTGGTGGTCGCGGTGATCGTGGTCGCCGTCTTGTTCTGGTTCCTGAACAAGACACGGACGGGGAAGTCCATGCGGGCCTATTCCGACAACGAGGATCTGGCGCTGCTGTCGGGGATCAACCCGGAGCGGGTGGTGATGTATACGTGGCTGATCGTGGCGGCCTTAGCGACCAC
>JBCDCW010000072.1:0-14491 GCA_039180995.1 Pseudomonadota bacterium
CCGGCCCGTTCGCACGACCGGTCAGGGCTTTGCGCAGGGGCATGAAAAGCTGCTTGCCCTTGCGGCCGGTCGCGTCCTTCACGGCCGATGTCCAATCGGACCACGTGGTCTCCGTAAAGGGCAGCGGGGGCAGAAGGCCCAGGGCCTCGCGGACGAAATCGTCGTCCCCCGGCTCGACCAGCGGAATCGCCCCCTCCGAGATCAGGGTCCACCATTCGGCCATCTCGGCACGGGACGAGATGTTGTCGCGAATAACGGTCCAAAACCGCTCGCGCAAAGGATCGGGCACGCCCAGGGCTGCGACCTCCTCCGCGACGGCCGACAGAGGCAGGCTCTGCAGATGGTTCGCCGACAGATGGGTTAGGTCTTCGGGGTCGAACTTCGTGGGCGCGGTTCCGAATTGGCTCAGCTCGAAATGATCGGCCAGCTCCTGCGGCGTGGTGCGCAAGTCGATCGGGTGGGACGAGCCGAGCCGCGCCATCAGCGACGCAAGCGCCATGGGTTCGACCCCGCCGGCCCGCAGATCGCGCAAGGACAGCGTGCCCAGGCGCTTCGACAGGGCCTCGCCCTGGGCGCCGGTCAGAAGGGAATGGTGGGCGAAGACGGGGTGGCTGTGACCCAGGGCCGCCATGATCTGGATCTGCGTCGCCGTGTTGGTCACATGGTCCGAGCCGCGCACCACATGGGTCACGCCCATCTCGGTGTCATCCACCACCGAGGCGATGGTGTAGAGAACCTGACCATCCCCACGGATCAGCACCGGGTCCGAGACCGAGGCCGCATCGATGCTGAGATGGCCCAGGATGCCATCCGTCCATTCGATCCGCTCTTGATCCAGCTTGAAACGCCAATGGCCGGCCCGCTCGGCCCGCAATCGGTCCTTGTCCTCGTCCGACAGGGCCAGGGCCGACCGGTCATAGACCGGCGGCTTGCCCATGTTCAGCTGCTTCTTTCGCTTCAGGTCCAGCTCGGTCGGGGTCTCGAACGCTTCGTAAAGCCGCCCGCTGGCGCGCATGGCATCGGCGGCGGCGGCATAGCGATCCAGGCGGGCCGATTGCCGCTCCTCCCGGTCCCAGTCCAGGCCCAGCCATTCCAGATCTTCGCGGATGGCATCGACATATTCATCCTTCGACCGTTCTGGATCGGTATCGTCGATCCGCAAGATGAAGGTGCCGCCCACCTTGCGCGCGATCATCCAATTCATCAGCGCCGCCCGCATGTTGCCCACATGGAGCAGCCCGGTGGGGGACGGGGCGAAGCGGGTGACGGTCTCGGTGGACGGCATGGGGTGGGCTCCTTTGCGCCCGCGGGATGTGCCACCGGGGGCAGGGCCTGTCCAGAGGGGCTCGCGCTGACCCTGCGCCCCCTGCCGCCATGGGTCCTCGGTTGGCGAAATCAGGCGGTTGGGACCGTATTTCAGCTTTCACGCATCCTTGACCCGGACGTCGCGTCGACCTGCGCTATCTGAAGGCTATCAAGAACCGGGAGAGATCTATGACCAAGCTGACTCGCCGCGCGGCACTGGGCGCCGCCGCCGCCATTCCCGCCGCTGCCATGATGGTGCCCGCGACCGTTCGGGCCGCTGGGCATTCCGAAGGTCCCGTTCAACCGAAGGCCCGCGGTGTTGCCCTGGGCGATATGCAGGTCACGGCATTGTTGGCCGGATCGGCCGTCCGCGATGGTGGGATGCAAGGCATCTTCGGCATGAACGTCTCGGCCGAAACCTTCGCCGAGGTGAGCGCCAGTGCCTTCATCCCAACGGAGGCGGCCACCTTCTTCTTCACGCCCACAATCGTGTCGACCGGCGACGAACTGATCTTGTTCGATACCGGCCTCAATGCCGGCGGCATCACCGAGGCGCTGGCCGCCGCAGGCCATACCCCGGAAGAGGTCACGCGCGTCGTCATCACCCATATGCATGGCGACCATATCGGCGGCCTGATGACCGACGGGACGCCGACCTTCGCCAATGCCGAATATACAACCGGCCGCGCCGAATTCGACCATTGGTCCGCCAACCCCAATGACGGCTTCACCGCCATGGTCGCGCCTCTGGCCGACCGCTTTGCCTTCGTCGAACCGGGCGCCGATATCGCGCCGGGCGTGACGGCGGTGGACATGTCGGGCCATACGCCGGGGCATATGGGATACCGGCTCAGCTCGGGGGATCGGTCCTTGTTGCTGACGGCGGATCTGGCCAACCACTACGTCTGGTCGCTGGGCCATCCCGATTGGGAGGTGCGGTTCGATATGGACAAGGATGCCGCCGCCGCCGCTCGCCGTCGTGTGCTGGGCATGGTCGCGGCCGAGCGGATCCCGATGTTGGGCTACCACATGCCGTTCCCCGCCATGGGCTATGTCGAGGCCAGCGGGAACGGATTCCGCTGGGTGCCGGAAAGCTATCAGTTGATGCTCTGACGGCCTCGGTTGGGCGAGGGGCCGCGCCTCTCGCCCTTGGTCATATTGGGATGGCAATGAAATAGGGCCGGTCGCCCATCGACCGGCCCTTCGTCTTCTGAGTGAATTTTGATGTCGCGATCAGCTGTTCGCCGCGATGACCTCGGGCCACCGACGATCGCCTTCTTCGATGAAGGCCGCGCGGTCTTCATCCCAGCGGGCCTGAACATCGTCGTTGAAGTTCAGGAATAGACGCCCGTCGACGATCGCCCAGTTTTCGGGCTGTGTCGTCGCCAGCGAGCCGCGCGCGGCCACGGCCCAGGCGCAATAGCCGCCATAGGCGGGCGCATAGGCTTCGGGGTCGGCGACGAACAGATCGCGGTTCTCGGCCGACGCGAAATGCCAGGTTGCCCCGGCCCAGTCATGGGCAAACTCGGCGCTGCCCGCGACCGGCTGGCCCTCGGTGAAATAGGCCACCGGGTCGGTCCCGCGGATCGCGATCCCGTCGATGGTGAAGATTTGCCCCTCTTCTACGCCACGGCCGAAAATGAAAGCGCTGGCACCGGACGCGGCAAGCGCAGCGGCACCCGCCCCCAAGAGGAGGGTGCGTCGTCTGGTAAACATGTTGATCTCTCCTTTGTTCGTCATGGTGGTGGTCGATCTTGCAGCGGGTGACGTGGCGTCCGACCGGGCCGATTGCCAATCACGCAGGGTAACGGATGCGTCAGGATCCCGCTTGCATCCCGGCCAGGCGAGGGCCAAGCACGAAGGCGATCCCAAGCGCAGGAGAGGTCGCCCATGTCCCAGACGCTTCGCGATGCCGCGCTGGCCGTGCGCGAAAACGCCCATGCGCCCTACTCCAAGTTCAAGGTGGGGGCCGCGATCCGCACCAGCGATGGCAGCGTGTTCGTGGGCTGCAACGTCGAAAACGTGGCCTATCCCGAAGGCACTTGTGCGGAAGCCGGGGCCATCGCCGCCATGTGCGCGGCCGGTCAGCGGCAGGTGGCCGAAGTCTACGTGGTTGCCGGCTCGCCCAGCCCGGTGCCGCCCTGTGGCGGATGCCGCCAGAAATTGGCGGAGTTCTCAACCGGGGATGTGGTCGTGACTTTGGCCACGGTCGCCGGCGAAGAGACCCGAATGCGGGTCGATGAGCTGCTGCCCGGCGCATTCGACCCGGGCCATATGGCGTGACGGCGCGCGCGCTCCTGTCGGCCCTGCGGCGCGGCGAGGTTCCGACGGCCTCGGCCCTGGGGGCCTTCGTCGCCGATCTGGCCGAAGGTAGCGTCTCCGATGCCCAGGCCGGGGCCTTCGCGATGGGCGTGTGCCGCACGCCGCTGGACGGGCCGGGCCGGGCCGCCCTGACCCGGGCCATGCGCGACGGGGGCGACGTGCTGACCTGGGACCTGCCGGGCCCGGTCATCGACAAGCATTCGACCGGCGGGGTGGGCGATTGCGTCTCGCTGATCCTGGCCCCGGCTTTGGCCGCCTGCGGCGCTTATGTCCCGATGATTTCGGGCCGGGGACTGGGCCATACCGGCGGCACGCTCGACAAACTGGCGGCCATTCCCGGCTTCCGGGTCGAGATGCAGACCGACGAATTGCAGAGCATCGTGACCCGCGTCGGCTGCGCCATCGTCGGCGCCACGGCCGAGATCGCGCCCGCCGACCGCCGGCTCTATGCGGTTCGCGACGTCACCGGCACGGTCGAAAGTCTGGACCTGATCGTGGCCTCGATCTTGTCGAAGAAGTTAGCGGAAGGGATCGAGGCGCTGGTGCTGGATGTCAAAGCCGGGTCCGGCGCGTTCATGGCCGATCCCCACGCGGCCCGGGCTTTGGCCCAGGCGCTCGTCGAAACGGGACAGGCCAATGGGGTCATGACCTCTGCCATCCTGACCGACATGAGCCAGCCTGTGGCCACCAGCGCGGGCAACGCGCTGGAGATCCTGACAGCGATGGAGGCGCTGACCGATCCGAATGGCCGCGCCTCCAGTCGCTTGGTCGCCGTGACGAAGGCGTTGGGCGGCGAGGCCCTGGCCCTGGGGGGGCTGGTCGCCGATGCTGATGTGGGGGCTGATCGGATCGGCCGGGCGCTGACCTCGGGCGAGGCGGCGGAGATCTTCGGTCGCATGGTCGCGGCCCAGGGCGGGCCGTCCGACTTTCCGGATCGCTGGCGTGACCGCCTGCCTGCCGCGCCAGTGGTGGCCGAATTGCGGGCCGATCAGCCGGGTGTCGTCGCCGAGATCGACGCCCGCGCCTTGGGCGAGGTCGTCGTCGACCTGGGGGGCGGACGGCGGCGCGAGACGGATCGCATCGACCCGACTGTGGGTGTCAGCCATATCGCCCAATTGGGCGCCGTCGTCACCGAAGGCCAGCCGCTGGCTCGGGTCCATGCGGCAGACGGCGATGCCGCCGAGGCCGCCGCCGCCCGCGTGGCCGAGGCCATCGTCATGGGATCCGGTGCCGTCACCCCACCTTCCCTGGTGCAGGAGACCATCCGATGAGACGTGCGTTTCTGGTGGTGATGGATTCCGTGGGCTGTGGCGGCGCGCCGGATGCCACAGATTTCGGAGATGCCGGGGCAAATACGCTTGCACATATCGCACAATCCATATCGGTAGATCAGCATTCTACAGAAGGTTCCAAGGGCCTAAAGTTGCCCAATCTCGACAAATTGGGTCTGGGCGCGGCGATCCGTCTGGCCTCCGGCGAACCGGCCCCGGGGTTGGGGGCGGATCCGTCCGGGCTCTGGGGGGCGGCGACGGAAATCAGCCCGGGTAAGGATACGCCGTCTGGCCATTGGGAACTCGCTGGCCTGCCTGTGCCGTGGAATTGGCATTACTTCCCCAACGAACTCCCCTGCTTTCCGCCCGCCTTGGTCGACTTGGTCAAGCACGAGGCCGGAACGGCCGGCATCCTGGGCAATTGCCATGCCAGCGGCACGCAGATCATCGACCAGGAGGCAGAGGCCCATCTGAGGACCGGCTGGCCCATCTGCTACACCTCGGCCGACAGCGTGTTTCAGATCGCGGCCCATGAAGACGCCTTTGGCCTGCAACGCCTGCTCGACCTCTGTGCGGCCATCGCGCCGATGCTGCACGATATGAAGGTGGGCCGTGTGATCGCGCGGCCCTTCGTCGGCGCCGATGGCCGTTGGGAACGGACGCCGAACCGCAAGGATTTCGCGATCATGCCCCCTGGCCCAACCTTGTTGGACGCTGTCCAAAGGGCCGGGCGGCACACCCATGCTATCGGCAAGATCTCCGATATCTTTTCCGGCCGTGGGATCGACAGCGCCGTCAAAGGCCCCGATGCGGCGTTGATGCGCCACCTGGCGGATGCGGTGCGTGAAAGCCCCGATGGCGCGCTGACCTTCGCCAATTTCGTCGAGTTCGACAGCCTCTACGGTCATCGGCGCGACGTGACAGGCTATGCCCGGCATCTAGAATGGTTCGATGGCTGTCTGCCGCCGATCCTCGATGCGCTGCGTCCCGGCGATCTGATGATCTTCACCGCCGATCACGGCAATGACCCGACCTGGCCCGGCACAGACCACACGCGCGAACGGGTGCCGGTCATCTGTGCGGGCGCGACGGGTGAGGCGGGGCTGATTGGGTTTGCAGATATTGCGGCCACGATTTGCGACCATCTGGACGTGCCCATTGTCGGGCCTGGGAGAAGCTTTCTGTGACATTCTCTCCCAAGGTCGAATTGCATCTGCATCTGGAAGGTGCGGCTCCGCCTGCGTTGGTCCGCAGCATGGCGCAGGAAAAGTCCGTTGATTTGGCGGGCCTCTTCGATGGGCGGGGTGCTTATGTTTACAAAGACTTCCGCGGCTTCCTTGATGTGTATGAAGCCGCAACCCAAGTCCTTCAAAGCCCCGAGGATTACGGTCGCCTGACCCGGGCGGTCTTGGAAGCTTCGGCCGAACAGGGCGCGATCTACACCGAAGCCTTCCTAAGCCCTGATTTCTGCGGCGGTCGCGATGTCTCCGCCTGGCGCGATTACCTGGCCGCGATCCAGGATGCCGCCGCCAGTGTCCCCGAGATCGAGATGCGGGGCGTCATCACTTGCATCCGCCATTTCGGGCCCGAGAAAGCCAAGGAAACCGCCCTCTGTGCGGCCGAAACCGCGGGTGATTTCATCACCGGGTTCGGTCTTGCGGGCGACGAGACCATGCTGGCGCCAAAGGACTTCGCCTGGTCTTTCGATTGCGCGCGCGAAGCGGGGCTGGGCCTGACCGCCCATGCGGGCGAATTCGGCGGCGCGCCGAGCGTCCGCGCCGCGCTCGACGACCTGCGTGTCAGTCGGATCGGCCATGGCGTGCGGGCCATCGAGGACCCAGCCTTGGTGGACCGGCTGGCGGAAGACGGCATCGTGCTCGAGGTTTGTCCGGGCTCGAACGTCGCGCTGGGAGTGTACCCGAAGATCGCGGCGCATCCCATTGAAAAGCTGAGACAGAAAGGCGTGTCCGTCACCGTTTCAACCGATGACCCACCCTTCTTTCACACCGATCTCAACGCGGAATATGCCAATCTGGAACGCGCTTTCGGCTGGGATGAGGAGATCTTCCGCCAAATCAATCGCACCGCCCTGACGTCCGCATTCTGCGACGATGCCACCCGCCAACGCCTGCTTAAGCAACTGGACTGACCCCATGGACCACCTCACAATCGTGTCCCACCCGCTGGTACAACACAAACTCAGCCTCATGCGCGAGAAGGAGACGTCGACCGCCGTCTTCCGGCAGCTCTTGCGCGAAATCAGTCAGTTGCTCGCCTATGAGGTGACGCGCGAACTGCCGATGACGACCAAGCGGATCGAAACCCCCTTGCAGGAGATGGACGCCCCCGTCCTGGACGGCCGGAAGATGGCCCTGGTGTCGATCCTGCGGGCCGGGAACGGTTTGCTGGACGGGATCCTGGAACTCGTGCCCTCGGCCCGTGTGGGCTTCGTCGGCCTCTACCGCGACGAGGAGACGCTGCAACCCGTCCAATACTATTTCAAGGCGCCCGATCACCTGGAAGACCGGCTGGTCATCGCGGTCGATCCGATGCTGGCCACGGGCAATTCCTCGGTCGCCGCCATCGACCTGCTGAAGGCCCAGGGCGCGCGCGACATCCGCTTCCTTTGCCTGCTGGCCGCGCCAGAGGGCATCGCCCGAATGAAGGATGCGCATCCGGACGTGCCCGTCGTCACGGCCGCTCTGGACGACCGGTTGAACGATCTGGGCTATATCGTGCCAGGCCTAGGGGATGCGGGTGATCGCATGTTTGGCACAAAATGATGTGTATTCTCGCCATCTCTCGCTTTACTTGAGGGGGACCGCCGTGCAAAATTCGAGCCCAGGAGGCGTAGACCTCCGTTTCGGTTGAGACGAGGGCGGATCATGGACATTTTCGGCGGGATGCGGGTTTTCAAGGCTGTGGCCGCGGGTCTTCTGGCCTGCACGGTCATCGCGACCGACGGCGCGGTCAATGCGCAGACGCCAACTTTGCGCAATACGGCGGGCCCGGCCGAACAGCCGCCCGCCGGTTTTACCGGGGGCCAATACGTCGATAGCCGCGGCTGCGTCTTCATTCGTGTCGGTGTTGCGGGGCAAACCCGCTGGGTGCCGCGCGTGAATCGTGACCGGACCGTGGTCTGCGGCCAACCCGCGACCCGGCAGGCGGCCCCGGCGCCCGTTCGCCAGGCGGCCCCTGCGCCAGAACCCGCCGCCGTGGCTCAAGGTGCCACTGCTCCGGTCCAGGCGGCCGAGCCGGTGATCCGCCGGATACCGGCACCGGCGGCGCCCCGCGTGATCGTCGAGCCCGCGCCAAGCGCCGCACCCACGCCGCCTCAAGTCGCCGCCGCCCCGGCAGCGGCGCAGCCAGCGGCCGCGCCTCGACCCCGCCGCGCCGCCGCACCGCGTCCGGCGCCGCAACGTGTCGCGCCCCGGCGCGCGGCGGTCACAGTGCCGGCGGTCTGTGGTGCGTCGGAACTCTCGGCCCGGTATCTGCGCAACACGCCTGCCTGTGCGGCCGCATTGCGCAGCCTCAGCGCGCCAGCCACCGCAACCGCCCAACCCGCGGTCGTGACGCAAGCGCCGCAAGTCGCGACTGCCCCGGCCCAGCCAACGGGGCTCAGCTTCTGGGCACGCCTGTTCCGGGTCTTCCGCCCCGTCGCCACGCCCGTCCGAACAGCACCCCAGACGACGGTGTCGGCACGTCAGGCCACCGCCCCGGTCGCGCTTGGCGCCCCGCAAGTCCCGGCGCCCGCCAGGGTCATATCGGCACCCGCCCCGGGATGTCGGGGCGCCTCCGACTTATCCGCCCGCTATCTCAGCCAGTCTGCGGCCTGTACGGACGCCCCACAGGCCCCGAGACAGGTCGTCACGTCCACGCGCGGCGCTCCGGCTGTGACTGCGCCGCAAATCCGGCGGCCTGCCGCAATGCCCGCACCGCCACCGGGCTATCGGTCCGCCTGGGACGACGGGCGCTTGAACCCGAACCGCGGCCCGCAGCCGGGTGTGTCGGCGCGCCCGTAGGCCGGGTCGTCAGGGCTCGGATGGGGGGTCAATGACGCCGAGGGCGTTCAGCGCCGCCTCGAACGCGTCTTTGTCCGACTTGTGGAATTGGGCCTTCAGGGCATCGAAGCGTCGGCGAAGCGCGGCCTTTTCATCGCCTTTGCAATCGTTCCAAGGGCGCCCCTGTAACGCCATTTCCAGCACGTAGAAGGCGATGAAATGGGGCCGCTCACCGTTGGAAAGCAAGCGGGCATAGGCCGAGTCAGCGCCAAGGGTGCGCAGATCGGTGGCGGATACGATGCCGACCTTGGCAAAGCGCGCCTCCATCGCGGGCCCGAGGCCGCGTAGGCCCGAGATGGGGTCGTCGCCGCTCACATTCCGATTGCGCTCGGATCGCGTCTCAGATCGACGCCCAATCCGTGAAGCGGACGGGGGCGGGGCGCGGTTTGTGCTGGACGGGCTGGGGGGCGGGAACAGTGGGGGTGGAAGGTTGGGGAACCATGGGACGGTCTCCGGTCAGAAAACGGCTGGTATTGTACCTGACCACGAAACGATGGAGCTGATGGGGCGAGATTGAGGCGAGAATGCGACCCCATCCAGGGAGGAGGAAAGGACGGGGCCGCTTCGTCTTGCGAAGAAGTCAGGCCAGGGAGGAGGAAGGCCAAACCGCTTCGATGACCCTGACATTAAGCTGCACCGCAGAATGGTCAACAATGCAGTCGCAGAAAAACATGGGCTGAGAGAAATTAGGCAGATGGTTGCGTGGTCTGTGGCCCAGGCGCAACTTCCCAAATTTCCATGGTGCCCAATTGTCGAGCGAGCCGCGCGCGACGGCAGCAACACCCTGATGAACGCTGCCGATGGTCCCAGGTTATTCTGCGGCGCGTAACGGGGGATGCGGCGGCTCATCCCCATCGAGAGGCGACCCCTCCAGGTCGGTCGATACGGTTTGAGGTTGCGGGAAGGGGCCCATGGCCCCCGGCAGCGCCGCTGCCGCAGAATCATCCTCCGTTTCTTCGGCCCACAGCAGCAGCGGCGCGGGAATGCGCCGCGCGGCCCGCCGCAAGGCCCAATCCTGGCCCGCCTGGCTGGCCCGGCCGAAGCCCAGCCGTCCCAGCAGCCGGAACAGGGCGACGGCATAGGTGGCCAGCCATACCCGCGCCGCCAGCATGGCCGGCGTGAAGAGCAGGGTCAGAACCGTCGCGATTCCCAGCCCCCAAACTACGGCCGTTGCCAGCTGGATCCACCACAGCGCCGTGGGCGAGCCGATGGAATACCCGCCGCCGAAGAAATCGAACGAGACGCCGAACATCATCGGCGCAAGGCCCGCCATCGTGGTCAGTGTCGTCAACAAGACGGGGCGGATGCGATCCTCGGCGGTGCGGATGATTGCCTCGATCCGGGGCATGTAGCGGGCATATTCTTGATATGTGTCGATCAGGACGATGTTGTTGTTCACCACAATTCCAGCCAGCGCCACGATCCCGGTGCCCGTCATGATGATCGAGAAGGCCTGATCCATGACCAACATCCCGATCAATACGCCCGTGGTCGACAAGACGACGGCCAACAGGACGAGGACGGCGTTGTAGATCGAATTGAACTGCGCCAGCAGGATGATGAACATCAGGCCCAGCGCGCCCATGAACGCCTGCATCAGGAACGCCTGGCTCTCGGCTTGTTCTTCCTGATCGCCGGTCCATTCCCAGGTGATCGTGTCGGGCAGGGCGGCGTCGATGGCGGGCCCCAAGGCTTCGATCCGCTCACTGGCGGTCAACGGAGCCAGCGTGGCATCGCCCGCCTCCACCAGCGAGACGAGAGCCTCTGGATTTAGCGACGACACGATCCGGTAGGCAGTTCCGTCAAGGACGATGGCTCCCTCGGTGTCCATCTCGACCTCTTTCAGGATGCCGACCTCTTCTCCGTCGTTTTGCCGGACCACCGTCAATCCTGGCGCGACATCCGCCTTCACATCGAAATACCGCTCCCCATCGACCCGGTCGATCTGGGCCAATTGGGGCACGGGGCGGCGGGTGATAAAATTGTCCAACGGCACCAGCCCATCGTTCGTGCGCACCTTCAACGTATCCAGCGTCGACAGCACCCGATCCTTTTCCGGCAGGCGGGCGCGAATCTCGATCTCTTCGTCCGAGCTGTCCACCCGCATCGTGTCCAGCAGGATCCCCCGCGTCACCAGTTGCACCATGGCGCCCACGGTGGCGACGTCGGCGCCGAAGCGGCCCGCCTTCTCGACATCCACGTTGATTTCCCAGTCGATGCCGGGCAGCGGCAGCGTGTCTTCGATGTCAATCAGGCCCGGCGTTTCGGCGAAAAGCCCCTCCATCTCGCGCGTGACGCGCTGCAGCTCCTCCCAATTCTCGCCGCGCAGGCGCAGATGGACAGGCTTGCCTTGGGCCGGGCCGCGCGCCTGTTCGCTCAGATCGACCTTGATGCCGGGGATCGTGCGCAGGCGGGCCAACACCTCGTCGCCGATGGCATCGCCGTCGAAGGCCGGATCCACGACCTGCCGCGTGATCGTGAAGCCGAACAGGTCGAACCAGGGTTCGGCGATGGTCGGGCGATCTTCCCACGGGACCATCTCGATCTGAACTTGGCCGACCGTGTCCGATGGCCCGCCCGATGCGCCGGGCCCGCCGGTGCTCAGGCCGCCATCTCCGGCAAAGCTGAAGGCCGACTGGATGCCCGGCGTGTCCAGCACGATCTGCTCGGCCTGGCGCAGCAGCGCGTCCTTTTCGTCCAGCGATAGGTTGCCCCGAGCGCGGACATAGATGTTGGCGTTCTCCAACTCGCTTTCGACGAAGAATTCGACGCCGTTATTGTTCGCCCCGAACGTGGCAAAGGTGGTCATGACGGCGAACAACACCGCCCCGATCGCGACCAGCGGACCGATCGGATTGCCGACGATCAGATGGATGAAATGGCCGAACGGCTTGCGCCGATACCCGCCCCGCACCCGCTTCGCCCCCTGGCGCCGTCCAACGGCGCCCAGCGTGATCGACAGCGCGAAGGCGGAGACCAGGAACCCGAGGGCACCCAGAACGTATCCCGCCGTACCGCCGCCGGGCACCAGATAATCCGGGTTCAGGACCTGAAGGATCGAGACGATCATCGCGTAACCCGCGCCCAGGGCCAGGGCGGCCCGCAGGATCCAGGGCAGGGGCCGCAACGCGGTGGCGCCGCGATCCAGCATGCGGGATATGCGGCCCGTCACGCCGCCTAGGACGGGCAGATAGACCAGCGCGACGATCAGCGAGGCCGACAGCACGAAGATCAGCGTGACCGGCAGCATGCCCATGAATTCGCCGGGGACGCCGGGCCAGAGCAGCATCGGCAGGAACGCGCATAGCGTCGTCGCGGTCGACGAGACGACGGGCCAGAACATCCGTTTGCCCGCCTCCGTGTAAGCATGCATCGGCCCCGATCCTTCGGAAATGCGCTTGTCGGCATATTCCACCACCACGATGGCGCCATCGACCAGCATGCCGACGGCCAGGATCAGGCCGAACATCACGATGTTCGAGATCGTCAGGCCCAGAGCTGCCATCAGCGCGAAGGACAGAAGGAACGAGGTCGGGATCGCGAAGCCCACCAGCAGGGCCGACCGGGTGCCCAAGGATGCCAGCACCACGATCATGACCAGCGCGATGGCCGTCAGGACGGATCCCTCCAGCTGCTGCACCATGGACCGGACCGTGCGCGACTGATCCAGCGTGATCGTGACGTCCACGGCCCGCTGCAACTCCTCCGGCCATGATGCCACTTCGGCATCCACCTGCGCGCGCACCTCGGCGGCGGTGTCGATGATGTTGAAGCCCTTCCGCTTCACCACCTGCAACGCCACGGTCGTGTCGCCGTTATGGCGCGCGGTGCCGACCCGGTCCTCGAAGGTCAGATTGATCGACGTCAGATCGCCCAAGGTCACGACCCGGTCGCCATCGGTCTTCACCGGCAGATCGTAGACATCCTGTGGGGTCTCGAAATTGCCGGGGATCTTGACGGGGAAGGCGCCGCTTTCGGTCTCGACCGATCCGGTGGCGACCAGCAGGTTGTTGTTGGTGACCGTGTTGATCAACTCGCCCGCGGTGACACTGTAGGCCTCCAGCGCCAGGGGGTCGATCAGCACTTCCAGCATCTCGTCCCGGTGGCCTGCCAAGCCGGCTTCCAGGATGGCATTCATGCCCTCCAGGCGGTCCTGCAGATCGTTGGCCAGGCGCAGCAGCGTGCGTTCGGGGGCGTTGCCCGACAGCGAGACGATCATGATCGGGAACTCGCTGAAATTGATCTCGTCGATCGTGTATTGCTCGGCGCCGTCGGGAAACTCGGCCTCGGCCCGGTTCATGCGGTCGCGGACATCGGCCAGGGTCGCGGATTTGTCCCAACCGAACTCGAATTCCATGAACACCAGCGCCGCGCCCTCGCTGGCGGTGGCCGTTATGGAATCCAGACCGTCGATCTCCTTCAGCTCGGTTTCCATCGGTTTCACGAGCAGCTTTTCGGCATCCGAGGCCGAGATGCCGGGGAAGGGAACCACGACGAACACGCCGGGGATGTCGATATCCGGTTCGCCCTCTTTGGGCAGCGAGATATAGGCCGTCGTGCCCGCGATGATCGACAGCACAACGAAGGCCAAGACCATGCGGGCGCGGGTTGCGGCCCAGTCGATGATGCCTGTCATTGCGTGGCCTCCGATTGCGCCACCGGATCGGCATAGCTCGCTTCCACGGGCACGCCGTCCGTGACGTATTCCTGGCCGACCGTGATGACCTGGACTTCCGGAGGCAAGCCTGCAACCAGCACGCCGTCCACGGTATCACGCACCAGTGTTGTCGGCATGAAGCCGGTGATGCCATTTTCGACAACACGCACACCAAGCACGCCTTCGTCGTTCAGCGTCAGGGCCGAAGCGGGAATCAGATGGGCGATGGTCGGGTCGGTCTCGATCAGGATCTCGGCGGTCTGCCCGTCGCGAATGCTCAGATCGTCGTTCGGCACCGTGACCTCGACCCGGAACGTGCGGGTCAACTCGTCGGCCGAGCGGCTGACGAAGGTCACCCGACCCACGGCCTCGCCGCCCGAAGCCAGCGTTGCCCGCGCGGCCGCGCCGAACGTGACGCGGTCGACTTGAGCTTCCGGTAGAAAGCCGACCAACTTCATCGGGTCGAGCTGGACCACCGTGGCGCAGGGCGTGCCTTCCCGCAGCAACAGGCCAAGTTCCGCCGTGTCGGTTTCCAGCAGGCCGTCGAACGGCGCTTCAATGGTCAGTTTCTCGATTTCCTGGCGGGCCCGCTCCAACGCGGCTTCGGCGGATTGGACACCCGCCAAGGCGGATTCGATCCCGGCCTGTGTCGTCTCCAGCCCGGTTTCGGCGGCGATCCGGCCCGCTTCGGCGGCGCGCATGGCCGCGTCGGCGCTGGCCACGCGGGTGGTCGATGCAAATCCGTCCTGAGAGAGACGGACAGCGGCGTTCTGATTGATCTCGGCCTCGTCCACCCGCGCTTCGGCCTCGGCCAACATCGCCTGGGCCTCGGGTACACGGGCCTGGGCCTCGGGCACGCGGGCGCTGGCTTCGGC
>JBCDCW010000073.1:0-14298 GCA_039180995.1 Pseudomonadota bacterium
ACCCCGGTGGGGTTGTTGTTGCCGGTGGTGTGGAAAGCCCAGATCTTCACGATGGTCAGGCCCAGGATCAGGAACGGCATCAGATAGTGCAGGCTGAAGAAGCGGTTCAGCGTAGCATTTCCGACAGCAGGTCCGCCCAAAAGCCAAGTCTGCAGCCCCTCACCGATAAACGGGATGGCGCCGAAGAGGCCGGTGATCACGGTCGCGCCCCAGAAGGACATCTGACCCCACGGCAGCACGTAGCCCATGAAGGCTGTGCCCATCATTAGAAGGTAGATGATGATGCCCAGGATCCACGTAATTTCACGCGGAGCTTTGTAGGAGCCGTAATACAGGTTGCGGAAGATGTGCGCGTAGACGGCCACGAAGAACAGCGAGGCGCCATTCTGGTGGATGTAGCGCAGCGCCCAGCCGCCATTCACGTCGCGCATGATGTGCTCGACCGAGGCGAAGGCCATGTCCACATGGGGGGTGTAATGCATGACCAGGACGATGCCGGTCACGATTTGCAGCACCAGGGTGAAGGTGAGGACGATGCCCCAAATCCACATCCAGTTCAGGTTCTTGGGGGTCGGGATCATCAGCGTGTCGTACATCAGCCCGATGATCGGGAGACGCTTTTCGACCCATTTTTCGCCCTTGGTATTGGGCTCGTAGTGATCGTGGGGAATACCAGCCATCTGTCTCTCCTCAACCCAATCGAATTGTCGTTTCGTCCAGGAACTCGACCGGGGGGATCGGCAAGTTCGTGGGCGCCGGGCCGCGGCGGATGCGGCCGGCGCTGTCGTAGTGGGAGCCGTGGCAGGGGCAGAACCACCCGCCGAAATCGCCGGCGCCGTCGCCCAAGGGCACGCAGCCCAGGTGGGTGCAGACGCCCATCATGATCAGCCATTCACCGGTTTCGCCGGTGGCGCGGTTCTCATCCGTCGCTGGCGCGCCGTCTTCGAGATTGGCGTTCGCGGCCAGTTGGTCGGGTAGGTCGTCCAGGTCGACGGCGCGGGCGGCTTCGATCTCCTCCGGCGTGCGACGGCGCACGAAAACCGGCTTGCCCAGGAAGGGCACGGTGATCTGCGTGCCGGGTTCGACCACCGAGAGGTCGACGTCGATGGACGACAGGGCCAGGACATCGGCGGAGGGATTCATTTGGTTGACCAGGGGCCAAACGGCCGCGCCTGTCACCACCACGCCCGTTCCGGCGGTCGCGTAGTAGAGAAAGTCGCGGCGGGTCCCCGTGTGATCGTCTGCGTGTGACACTGAAGGCGTCTCCCGTCGTCTTGGTGCCGCGTGGCGCGGCGAATCTTGTCCCGGTCAGCCAGAAACCTTACGGGCGTTCGATGGCTCATAACGCGAAGCTAGAGTAAAGTTCCAGCGGACAATGCGGCGCAGGCGCAACGGATCGTCGCAGCGATCCGCATCAGAGCGGGCGAGTCATGTCACGGTGGGGGATACCGGCATCGTCGTAGATCGGGCCATGGGCGGTGAAGCCGAGGCGTTCATAGAAGCCGATGGCGTCTGTCTGCGACCCGAGGATGGCCCGTCGATAGCCCAGGGCCGACAGGTCCCGCATCACCTGATGCATCAACTTGCCGCCGAGACCGGTGCCGCGGGCGCGGGGCAGGACGGCGACGCGCTGGATCTTGGCCGTCTCGCCTTTGGGCAAAACGCGCAGGGTTGCGACGGCACCTTCGGCATCCCTGACCAGCCAGTGGAGGCAATCCGGGTCGCATCCATCGACCTCGTCGGCTTCGCTGACGCCCTGTTCGTCGATGAAGACGGCGCGGCGGATGGCGAGGGCAAGGCTAAAGTCGTCGATCCGTTCTATTTTCAGCATGACAATCAAGGCGTTGGAGATATCTTGAGATGGCGTGCATCCCGCGCCGCCAGGATGACCAGGCCGAACAGCGCCATGAGCGCGACAAGGAAGGGAACCGGCGCGGTGAAGACCGGCAAGCCGGTCGCGATAGCCGCGAGAAAGAGCGGCAGGACCCAGCGCACCACGATCCGCGTTATGCGCAGCCAAAGGGTGTCGGGCGGCAAGCGACCGCTGAGGAGGACGGCGGCGATGCCCAGCACGCCGTACTTGCCGAGTGTCAGACCCGGCGCGACGGTGCCACTGACGGCGGCCCCGTTTTCCAGGAAATCCAAGGCGGCGCCAAGCACCGTCAGCAGGAGAACCGCCAAGGTGACGAACTGACCTGATCCACCCCCCGAAAGCCCAATGGCCAGCAAGCAAAGTCCCGCCGTATAGCCGAGGGGCAAGAGCGTGTCCGCCGCGGCTGCCAGGCGAAGGGTCTGGACCGGCGCATCGCCGGGGCTGAGACCCGCGATCATGGCCACCGCGGCTGCCCCGTCCGGCGCCAAAGCGACGATCAGCAGCATACCGACAAGCCCCATCAACGCGATGGCGAAGCCTTGGATCGCATCCCGGAGCGGATCGTTCATGCCGGTTTGGTGGCTTGCATCGACGGGCGCTGTGCGAACCGGGCCTCCCACGCGGCCAGGGTGTCGCGACCCGCACGCCAGTCACGGTCGCCGTGCCGGAAATCCAGATAGGGCAGCGCGCAGCCGATGCCGATCTGCGCCATGGTCAGCGGGCCTTCCAGCAGCGGCATGGCACGGGCTTCGAGAGCATCCAGCGAGCGGGAGATCTTGGCCCATTGCGCTTCGAACCAATCGGGCCACCAGAGGTTTTCCGGACGCAAGCGCTTCTCATAGGTGATCGCGATAGCGGCTTCCATGATCGCGTCGGCATTGGCTTCGAGAGACAAAACCTCCCACAGGCGGCTTTCGGGATAGAGCTTCGCGCCGCTGCGCTGATCCAGGAAGCGGCAGATGACGCGGCTGTCGTAGATCGCGGGCCCGTCGTCACGGATCAGGGCCGGGATCTTGCCGGACGGGTTGGTGGCGTTCAGGTCGGCATCGCCACCCAGAGGGTTGGCCGTGACGTCCCGGACCTCGATGTCGTCCTGGTCAGTCTCTAACAGAACGACACGGCATTTGCGGACGAACGGCGAGGCGCCGGAGGAGAGGAGCTGTATCATTTGGATCCCGGATTTTGCATCAGCTGCGACAAGAGCAGTGTCTCGGACCCGATGCCAGCGCTTTCCATGGCCTTGGCGGCGCGCAGGCGGACGTCGTCGGGTTTGTTCTGGTTCAGCTTCCAGGTGGAATGGATGTCGGTGAGCGTCAGGCGGCAGGGCACGATCTGGCGCATCATGCGGTCCAGGACGTCGGGCGTCATCTTGTCGGTGGTCCAAGGCGGCTTCGGCAGGCGCGTCTCGAACCACGCGCTTTGACGGTCGAGCATGTCGCGCATGGTGTCCTGCGGCAAGCGGTCCAGGCGGCCGCGCAGGTGGACGGAGACGTAGTTCCACGTAGGGACCTGGTCGGGAACCTCGTACCAATCGGGTGAGACGTAGCCGTCGGGGCCTTGCACGGCGATGGCGGCGTCGCTGGGCAGATGGCGCAGGATCGGGTTGGAGCGGACCAGGTGCAGGTCGGCCGTTTCGCCGTCGTCGGCGATCAGGAACGGGATGTGCGACAGGAGCGGGCCGCCCTCGGCGTTGATCGCCAGGGTTCCGAAGCTGCGCGTGCGGGCGAAGGCGAGCGCATCCGTCTCTGCGGTCTGGCGGAAGGCGGGGTTGGGGTGCATGGGCGGGGTTCCGT
Organism: Pseudomonadota bacterium; assembly: GCA_039180995.1. Lineage (GTDB taxonomy): Bacteria > Pseudomonadota > Alphaproteobacteria > Rhodobacterales > Rhodobacteraceae > Jannaschia. The sequence goes on from JBCDCW010000073.1 coordinate 3,667, forward strand.
GGGCGGTATCGGGGCGGGCGGTGTCGGCGCGAACCTTGCCGGGGGCCGAGCCAGGGCGCAATGTCCGAGGGATGGTCCCCTCCCCTGCCCCATCGGCCCGAGGCTCTGTCGGCTCGGCCATTGCGCTGCGCCTTCTGGCGGCGGCGTTTGCGACCGGTCTGGCGTTCTGCGTGCACGGCGCCGCGAAGCACGCGGACACGGCGCAGATCTTGTTCCTGCGGGCGGCGTTGTCGGTGCCGCCGCTGGTGCTGTGGGGGCTGTTGACCGCGCCGGTGGCCGACCTGCGCCCGCGCGCGCCGCGCCTGCATCTGGTGCGGGGCGTGGTCGGGGGCGGCGCGATGGCGCTGAACTTCTACGCTTTGGGGCAATTGCCGCTGACCCATGCCCAGGCGCTGGGCTATCTGGCGCCGGTCCTGACGATCCCGGCGGCGGTAATCCTGTTGGGCGAGCGGCTGACCTTGCGCGCCGTGCTGGCGGTGGCGTTAGGCTTCGCCGGGATGCTGGCGATGCTGTATACGTCGGTGGTACGGCCCGATTGGGGGTGGGCGGAGCTGTCTGGCATCTTGGCGGGAATTTCGTTCGCGGCGGTGATGGCGCTGCTGCGGGTGCAGATCAAGGCGATGACGGCGACGGAGACGACGATCTCGATCGCGCTGTCCTTCGCGGTGCTGACGTCCGTTTTGGGCGCCGTGGCCGTGGCGCTGACGGGTTGGGTGCCGATGACGCCGGTCTTGTGGTCCTGGGCTTTGGGCGCGGGGCTGTTGGGGTCGGCAACGCATATCGCGGCGACCGAGGCGGTGGCGCGGGCGCCGGTTTCGACCTTGGCGCCGTTCGATTATGCGGGGCTGGTCTTCGCGGTGGCCTTGGATTTTGTGATCTTCGCCCATTTGCCGGGGCCCTGGGGTTGGCTGGGGATCGGGTTGATCGCCTGCGCCGGGTTGCTGACGGCGTTGGGCGGGCGGCCGGTGGGCACCGGGCTGCGGCTGCGCTGAGGCTTGCTGAGCGGCGGGCCTCTGGCCTCAGACCGAGGCGGCTGACGGAAGAAAGGTTCGGTTTGACAGGGGCGCCGCGATGCCCATACCGACGTCGGCGACCACGAGTGGGCAAGACCGAAAGTGGCACTTTGACGTTCTGCAACACATCCGAGACCGGCTGGACGCATTTGATGGCGTGCTTCGATGTCCCTGATCGCCTGGATATGTACCGCCAGTTGGTCAGCGCCTATTCCGAGCCGCACCGACACTAACATTCCCTGGCCCATATCCAGCCCTGCCTGACGCATCTGTCATCTGTCATCTGTGGATGACGCCACCGCGAACGTGCCTGTTCTGGCTTGTGCGATCTGGTTTCACGACGCTGTCTACGGCCTTTATGCCTCGGATAACGAAGAGAAGAGCGCGGATTTGGCCCGCGACTTCCTGACCGAGTGCGATGTCGATCCGAAGATCGCGGCACGCGTCGCTGACCTGGTCATCTGTACCAAGACGCATGAGGCCAAGGGCAACCCGGACGCGGAATTGATGGTCGATATCGACCTGTCGATTTTGGGGGCCGATTCCGGGACATACGACCAATTCGAGCGCGACGTTCGGGCGGAGTATCGGTCGGTTCCAGGCTTCATCTTTAGCCCGAAGCGAAAGAAGATTCTGAAACGTTTCTTGGATCGCCCCCGGATCTATCACACGCAGTTCTTCCGGGATCGGTTGGAGACGCAAGCAGGGAGCAATCTAAATCGCGCGATTGCCGGATTGTGACGGGCGCGTTGAGCCGGCCTCCACCCGGCCCGGGTGATGTCTTGATACGGCGCACGGAGGGACTTTGACCCTGTTGATCGCTTGAGCCGAGGTTATGATCCGTCTTGGGTCAGTGCGCACGGGGCTGCGGCGGCGCCGCTTGCCGGGCGGCGGTCTCGGGCGCGCCTGGCCTGTGCAGCGCTTATTACTTTGCCGCAAGTTCGGGTCCGGGCGATGACGGCGACCGAGACGACGCTGTCTACCGCGTTGTCCTTCGCCATCAGCGAGCGGACCAGATTCAGCACAACGTGGAAGCTGCTGAGCGGCCCCGTCCTTGACTGGCGGCTGGCGTGTTGAGCGCCGGTGGGTGGTCTTCAAAACTGCGGCCGTGGCGCGGACGCCGGTCAATTTCATAGCGCCACTGGGCTATACCGGGCTGATCCAGGCCCTGGTGATCGACTGTACGATCTTCGCCGATGCGCCGCGGGCCAGGGGTCGGGCGTGCAGACGGCGATCCGCAATCCCGATGACGCGGGCGGGAAGTACGGTGCCGACGGGCTGGTCGGTGTCGAAGGTGACCTCGGCAAAGTGTTCGGTGCGGCCCATGCGGTGGGATTCCATCAGGACTTGGCGGGTCTGCCCGATCTGCGCCCCGAGATGCCGGTCGATGGCGCGCGCGCCCGCCTCTCGAAGACGGGCAGCCCGCGCCCGGATGAGAGGGGCGGCCACGGGCGGCATTTTGGCGGCGGGTGTGCCCCGGCGGGGGGAATAGGGAAAGACGTGGAGCCAGGTAAGGTCGCACTCGTCTATGAGGCGCAGCGAATCGTCGAAATGGGCGTCGGTCTCGGTCGGGAAACCCGCGATGATATCGGCGCCGAAGGTGACGTCGGGGCGAACGGCGCGGGCCTGTTGGCAAAAGGCGACGGCGTCGCCGCGCAGGTGGCGGCGCTTCATGCGCTTCAGGATGAGGTCCGCGCCATGTTGCAGGCTTAGGTGGAGATGGGGCATCAACCGGGGTTCCTCGGCGATGCAGCGCATCAGGGTATCGTCCACTTCGATGGAATCGATAGATGAAATGCGGAGACGCGGCACGTCAGTCAGCCGCAGGATCCGCGCCACCAAGTCGCCCAGCGGCGGCTGCCCCGGCAGGTCCGCGCCCCAGGACGTGAGGTCGACGCCGGTCAGAACGATCTCGTTGAAGCCGCGCGCGACCAGGCGGTTGATCTGGTCGACGACCACGCCCGCGGGCACCGAGCGGGAATTCCCGCGGCCATAGGGGATGATGCAGAAGGTGCAGCGGTGATCGCAGCCGTTCTGGACCTGGACATAGGCGCGCGACCGCGTGCCGAAGCCGTCGATCAGGTGGCCCGCCGTCTCGGTGACCGACATGATGTCGTCGACTTGCACCGGCTCGGTCTGTCCGGTGGCGAGGCCGGCCCATGTGGCGGCCTGCATCTTCTCGGTGTTGCCGATGACGTGGTCGACCTCGGCCATGGCGGCGAAGCTGCCCGGATCGGTCTGGGCGGCGCAGCCGGTGACGATCAGTCGGGCGCCCGGGTTCTGGCGGCGCAGCTTGCGGATGTCCTGGCGGGCCTTGCGCACGGCCTCGGCGGTCACCGCGCACGTGTTGACGATGACCGCATCGCGCAGGCCCACTTGGGTGGCGAGGTCGCGCATGGCCTCCGCCTCGTAGGCGTTCAGGCGGCAACCGTGGTTGGACAGGATTGGCGGGGCCAGATCGCGATCACAATCAGCCATGCCAGACTCCATCGAAGACGTGGGCGGTGGGGCCGGTCATCCAGACGCCGTCGTCGCGCCAATCCACATGGATCGTGCCGCCATCCAGGTCGATCTGGACGCTGCGCCCCGTAAGCCCCCGGCGGGCGGCGGCAACGGCGGTCGCACAGGAGGACGAGCCGCTGGCCAGGGTGATGCCAGTCCCACGCTCCCAAACCCGCATGCGCAGGTGGTCGGGCGCGATCAGGTGGGCGACCTGGACATTGGTCCGCTGTGGGAAAAGCGGGTGGTGTTCGTGGACCGGTCCGAAGGTGGGCAGGTCCACGACTTCAGCGTCTTCCACGAAGAAGGTGCAATGGGGGTTGCCCATGCCGGTGCCGACGGGATCGCCGTCGATGGGCAGATGCAAGGTGTCCAGGTTCCGGGCCAACGGAATGTCTTGCCAGTTGAGCAGCGGCGGTCCCATGTTCACCGAGACCGCGTTGTCCTGGGCGCGGGCGTAGAGCAGGCCGCGTTCGGTCCGCAGGGTCAGGGCTTGCGTCCCCCGAGCGGTCATTTCCCAAGCCGCGATACAGCGGGTGGCGTTGCCACACGCCCCGGCGGTCGAGCCATCGGCATTGTAGAACGTCAGCGCGACGTCGGCCTGCGTATCGTCCTGGATCAGCGCCAATTGATCGAATCCGATTCCCCGATGCCGGTCGCCCATGGCCCGCGCACGCGCAGCATCGACGGACAGCCCCTGCCGTCCGTCGACCACGACGAAGTCGTTGCCAAGCCCATGCATCTTCATGAAGGGCAGGCCATCCAGGCGCCTTGGGTCCATGGGGCGGCAGATACGCCGGGGACGTTCCTTTTGAAAGACCCTCGGCTTGACGAGGACGAGGGGCGGCGATAGGGCGTCCCGGGCGTGGGCCGGTAGCTCAGTTGGTTAGAGCAACTGACTTTTAATCAGTAGGTCCTCGGTTCGAATCCGAGCCGGCTCACCATCCGCCAATTTGTGACGACTCGTAATGTTTGACCATTCGGGTCATGTTTTTGGTCATTCCGGTCACTAACTTTGGTCAGTCGCCAGCGTCAGGGTGTTGGCTGCGCATGAGCGCGACCCGCATGTCGGTATTTGAGACCAAGACGGGGCTGCCGCCACTCATCGCCGAAGTTGCGCCGGTGGCAGGTCAACACGCGGCGCCTGACGCGACCCTAGGCGGGCGGTGGTATCGGACGCTGAGAACAAGCGCGTGGTGTGAGCACTCTTCGTCTCTCAGAAAGGACAGCGAAGACTGCAATGCACTACGAGGCGATATGACGGTTAAGTCACGCGCTCCGCAGAGAGGTACTTGTACAGAAATCGCGGCGGCGGCGAGTTGTCGAAGTCGTCTAGATCGAAGGTTTCGGCCATTCCAAGGCCCTTTCAGGCTGTGGTTAGTTCGTGGGCAGATTGGCCGTTGTTGGTTTTTATTCAAAATAATCAATGGATAATGGCGGAGACGAAGGGATTCGAACCCTCGAACGAGTTTCCCCGTTACTCCCTTAGCAGGGGAGCGCCTTCGACCACTCGGCCACGTCTCCGCTGATCCGTGTATGGGGCCAGACGGCAGGAAACAAGGCCGAAGTGGTCGTCATGCACGCAACCCGAAGCTCAGGCGATCAAGCCGGGATCGAGACCCATTTCCAGCCCCGGAAACACCCGGCGTTCCAACGCCGCCCGATCCGTCCCAAACAGGCCATGCAAGGCCCAAGCCGCATAGGCGCGCACGTCCCGCGTGGGCATCACGTCCCGGCGCTCCAAGAGGGCGGCCTCCGACAGGCCCGGCCAGTCGCCCCAGACCTTCGCCCGCGACAACGCCCCTCCGGCCAGGATCGTCGTGCCCCCGGTCCCATGATCGGTACCCATCGTCCCATTTTGATAGGCCGTTCGCCCGAATTCGGTGATGGTCATCACCAGCGTCCGGTCCCAGGCCGGCCCCAGATCGGCGCGCAGCCGCTCGATCCCCTCCGCCAGCAGGCGCAGCCGCCGCGTCACCTCGCGCGGCTGATTGCGATGGCTGTCCCAGCCGCCCAGCGACAGTGCCGCGATCCGCGCATCATCCCGCAACTGCGCCGCCGCGAAGGCGAACAGCGCTTCCGTCCGCTCCGCGTTTACCTCGCCGGTCGAAGCGGCCAGGCTGAACGCGGTCTCCGCGCTCTCCCGAAACAGCGGATCATCGGCGTAGACATGCATCAGCAAATCCCGGGTCGCCGGGGCCATGTCCAACCGCGCTTCCGGCGCCCACGCCGCGTGATCGGCCGCGCCGCGCAGGATCAACATCTCGTCGCGGCCCACCGCGAAGGCCGTCCGCCCATGGGCCCCGGGCAGAAGCGGCAACAACCGATTCAGCCAGCCGTCGCGCCGGGCCAGATTGGGGACATCGCCGGCCGTTCCCGCCTCCAAGATGTCCTGCCCGTCAAAGTGGCTGCGCTTCCCGCGATAGGGCGTGCTGACCGCCTGGACGAAGCCCAGCTGTCCCCGCTGCCATAGCGGCAGCAAAGCGGCCAGCGACGGATGCAGCGCATGGAACCCGGTCAGATCGGGCGCCTCGGCGCTGGGCCCGGTCTCGAATTCGGGCCGCAGACGGGCCAAGCCCGCATCGCCATAGGGCCGCAGCGCGTCGAGCCCATCCAACCCGCCCCGCAGGATGATCACCACCAATCGGTTGTCGGAGGGGGTCGATGCGAACGACATGGGCGTGGCCAGCGGGAAGGCCGCCGCCGAACAACCCAGCAGCGACAGCGCGCGTCGGCGGGTGATGGATCCCATGCTCATCTCCGTTGAAATTCCGGCGCCGCCAGGACCAGCGCGATCCCCGCGGCCCGATCCTCGGCGGCTTCGACGGCGAACCGCGTCCGAGCCGAGGCCAGCGGGCCCAACGCCACCTCGAGGAAATCGCGGGGATCGGTGTCGACCGCCTGGCCGACATCCTGCGCCCAATCCAACCGCGCCGCCAAGCCCTGGGGCGTGACCCAGGCCGCGGCCTCTTCCGGCCAGCCATGGGGCCCGGGCGGGCGTAGCCATTCCTGCCCCATGGCCGCCAGGGGTTGGGCGACATAGCGGCGCAGCACCCGCCGTCCCGCCGTCGGAAGCGCGGGGCCCTGCCCGGTGGCGCGGGCCGCCGCCGCGACCAAATCCAGCGGGCGCCGCACCTTCCGCAGCTCGGGCGACAGCGCCGTTGGATGGGTCACCAGAACCCGGTAGACCTCTGTCAGGTTTCCACCGCTCTGCCGCCAGGCGGCTACCATGACCGAAACCAGATCCTCTGGCGGCTCGTCGGCGACGAAATGCACCGCCAGCTTCTGCGACACATGCCGTGCCGTCGCCGGATGCACGGACAGATCGTCCAGAAGTATCCCGATATCGTGGCGGTTCGGTCTTGCGCCGCCATAGGCTTTGCCAAGCACGGTTTCGGGCCCAGGCTCGACGAAATTTCGCCTGAAGCGCGGCGCGCCGTCCCGGCTGATACTCAGACCGGTCAGCAATTCGGCCAGTTCGCGGACATCCGTTTGAGTGTAAGGCCCGTCCACCCCCAGCGTATGCAGCTCCAGAATTTCACGCGCCAGGTTTTCGTTCAGGCCCGCGCCCTCCCGCCCCCGCGGGGAATTCGGCCCGACCGAGCGTTCCTGATCCAGATAGCTCAACATCGCCGGGTGGGTCACGGCCTCCCGCAGCAGCGTGCCGAACGACCCGGCCAGATGGGGTCGGATTGCGGCGTCATGATAAGCGCCGACACTGCGCCGCAGATAGGATTGGCCGTCCGAGACCGCGAAATGATCGGCCCAGAACCAGACCAACCGCTCTCGAAAGCCTGTCGGCGCGATTGATGCCCGCGCCAAAGCCGCCGCCAAATCCCCACCATAGTTCCGCACCAGCACAGCCTGCTGGGCACGCACCGCCTCCTTGGCCGCGTCCGCCTCCTGTTCGGTGGCGCGACGTTGGGCGCGGCGGGCATCCACAAAGGCTCGCAAGTCGACCACCCGCTGGGCCCAGTCCGAAACGGGAAAGGCCGCCTCGGCCACATCCGGGCCGACCAGGTCGTCCATCAGCGCGTCAGGCTCGTCGGGCACCGGATGATCCGGCGACAGGCCCGTTCCGAACCGAATGGCAAGCAGATGCGACGTCATGATGCCAAACTACAGCCTCATCAAAGCCTTGCCCAGAGCTATCGACGGCAGGACCCGCAAGGCGGGTCAAGGCCGCCACCGGCACGCGGGGCCTTGCCGATGCGGGACATCGGCTTGCCCTTCATCGCCCAACGACACCCCTTTCGGCCTGCGCGCAGGCGCCAGCGCAGCGCCCGGTGGCCGGGCATGGCCGCGCCCTACTCGGTCGGCATCTTCCGCAGGCCAAGCTCCGCCAACTGCCCCGGCATCGGCTCGGACGGGGCCCCCATCATCAGGTCCTCGGCGCGCTGGTTCATCGGGAACAGGATCACCTCGCGGATGTTCGCCTCGTCCGCCAACAGCATCACGATCCGGTCGATCCCGGCCGCGCAGCCGCCATGGGGCGGCGCGCCGTATTGGAACGCTTTGACCATGCCACCGAAGCGCTTGCGCACTTCGTCCTCGACGTAGCCTGCGATCTCGAAGGCTTTGAACATGATCTCCGGCTTGTGGTTCCGGATCGCGCCCGAGACCAGTTCATAGCCGTTGCAGGCCAGGTCGTACTGATAGCCCAAGACATCCAGCGGATCGCCCTCCAGCGCATCCATCCCGCCTTGGGGCATCGAGAACGGGTTGTGCGAGAAGTCGACCGTCCCCTCGTCGTCCTTCTCGTAAAGCGGGAAATCCACGATCCAGGCGAAGGCGAACCGATCCTGATCCGTCAGCCCCAACTCGTCACCGATAACGGTGCGCGCCCGACCGGCCACGGCCTCGAAGTCCGAGGCAACTCCGCCCAGAAAAAACGCTGCGTCGCCCACGCCCAATCCCAATTGTTGGCGGATGGCCTCCGTCCGCTCAGCGCCGATGTTTTTGGCCAGCGGCCCAGCGGCCTCCATGCCCTCGCCCTGGTCACGCCAGAAGATGTACCCCATCCCCGGCAGCCCCTGCTCCTGGGCGAACTTGTTCATCCGGTCGCAGAACTTGCGCGACCCGCCCTTGGGTGCCGGGATAGCCCGGATCTCCGTCCCTGGCTTCTCCAGCAGAGACGCGAAGATCGCGAAGCCAGACCCCCGGAAGTGCTCGGACACGTCCTGCATCTCGATCGGATTGCGCAGGTCCGGCTTGTCCGTTCCGTACTTCAGCGCCGCGTCGCGGTACGAGATCAGCGGCCAGTCGGCGTCAACCTTTCGCCCGCCGCCAAACTCCTCGAAAATCCCAGAAATCACGGGCTGAATTGTCGCAAAAACATCCTCTTGTCGGACGAAGCTCATCTCCATGTCGAGCTGGTAGAAATCCGTCGGCGACCGGTCGGCGCGCGGGTCCTCGTCCCGGAAACAGGGGGCGATCTGGAAGTACTTATCGAACCCCGACACCATCAGCAGCTGCTTGAATTGCTGCGGCGCCTGGGGCAGCGCGTAGACGCGTCCTGGATGCAACCGTGACGGCACGATGAAATCCCGCGCGCCTTCCGGCGACGACGCCGTGATGATCGGCGTCTGGAACTCGTTGAAGCCCAGCCCCCACATCCGCTCGCGGATCGACTTCACCACGTTCGACCGCAGCACCATATTCCGCTGCATCACGTCGCGCCGCAGGTCCAGGAACCGATACCGCAGCCGCGTCTCTTCAGGGTATTCCTGATCCCCGAACACCATCAGCGGCAACTCGTCCGCGGCCCCCAGCACCTCCAGGTCGCGCACAAAGACTTCAACCTCCCCGGTCGGGATCTTCGGGTTCACCAGGTCCGGGTCCCGCGCCTTCACATTGCCGTCGATGCGGATGCACCATTCCGACCGCACCGCCTCCATCTCGGCGAAAACCGGCGAGTCCGGGTCGCACAGCACTTGCGTCATCCCGAAATGGTCGCGCAGGTCCACGAACAGCACGCCGCCATGGTCGCGGATCCGGTGGACCCACCCCGCCAGCCGGACGGTATCGCCCACATCGGCCTTGGTCAGACCGGCACAGGTGTGGGTGCGATAGGCGTGCATGGGGCTCTCCGAGCGGGGGCTGAAAATCCGGCCCTATCGACACGCGCGCGCCCGCCCTGTCAACCGCTCTGGCGGCCTGGCAGCGAATGACGTGCCGACCGGAGCACGGCTCCCCTTGCCCTCACCCGCCCGGCCCCCTAGACGACGGCGAATTTGCCAGAATACGGGGACGGGGCCATGCCGAAGCGGACCGACATCCAGTCGATCATGATCATCGGCGCCGGCCCCATCGTCATCGGCCAGGCCTGCGAGTTCGACTATTCCGGCGCCCAGGCCTGCAAGGCCCTGCGCGAAGAAGGTTACCGCGTCATCCTGGTCAACTCGAACCCGGCGACGATCATGACCGATCCGGGCCTCGCCGACGCCACTTACATCGAGCCGATCACCCCCGAAGTCGTCGCCAAGATCATCGAGAAGGAACGGCCCGACGCCCTCCTGCCGACCATGGGCGGCCAGACCGGGCTGAACACGTCCCTAGCGCTCGACGATATGGGCGTCCTTGAGAAGTTCGGCGTGGAACTCATTGGTGCAAAACGAAAAGCCATTGAGATGGCTGAGGATCGCAAGCTCTTCCGCGAGGCCATGGACCGCCTCGGCATCGAGAACCCCAAGGCCACGATCGTCGACGCACCGAAACTCGGCGACGGCAAGTTCGACATCGCCGCGGGCCTCAAGAACGCCATGGAAGCTCTTGAAGATATTGGCCTCCCCGCCATCATCCGCCCCGCCTTCACGCTGGGCGGCACCGGCGGCGGCGTGGCCAACAACCGCGCCGAATACGAGGCCATCTGCCGTTCCGGTCTGGAAGCCTCGCCCGTAAGCGATGCCTTCTTTACGCATTTGTTTAGCAACGGGCGATCGCTTCCCCTCGGCCTCCGCCGCTTCGGCATCATCCCGCTGTAGCACTAATGCAAATCTTTCCTGTCTAGACAACCAGGCTTCGAACTGGCTGTAGAAGTGGGTCATTTCAGCCGGGGTGCCCATGCCCTGAAACCGGACGGACACCAATGGCCAGCGACTGTCATCAATGGCGACCATCT
>JBCDCW010000074.1:0-14287 GCA_039180995.1 Pseudomonadota bacterium
CGTCGCAGCGGGCGGTAACGAACACCTTTCCCCTGACTGGCTCGGACCAGGTCAGACGGACCGTCGATTTGCTCGCACCTACATTGCCCGTGGCGTAAGGCATCGTCCACACCGTACCATTCGTGGCCGAGCGGATCCGCCCCTCGGGACAGACCGCCTGCACGACCCGCGCTTCCCCGCCGAAGGGAATATAGTTCACCAAGTCGACTTCCCAGGTGGCTTGCGCATTGTTTTCCGTGATCGGGACGGTGACCGGATTCTGAAACTGTTTGTTGACCGCCTGGAACGTGTTGGAATGCACGTTCACATCCGTATAGCGCGACGTGTCCAGCTCAGCATGGGTGGTATCGACGAAGTCGACGCGATCCAGCGGCTGGCCCTTGATGGTCTTGAAGTTGTTCCCGGTGATGGTCACCCCGTTGATGAAGTGATCCCGGCCGAACGGCTTGATGTGGATCGGCGCGTAGCTGGACGGCACGTTGGACGAGAAGATGATGTTGCCGACAATCTGCAAGCCGCCGAAGCTGAACTCGTTCCGGAAATCGGGCGCGCCATCATGCTCGTTCGTCCATTCGATGTAGCAATTGTCGATATAGTTCGACATGATGACAGACTTCGATTGGGCATCGGCCATAACCAAACCTGCGGTCCGCTGCCCCAGCGAGTTGTTGTCGCCCTGGAAGAAGTGGTTGCCGGTGATAATGTGCCCCGATCCGCTCAGCACTGCGAAATGCCGGAACTTGACCGCCCGGTTGTTGCGGATCTTGGTGTCGTTCTTGTTGACGTTGAAGGCAATGGTATGCCGCGCGGCCACGTCGGCCGTGCCTTCGGTCGATAGGAACTGGCAGCGGTCGATCAGCATGCCCTGACAGCCCGTTGCATGGCTGGTCAAGCCGCGATCCTTGGGCCCGGTGAAGAAGCAGTCTTTCACGTGGAAGATCAACCCGTTGTTCGGCAGAAGAATACCCGATGCCTGATCGGCCAGCAGAAGTTCGACATCTTCCAACGTGAAGCGCTGAAGGTTGGCGAAGCCGCTGAAATCCAGCGCGTATTTGAAACGACGGAAGGTGTAGGTCTGCTGCGCCTGCGGCCCCCATAGCGCGCCGGACAGGAACAGTTTTCCAGCGGCGACATTCTTGCCGGACACGTAGATTTCGCGCCCGACGCCGGACCCCTCGACCAAGCTGCCAACCTCGATGGCCGAAACGTTGGCGACATCGGTCAACTCGGTCGGGTTGCGGTCGTCGAAGGTGCAGGTCGCCGTCCGAACGGTCGTGTCGAAGGCGGCGCCGCCTACGATCCCGACCTGGCCGTTCTTGATCGACCGCTGGTTGGCATAGGTCGTCTTGTCGAACACGGCGGCTTGGACGTTCAAGGGCTCGGTCAGCTCGACCCGGCGCCCCTGCATATCCAACGTGTCGTGGTCGGTGAAGTTGAACAGGGCTTGGATGGCTTTCCTGAAGCCTTCTTCCTCGTTGCCGAACGCATCCGCATAGCTCGATAGGTCGAAGTTCCGCACCAGGCTCAGCCGCTTCGAGACCGGCATAGTCACCCGGCCCTCGAACCGCACTGGCGCGTTGAACGTCACGTGGTCGGCCAGGTGATAGACACCGGCCGAAACCAGAACTTCGCGGCCATTCGCCGCCCGATCGGCGGCCTCAAACGCGGCCGAGTCATCGGTCGTGCCGTCGCCTTTGGCGCCGTAATCGCGGACATCTACCCAATCCATCATCGACCGCAGAAAGGCGCTGGTCAGGTCTTCGACCTCGATGTCGTCGATGCGAACCGTGCCGCCATTCGATCCCGTCAGGGTCAGACCGACATGCGCATGGGCTACCCGGTCGTCCCAGGCTAAGTCGACGCCGCTGCGGGTGCCGGTGCCGACGATGGCGGTTAAGGTGACGACCTCGCCATAATTGGTCAGGGTCGTTGGCGCCGCCACCAGCGCCAGGCCCGCGATTTCCGTCCCGTCTGAGGCCACCGGAGTCGCGGCCACGCCAATTTCAGGCAGGTTCCCCGAGACCGCCTTCACACGAACTTTGATCCGCACATAGCATCCCGGCAGGATCGGCGTTGCCGCAAAGGCACGCAGCCGCTGTGTCTGCTCCGTCTTTTGAAGTTCCAAGCAGCCACCGAAATCCTGATCAGCGGGGACCAGAACGGCGTTGCCGGCAGAAGCGACGCTGTCCGATCCGGGCAATCCGTTCTGGCTGGACCATCTGTTCAGCCCGGCCTCAAAAGCCGGAGGCGCCAGGACCAGACCGTCGGTGATCGCTTTATTCATTCCCGTTCCCTCCAATGGGTACAGCGCAAAGAAAAACCGCCCCGACGACCTTTTGGCCGGGGGCGGTTCTCGTCTGTGAGTGATGGCGACACGTGTCGTCGCACTGATAGTTAGGTTCTGCCCCCGAACGTGCTAACAAAAAGTTAACAAATTAGGCGTGCGAGCGGTTATGCGCCGATTTCGGGGGCATCTAGGATGCGAACACCGGCTATTTTCCAGCCATTTGCGGTGTCGATCATGGAATATTCCAGGAGATGCAGCCTACCATCTTTGTCCGTCACCAACACCTCCTGCAGCCAGCGTTCGCCGATCTGGTCTGTTCCCAGATACTCCACCGAGCCGGGCCGCCACACCATCGGATAGCCTTGGCGAACCATCTGTCCGAACCGCTCGGGCGATCCGAACATCCCCTGTATGCTTGGCGCCGCGAAGGTGAAGGCTTGGTCGAAATCATCCTCCAGGAACGCGCCGATCTGGCTTCCGATCACGCCCTGGATCGCGCCTTCATCGGCCTGTGCCATGCCCGCCGCCAACACGGCTGCAAAAAATAGAGTCCGCATCCCAAACCCTCCATTATCGTTGTTGGAATATAGGGCCCGCTCCAGCCAAGGCGAACAGCGTGGCATTCGCCCACGTCAGCCGACCAACTCTCCAGCCAATGCGCGGTCGATCAAATCGGCGGTTTCTTCGACACCATAGAGCGCGATGAACCCACCGAAACGCGGCCCCTGATCTGCCCCCAGCAATACTTGATACAACGCTTTGAACCAGGCACGCATCGGGTCGAACCGGTCCCGCCCCACGTCGTAGACAAGGCTTTGCAGCGCTTCGTCCGTCCGGTCACCCTGCCAGCCGCGCAATCCGTCCCGCAGGACTTCAAGCGCCGTTCGCTCGTCCGGATCAGGCCGACGATATACCTTCACGGGTTTGACGAAGTCGTTGTAATAACGGACCGCGCCCTCGGCCGCCTGGTCAAGCTGGGGGTTCCCATCGGGCGAGGCATCGGGCGCATAGCGGTTGATAAAGCCCCACAAGACGTCCTTGCTTTCGGCGCCCGAGACCGAGGCGATGTTCAACAGCATCGAGAAGGGCACCACCAGGTCCGATGCCGGGGGCTGCCCGCGGTGGATATGAAAGACCGGATTGTTGGCCCGCCCGGCGGCGTCCTGTCCGTCGAAGGCCCGCAATTGCTGATGATACTCGTCGACGGCCTTGGGGATCACATCGAAATGCATCCGCTTCGCCGTCTTGGGCTTGCCATACATGAAGTAGGCCAGGCTTTCGGCCGGCGCATAGCGCAGCCATTCGTCAATCGAGATCCCGTTCCCGGACGACTTGGAAATCTTCTGCCCCTGCTCGTCCAGGAACAGCTCGAAGACCAGATGCTCCGGCGGGGTCCCACCCAGGATGGAACAGATTCGGTCGTAGATCGCCGTGTTCGTCCCGTGCTCCTTGCCGTACATCTCGAAATCCACCCCCAGCGCCGCCCAGCGCGCCCCGAAATCGGGCTTCCATTGCAACTTCACGTTCCCACCGGTGACCGGCAGCGTCCATTCCCGCCCGTTCTCGTCGTCGAACGTCACCGTCGCCTCTTCAGCACTGACGTGCTTCATCGGCACATACAGCACGCGCCCCGTCTCTGGATGGATCGGCAGGAAGATCGAGTAGGTCTCGCGCCGCTCGTCCCGCAGCGACTTCAACATCACCGGCATGACGTCGTCATACCGCTCAGCGCAGCGCCGCAGCACGTCGTCGAACCGACCGGATCGGTAGAAGTCCCGGGCCGAGATGAATTCGTACTGAAACCCGAACGTGTCCAGGAACCGCCGCAACGTCGCATTGTTGTGGTGCCCGAAGCTCTCATGGGTTCCGAACGGGTCGGGCACGGAGGTCAGCGGGCGGTGCAGATGCTCAGCCAGCATCTCCCGCTTCGGCACGTTGTCCGGCACCTTTCGCATCCCGTCCAGGTCGTCGGAAAAGCAGATCAGCCGCGTCGGCACATCTGACAAGACCTCGAAGGCCCGCCGCACCATCGTCGTGCGCGCGACCTCCCCAAAGGTCCCGATATGCGGCAGGCCCGATGGCCCATAGCCCGTCTGAAACACGACCTCAGTCTTTCCAGTAGCCTCGATCCGCTTCAGCAGCTTCCGCGCTTCCTCGAACGGCCAAGCCTTCGATGTCATAGCGGCGTCGCGCAGGGTGCTCATGAATCCGTCCTTCGTCCAAGAACGGCTCACCTATTGCGGCGTCCGGGTCCGGTCAATAAATGCGCCGCAAAGGAGACCTTCATGGCCGACACCGCTTTCACCGCGCAGGACGCACTCGTGGCGTTGATGATCACCGTTTCGGCCTCCGACGCGACCATCCGCACGTCCGAGCTTCTGACGATCCAGTCCATCGTCAACCATTTGCCGATCTTCGCGGGCTTCGACGAGGACCGAATGGAAGCCATCGCCCAGACGGTTTTCGATCTTTTGGAGGAAGAGGACGGCCTCGACGCGATCCTCGGCCTGGTCAAGACCGCTTTGCCTAGCAGCCATCATGAAACGGCTTACGCGCTGGCTTGCGACGTGGCCGCCGCCGACGGCAATGTCATGCAGAGCGAACTGCAATTGCTGCGCGAGTTGCGCTACGAGTTCGATATCGACCCTCTGCACGCGGCGGCAATCGAACGCGGGGCCCGTGCGCGGCACATGACGCTCTGACCGATCGGACGGAGCATTCCCGGCCCGTCTTGGGTACCTCCCGCGGAGATACCTCTGGCTGAAGGAAGGTTGCGAATTAACGTTAACCAATTCTAAATGACTGGTGACCTAATCCTGCCAGGGATGGCTTGAGGGATGGTCGATGCTTGCACGCACCAGGACGGTGGCATTCGAGGGGCTGGAAGCCCGGCCCGTGGATGTCCAATGTGCGGTATCGCCGGGTCTGCCCGGCTTTTCCATCGTCGGCCTACCCGACAAGGCTGTGTCCGAGGCCCGGGATCGCATCCGCACCGCCCTGTCGGAACTGGGGATTGCGCTGCCCTCCAAGAAGGTGACGGTGAATCTGTCGCCCGCTGACCTGCCCAAGGAAGGCGCGCATTTCGACTTGCCAATCGCTTTGTCGCTGCTCGCCGCATTGGAAATCGTCCCGCCCGATCCAGTGGCCAATGCGGTCTCCATCGGTGAGATGTCCCTCGACGGGGCCCTGGTCTCGGTCACCGGCGCTTTGCCGGCCGCTGTCGCGGCCGGCGCTCTCGACGCGTCGCTCCTCTGTCCCGAGGCGTGCGGTGCCGAGGCGGCCTGGGTCAAGGCCACCCCAGTTTACGCTGCGCGGACCCTTAAGGCCTTGATGGACCATCTGACCGGAAATCGACCGCTGGATCCGGCGCGCGAAGGTGTGCTCCGGGGCGCTCCCGACGCAGCTTGCCTGCGAGATGTCCGGGGCCAGGAACGGGCCAAGCGCGCGATGGAGATCGCGGCAGCGGGCCGTCATCACCTGTTCATGGTGGGACCGCCCGGGGCCGGAAAGTCTATGCTCGCGGCGCGTCTGCCGGGCCTGATGCCCCCGCTCACGGCCATGGAAGCCTTGGAGACGTCCATGATCCACTCCCTCGCCGGGACGTTGGAGGAGGGCGGTGTGCTATCCCGCCGACCCTTTCAGGAGCCCCATCATACGGCATCGGTCGCCGCCATCGTGGGTGGCGGCAAACGCGCCGGACCTGGCCAGATCAGCCTGGCCCATAACGGCGTGCTCTTCATGGACGAGTTCCCGGAATTCCCGCGGGCCGTCCTGGAGACCCTGCGCCAGCCGATCGAAACCGGCGAGGTCACCATCGCCCGCGCCAATGCCCATGTCCGCTATCCTTGCCGCTTTCTGCTGGTGGGCGCCGCCAATCCCTGCCGCTGCGGCATGCTGTATGACGCGACCCAAGCCTGTTCACGCGCCCCGGCCTGCGGCGAGGATTACATGGGCCGGATCTCCGGGCCCCTGATGGACCGGTTCGATCTGCGCCTGGAAGTGCCGGCGGTCGATGTGGCGGACCTGGCCCTAACCCCGTCGGGGGACAGCTCCTTGGTCGTGGCCGACCGCGTCGCTAGGGCCCGCGATGTCCAGGCGGTCCGGTATGCAGGACAGGATGCCGTGACCGTCAACGCCGATCTGTCGGGTGATGCCATTCTGGACGCCGCCGACCCCGATGCCGAAGCGCAGGATATCCTGCTGAAGGCCACCGAACGGTTCCGCCTTTCGGCGCGGGGCTATCACCGGGTGCTTAAGATCAGCCGGACGATCGCCGATCTGGAGGGAAGCGCCACAGTCCGGCGACCACATATCGCCGAGGCTTTAGGCTATCGTCTGGTGGCCGCCATCTGAGGGGCGAGGACGTCTGTCAGGACGGACGAGCCGTCCTGTCGACCCGCCGCTCGATTGCCTGCCAAATGGCGGCGCTGGCATTCACGCCGTCGAATCTCTCCAGTTCCTGAAGGCCCGTGGGCGATGTGATGTTGATCTCCGTCAGCCACTCCCCGATCACGTCAATCCCCACGAATATCTGGCCTCGCTCCCTCAGTCTCGGCCCGATGGCCGCGCAGATCTCCCGGTCGCGATCGGATAGCCCGATCCGTTCGGGGCGCCCGCCCACATGCATGTTGGACCGGGTCTCCCCCTCGGCAGGGACGCGATTGATCGCGCCCACGGGCTCTCCATCCACCAGGATCACGCGCTTGTCGCCGTTCGAGACATCCGGCAGAAACTTCTGCATGATCAAGGGCTCGCGGTTGATCGCGCTGAACATCTCATGCAGCGAGTTTAGGTTGCGGTCTTCGGGTGTCAGGCGGAACACCCCCGCCCCCCCATTGCCGTAAAGCGGCTTGAGCACGACGTCGCCGTGGCGGGCTTTGAACGCCTTCAGCATATCCAAGTCCCGCGCGATTGCCGTGGGCGGCGTGAGATCGGGGAAATCCAGGACCATCAGTTTTTCGGGCCAAGTGCGCACCCATGTGGGGTCATTGACCACCAATGTCTGTGGATGGACCCGGTCCAACAGATGCGTGGTGGTGATATAGGACATATCAAAGGGCGGATCCTGGCGCAGCCAGATGACGTCGATATGCGCCGCTAGGTCGATCTCGCGCATCGGGCCGAACGAGACGTGATCGCCGATCCGGCGACGCACCTCCATATCGCGCCCCATGGCCACGATACGGCCTTCCACATAGGCCAATTTGTCCGGCGTGTAGATCGACAGCGAATGGCCGCGCGTCTGCGCCTCCAAGGCCAGTCGGAATGAGCTGTCGGCCTCGATGTCGACTGTCTCGATTGGATCCATCTGAAAGGCGACCCGAAGCGGTCGAGCGGCGGTGGCGGAGGTCATCTGGGGTTCCTGCGATACGACGGTCGCTGTCTAGATGGCCCAGGGTCGGCTGGCTGGCAATGCGGGCGGCTCGTGAACGCGCGCGCCTTCCGTCGGCAGCGCAGTGGGGCGCCCGTGGATCAGGCCGCCAGCGCGTTCTCGATCACCTCGATCCGGCCGGCCGCGTCCACAAGGGCCACATCGAATCGTACATGGGAATTCAATCCCCCGGGAAGCGTCCCCATGAATTCCCCCGCGCAATCGAAGAGCCTGCGAATCTGTCGGTGCGAGAGCCGCTCGGCTGCGGCCGCATGGGTGTCGCTCTTCTTGACTTCGATGAAGATCGTCTGATCGCCATCCTGTGCGATCACGTCGATTTCGCCGCCGCGCCCGCGCCATCGACAGGCGATGACCGCATGTCCCTTGCCCGAGTAGAGGCGCGCTACGCCGTCTTCGGCGGCAAGTCCGGCGTGATAGGAAATTGATCCCGTCATGTCCCATCCTTCATCGCCAACGCCATCTCGTACACCACGTTACGCGCAATACCCGCCCGCGCGCTAACATCTTTTACAGCAGACTTTAACGACCCGGCCGCCAGCGCCGCTTCCAGCATCTCGCGAAGCGCGTCTTCATCGACTTGGGCGGCGCTAGCCCGGTCGATCAAGACGACGACTTCACCCCTCGGCGTGTCTTCGGCATAACTCTGGGCCAATTCGGCCAGAGATCCCGATCTGACCTCCTCGAATCGTTTTGTGAGCTCCCGGCAGACGCGTGCGGGCCGGTCCCCCAGTTGCTCGGCCGCATCGGCCAGGAAGGCGGCCAGTCGGCGGGGGCTTTCGTAGAAAACCAATGTGCCGGGCACGGCCGCGAGCGACCGGAATGCGGCCTGTCGGGCGGCGGATTTCGGCGGCAGGAAGCCGGCGAAGAAAAACCGATCCGTTGGCAATCCGCCCACACAGAGCGCGGCGAGCACCGCGCTCGCCCCCGGCGCGGCGCGGACGGCGATGCCCGCGGCCCGCGCTTCGGCGCCCAATTGAAAACCCGGATCTGCGATCAAGGGCGTCCCGGCTTCCGAGGCGTAGGCGACCGACCGTCCCTCCCGCATGGCGGACAACAATCGAGGGCGGGTCTGGCGACCGTTGTGATCATGGTATGGGATCAGCGGTCTGTCGTTCAGAGCAATTCCATGAATTTCCATCAACCGCCGCAGCGACCGGGTATCTTCGGCGGCCAACACATCGGCACTTGCCAAAATATCCAATGCGCGCAACGTGATATCCCGCGCCATACCGATCGGCACAGAGACCAGGTGCAGCCCGGATTCGATGCCTTCAGGGGCCCCGCCGATCTCTGCCATTTCGATGCTCCCTCGGTTCCGCCGTTTACTCGCCCCGGGCGGCACAGTAGCGTGCCGCTCGATCAGGAGGCCCGGGACCGGTCGGGCACTTTGGGGAGATACTAGTCCGATGTCGTTCAGCACCATCCGCACCCGCGTGGTCTCATTCGCGCGCCGCATCCGCAAGGCCGCCGCGCTGTTCATTGCCTCAGGTGCCCTGGCCGCCTGCAATGTGGCGGTCCCCGGGCCGCTTGGCGGGGCAGGGGGCGGCGTCACGTCAGGCAGCGGTCCGACCCAAGTGGCCCTTCTGGTGCCTTATGGCTCTGCCCGCGGAAGCGACACCGCGGTGGCGCAAAGCTTGGAAAACGCGGCCCGGCTTGCCGCCGCCGACCTGGGCGGATCGACGGTGTCGATCACGGTCTATCCCACCCAGGGCACCGCCGCCGGGGCATCCGCCGCCGCCAGCCAGGCCGTCGGCGCCGGGGCGCAAGTCATCCTGGGTCCGCTTTATGCCGACAACGCCGCTGCCGCCGGTGTCGCGGCGGCGCAATCGGGCGTCCCTGTCCTCAGCTTTTCCAACAACACCTCCATCGCGGGCGGCAATGTCTGGGTGCTGGGCAATACGTTCGAGAATACGGCCCGGCGCGTCCTGCAATTCGCCGCGTCCCAGGGGCGCAATCGCGTGCTGGTGACCCACGGCACCAACGAAGCGGGACAGGTCGCTGCTACCGCCGTTTCCGCCGCGGCGCCCGGCACGGGTGCGCAGATCACTGGGACGATGGGCTACGAACTCAGCCAAGAAGGCATCATTGCGGCCGTCCCCACGATCGCTGCCCAAGCCCGGTCCACGGGCTCGAATGCCGTCTTCCTAACGGGCAATACTGCGGGTGACCTCCCCGTCATCTCGCAGTTGCTGATCGACGCGGGCATCGGCGGCGAGGAGTTCCGATATCTCGGCTTGACGCGCTGGGACATCCCGGCGGATGCCCTTGGCCTGCCGGGGCTGCAAGGCGGGTACTTCGCTCTGCCGGATCCGGCCCCCCTTCAACAATTCAACAGCCGGTATTCCGGCGCCTACGGCACGTCGCCCCATCCCCTGGCCGGGCTCGCCTATGACGGCATGGCCGCCATCGGCGCCATCTCGGGCCGGGGTGCCACGGTGGGGCGCAATACACTGACCTCGAACTCTGGCTTTGCCGGAACCAACGGTATATTCCGCCTGCGGGGCGACGGCACCATCCAGCGCAGCTTAGCCGTGGCCCAGATTGTGAACCGACAAGCACAGGTGGTCAGCCCTGCCCCAAGAAGCTTCGGTGGCGCCGGGTTCTGAGACCGCCGCGCCGCTCCTCTCCGCCCCCGACCTGATCGGGCCCGCCCCGGGCGAGCTGATCGCCACCCCCGGCAGTCTTCTGGACGCCCCCGCGCTTGCGCGCGCCCTCTCGGACGCGGCGCTACAACCGGATCCCATGGCCGTCCGGCGCGCCACGGTTGCCGCGCTATCGGATGCGTTCGCGCGGGGCCGCGGGGCCATTCGCACCGCGTTCGAGGCCGATCCGAGACGCGCCCGCCGCGTCACCCGATCCTATGCCTGGCTGACCGACCGCATCGTGGTCGCCGCCTGGCTGGTCGCGACCCGCCGCTTGCATCCCTGTCCGACCCCCACCGATGGCGAGCGTTTCGCGGTGATCGGCGTGGGCGGCTATGGCCGGGGAGAGATGGCGCCGTTCTCGGATGTCGATCTGTTGTTTCTGACACCGTGGAAGGTCACGCCTTGGGTCGAGAGCGTCGTTGAATCGATGCTCTACATCCTTTGGGACCTGAAGCTGAAGATCGGCCATTCGACCCGAACCGTGAAGGAATGCCTGCGCCTAGGCGCCGACGACATCACCATTCGCACGGCCCTGCTGGAATCCCGCCACATCTGCGGCGACGCCGCCCTGGCCCAGGATCTCGAGGACCGCCTCTGGTCCGATCTCTTCGCCGGGACGGTTCCGCAATTCATCGAGGCCAAGCTCGACGAACGCGCCGAACGCCACCGCAAGCAGGGCGGCCAGCGCTACCTGTTGGAGCCCAACGTGAAGGAGGCCAAGGGCGGCCTGCGTGACCTGCAGACCCTCTATTGGATCGCCAAATACCGCCACCGGGTCTCCAGTCCCGACGACATGGTCGCCCTGGGCGTCTTCACACCCGAAGAATTCCAAGCCTTCGAGGCGGCCGAGCGTTTCCTATGGTGCGTGCGCTGCCATTTGCACCTGGTCGCCAAGCGGGCATCCGACATGCTGACCTTCGATATGCAGGTCGAGGTCGCGGCCCGCATGGGCTACCGCGACCATGGCGGTCGCCGGGCGGTCGAACATTGCATGCAAGACTATTTCCGCCACGCCACCCGCGTGGGCGAACTGACCCGTATCCTCCTGGTGGCACTGGAAGCGGACAACGTGAAGTCTCAGCCCGGCCTGCTCGGCTTTTTCAAACGCCGCCGCAAGGTTCGCGATCCCTACATCGAACGCCAGGGCCGCCTGGACATCGCCGACCAGACGGCATTCCTGTCCGACAAGCTCAACATGCTGCGCGTCTTCGAGGAGGCGCTGCGCACCGGCCTCCTCCTCCACCCCCATGCCATGCGCCTGATCGGCGCCAACCGCCACCTGATCGACCGCGACCTGCGCGAAAACCCCGAGGCGGCGAAGCTGTTCCTCGGCCTGCTCCTGAAGCACGGCAACCCGGAGCGCGCGCTGCGCCGCATGAACGAGCTTGAGGTCCTGTCGGCCTTCTTGCCCGAATTCGCGCCCATCGTCGCGATGATGCAATTCAACATGTATCATTCCTACACGGTCGACGAGCACACGATCCAAGTGATCTCGAACCTCGCCCAGATCGAACGGGGCGAGTTGATCGAAAGCCTGCCGCTCTCCTCGGAGATCCTGGACAAGGGCGTCAACCGCCGCGTCCTCTACGTGGCGCTGCTGCTCCACGACATCGGCAAGGGACGGCCCGAGGACCACTCGATCCTCGGGGCCCGCATCGCCCGCACCGTCGCCCCCCGCCTCGGGCTCCGCCCCAAGGAGGCCGAGACCGTGGAATGGCTCGTCCGCCACCACCTCCTGATGTCCGACATGGCCCAGAAGCGCGACATCGCCGACCCGCGCACGATCCGCGACTTCGCCAAGGCGGTGAAGACGCGGGAGCGCCTCGACCTCCTGACCGTCGTGACCGTCTGCGATATCCGGGGCGTTGGACCATACGTCTGGAACAACTGGAAGGCCCAGATGATCCGCGCGCTGCACCGCGCCACGGCGGCCGCGCTGGACAACGGCCTGGAAGACGTCAACCGCGAAACCCGCGAGGCGAAGGCCAAGAAACTCTTCCGCGACATGCTGCCCGACTGGTCCGAAGGCCAGCTCCGCGCCGAGATCGGCCGCCATTACGGCCCCTATTGGCAGGGCATCCCCACGGCGGCCCAGGCCCGCTTCGCCGAGCTTCTGAAGAACCTCTCGGAAGACGAAGTGAAGGTCGAGCTGGAAGCCGACGAGGAGCGCGACGCCACCCGCGCCCTCTTCGCCTGCGAGGATCATCCCGGCATCTTCTCGCGCCTGGCCGGCGCGCTCAGCCTGGTCGGCGCCAACATCGTCGACGCCCGCAGCTATACGTCGAAGGACGGATTCGCCACGTCGGTCTTTTGGCTCCAGGATGCCGAGGGCCGCCCCTACGAGGCCAGCCGCCTGCCGCGCCTGCGCGCCATGATCGAGAAGATCCTCGGCGGAGAACTCGCCACAAGCGACGCCCTGGAAGGCCGCGAGATCAAGAAGCGCGAGCGCAAGTTCAACGTGCCGACCAATATCAGCTTCGACAACGAGGGCTCAGACATCTATACGCTCATCGAGGTTGACACCCGCGACCGCCCGGGCCTGCTCTACGACCTGACCCAGGCTTTGGCGGCGTCCAACGTCCAAATCGCCCAAGCCGTCATCGCCACCTACGGCGCCCAGGTGGTGGACGTGTTCTACGTGAAGGACCTGTTCGGGTTGAAGCTCTGGTCCAAGGCCAAGCAGGACGCGTTGGAGAAGAAGTTGCGGGCCGCGATCGACCGGGCTGCGGAGCGGGCGGGGGCGTGACGGTCCTGTCGAGGCACGAAGACCACTCAGTTGAAACCATCTCCACTTTGGATGGACAGCATGCCTGATATCCTAAGCCAGTTTGGGAATCGCTTTCCTTGCTCGGAGTTTCAGCACGGACTTTTCTACGAGTTTGATGTAGCTCTCCGTTTCGAACTTGGAGGCGAGCACAACTCGAACTCTCGTCCCTTGGCCCGCTTTATCCATGCTTTCGAGCGAGCCAGTGAGATTACTGATCAGCTCTTCGAGCGAGCACAGCCTGTCTTGCTCTTTTCCTCCTGCTATGGAGATGCCCAACCGGACAGCGGGCGGCTTAAAGCATATGAAATAGTTGGGCTGCCAGGATCCTCGTTCAGATATCTCGGTGGAACGCCGCAGCCGGCTGAAGAAGACATCGAGGCAGGCGTCTCTCAGCGTCATCGCCATTGGGATTTAGCGGAAATTTCTGATCGCAACCAACTCCGCGAGGTTCTTTGGCTGTCTCTCGGTTCTGAATTTGGGGTCAAGCCTATGATCCTCTCGGATGTATATATCGTCGACTTCAAAAGAGACATCATCATCCACCCTTACGATGATCGTGGAATGGATGTCGTCTCAATGGACAAAGCAAACCTTTCCAGCCTCTATGAGGCTAAGAAATCGTGGCTACTGGAACATGACATGCCGCGAATGAAAGCCATTTTTGAGACGTGAGGCGACGCAAGAGCGGTCGCCGGACCACGCCTGACTTTGAGACCGAGCATTCTCCGGGACACATGCCGGTTCCGCCTAGCCCTGATTCCCTCTAAGCCACCGGAATGCTCACCCACAGCCACACCCCATGATCAAAGGCTTCCTCACCGTCGGCACCTGGACGCTGCTCTCCCGCGTTCTGGGCTTCGTGCGCGACATCCTGATCGCGCGCTTCCTCGGCACCGGGGCGGCGGCCGAGGCGTTTTTCGTCGCCTTCTCACTCCCCAACATGTTCCGCCGCTTCTTCGCCGAGGGCGCGTTCAACATGGCCTTCGTGCCGCTCTACGCCAAGAAACTGGAGGCCGAGGGCGCCGAGGCCGATGCCTTCGCGCGCGACGCCGTGGCATGGATGGTGCTGATCCTGACGCTCTTCTCGGTGTTGGGCGTGATCTTCATGCCCTACCTCGTCCTCGCCATGGCGTCGCGCGCGAAGGCATCGGCCTCGGCGCCCTCGGCCTCCAGTTTCTTGGCGTAGAGCGGCACGA
>JBCDCW010000075.1:0-14269 GCA_039180995.1 Pseudomonadota bacterium
CACGGCGGCGCCGGTCTGCATGAACACTTCGGGCAGCGAATGGCGCGGACGCGCGCGCGGCAGCGGGGTATCGGCGATCCAATCATCATCCTCGCCCCAACTGATCCAATGCGCTCCGGCGCCTTGGGTCGCAACCAGATCGGGATGGGCATCCAGATAATCTGGTGTTGCAAAGGCGGCGGTCACGTAATCCACAAGCCGCCGTCCTACCAAGTCGTCATCAATGCGATGGGCTGCCCTGATCGAAACGTCCGCTTCCTGTCGCGACAAATCTGACAGCCGATTGGTCGCGATCACATCGACGTAGATGTCCGGAAATTTTTCGGTGAACGCGGCCAGGATCGGCGCAAAGAACGCCTGCCCGAACGAGGGCGGCAGGCTCACCCGGACGGTTCCGCTGGGCGCGCTGTCCAAGCCCGAAAGGCGGCGCTGCACCTCCAGCATGCGGCGTTCCATTTCTTGGGCATGGGGCAGCAGAAGCTCGCCGGGCTGGGTGGGCGTCAGCCCCCTGGCCGAACGGTCGAAGAGGCGGGTGCCAAGGCTCGCCTCGGCGCCTTTCAAGGCCCGGGCCACGGTGGCGTGGTTGACCCGCAGCGCCTCGGCGGCACCGCGTAGGCTTCCGGCGCGCTGGATCGCCAGCAGGACGCGCATCTGATCCCAGTCCATGCATCGCTCCTCAAGAGGATCGAATTCGATCCGCTATGCTGGAACATTGGCTGCATTCATCGCGAAATCAATCCGCTAAGGTCCCGATCCTACCCCGTCTTCATCCCAGAGGTCCTCCCATGCCACTGACCCGCCGCACCCTGCTGACCAGCAGCGCCGCCCTGTCCGTTCTTGCCGCGTCCCGGCCAATCCAGGCGGACGACCACGTTCCATTGAACGGCCCCTATGGTCTGCCGATCTCGGCCAAGTTTCCCTTCCAGAAAGCCCGCGCCGACGTGCTGGACAGCCAGATCGCCTATGTGGACGAGGGTGAGGGTTCGCCCGTGCTATTCCTGCACGGCAACCCGACATCGTCCTATCTGTGGCGCAACATCATCCCCTATGTCACCGCCGCCGGATACCGGGCCATCGCGCCGGACCTGATCGGCATGGGCGATAGCGGCAAGCCAGAGATTGGCTATAGCTACGCCGATCACGCCAGTTATCTGGACGGGTTCCTGGCGGCGTTGGACCTGACCGACGTTACCCTCGTGGTCCACGATTGGGGCAGCGCGCTGGGCATGCGATGGGCCCGGCTGAACCCGGACCGCGTCGCGCACCTGGCCTTCATGGAGGCCATCGTCCCACCCGGCATGCCCGTACCATCCTATGAGGCGATGGGCCCTGAGGTCGGCAACATGTTCCGCGCCCTGCGCATGCCGGGCCAGGGCGAAGAGATGGTCCTGCAAGGTAACTTCTTCATCGAGGAGATCCTGCCGAAATTCGGAATCCGCCGCCCGTTATCCGAGGCGGAGATGACAGCCTATCGCGCGCCCTTCCCAACGCCCGAAAGCCGCCGCCCGACACTGGCCTGGCCGCGGCAGATCCCCATCGGCGGCGTGCCAGCCGACGTGACGGACGAGGTGCTGGCCAATGGGGACTGGCTGACCGGGTCCGACATCCCGAAGCTGTTGTTCTTCGCCGAACCCGGCGTGCTGATGCCCATGCCGGTGGTCGCGTGGATGGCCGAAAACGTCCCCGCCTTGGAAACCCGCTTCCTGGGCGCCGGGCTGCACTTCCTACAGGAAGACCACCCGCACCTGATCGGACAGGGCCTGGTCGATTGGCTGCGGCGGGCCACCGCATAGGCATGATCCCACCGATGCAAACGACATAAAAAGGAAACGAACATGGCTCACGTGACTGTTGACCGTATCGTGAAGGCGCCGCCACTCGACGTCTGGCAAAGCTGGGACGACTTTGGAAACATCGCGGCCTTCAACCCGAACCTGTCCGGGTCGCATCTGTTGGACACGCAAACCACCGGTCTGGGGGCCACCCGCCAATGCGACCTGAGCGACGGCAAGAACCACATTCGCGAACGCATCGTGGAATATGTCCCGGGCGAGCGGATGGTCGTCGATATCTACGACGGCACAATGCCGCTGAAGGCAGCCAAGGCGGTGATTACGCTGACGCCCCAAGGGAAGCACCGCACGCGCGTCCAAATGCGCATGGAGTTCGTGCCCAAGTTCGGCGCCCTGGGGGTGCTGATGGTGCCGCTGATGAAGCCCCAGTTCCGCAAGATGCTACGGGCCCTGCTGGACGGCAACGCCGCCCATGTGGAGGGTCTGCCCGCCTAGATTACCCGGCCCTGCACAGCCCGAAGGACCCGTCCAATGACAGCCATCGCCCCGGCCCCGCTCGCCCCGAGCGGGGCGCTCACCCTCTTCGAGCGGACACGCGCCCGCACCGACGCGCTGGCCGCCCCGCTCAGCCCCGAAGACACCATGCTGCAAAGCATGGAGGACGCCTCGCCCGTCAAATGGCACCTGGCGCATACGACCTGGTTCTTTGAGGAGTTCATCCTGAAGCCCCGCTTGCCGGGCTATGCCTCGCCGGACGACCGCTTCGCGGTGCTGTTCAACTCCTACTATGTCCAAGCCGGGCCCCGGCATGCCCGCGACCGGCGCGGGCTGGTCTCGCGTCCGGGCGGCGCGGCCGTGGGCGCTTACCGCGCCCATGTGGAAGACAGCCTGGCGGACCTGCTATGCGCGCCGCGCGACGATGCGGATGACATTGCCGGGCTGGTTGAACTGGGCTGCCACCACGAGATGCAGCACCAGGAATTGCTGGTTACCGACCTGTTGCACGGGCTCAGCTTCAACCCCCTGCTGCCGGTCTATAAAGAACCGGCGCCGCTGCCGGTCACGTCCGAAGTGCCGCTGACCTTCTCCAGCCACGATGGCGGTCTGGTCCAGATCGGCCATGACGGCAGCGGCTTCGCCTACGATTGCGAAGGCCCGCGCCACACCACATTCCTGCGGCCCTATGCCATGGCCGACCGCCCGGTCACCAACCGCGACTGGATCGCCTTCATGGACGATGGCGGCTATGGCGACGCGCGCCTTTGGCTGATGGAAGGCCACGCGGTGGCCGAGAGAGAGGGCTGGGAACACCCTCTGTACTGGTGGCAGCAGGACGGCGAATGGTGGACCTATACATTGCGCGGGCCGCAGCCGGTGGCGCTGGACGCGCCGGTCGTCCATGTCAGCTACTTTGAAGCCGACGCCTTCGCCCGCTGGGCCGGCGCGCGGTTGCCAGCCGAGGCCGAGCACGAGGCCGCCTTTCGCGATACCCCGATCCAGGGCAACTTCATGGGTGAGGCGGATGGGACGGGCCCGCTGAGGCCCCTGCCCGGCCCCGGCACCTGGGGCGATGTCTGGGAATGGACCGCTTCGGATTTCGGCCCCTATCCCGGCTTCCAGCCGCCCGAGGGTGCGCTGGGCGAATATAACGGCAAGTTCATGGTCAATCAGCGGGTGCTGCGCGGCGGCTCCTGCGCGACGCCGCGCGACCAGATGCGGCCGACCTATCGGACCTTTTTCTACCCTCACCAGCGCTGGCAGATGATGGGCCTGCGCCTCGCAAAGGATCTGTGATCATGGATGGCGTTGTTTATTCCCCGACCTTGGACCCCACCGCTGCCGAGTTGCTGGAGGATGCCATCTCTGGGCTGGCGGCACCGGTGAAATCGCTGAGCCCCAAATGGCTGTACGACCGCCAAGGCAGCGAGTTGTTCGAGCGGATCACCAGCCTGCCCGAATACCACCTGACCCGAACCGAGGCCGCGATCCTGCGCGACAATGCCGCCATGTTGGCCGCCCGCGTCCCCAAAGGCGGCGCGTTGATCGAACTGGGCTCGGGCGCCAGTGTGAAGACCCGCACCTTGCTGGATGCCGGTCGACATTTCGGCGCCTATGTCCCCATCGACATCTCGGCCGATTTCCTGCACGCCACCGCCGACGACCTGCGCGCCCGCTATCCGGATCTGCCGATCCACCCGGTGGTCGGCGACTTCACAGCTCCCGTGGCCTTTCCCGACAGCGTCTCCGACCTGCCCAAGGTCGGCTTCTTTCCGGGCTCGACAATCGGCAACCTGCCCCCTGCCCTGGCCCGGTCGCTGTTGGCCAATAGCCATACCTGGCCGCAGATGCAGGCCTTTATCCTGGGCGCCGATCTGGTCAACGAGCCGGCGGATATGATCGCCGCCTATGACGACAGCCAAGGCGTGACTGCCGCTTTCATCCTCAATATCCTGGCCCGGCTGAACCGCGACGTCGGTGCCGATTTCGACCTGTCGGCTTTCGATTACCAAGCCACCTGGAACGCCCAGGATGCCCGGATCGAGATGCGCCTGATCTCCCGCAAGGCACAGACCGCAACGCTGGGCGCGACCGAGATCCGCTTCGCGGACGGCGAGCCCATCGCCATAAGTGCGTCGCGCAAATATATGCCGGATACGCTGAACGCCTTGGCCCACTCGGCGGGCTGGAAAATCGACGATCTGCTGACAGATGCCGCCTCGCGCTTTGCGGTGGCCGTCCTGACCCCACAAACGGGCCATGCGTAGGATCGAGGACATCCTGGCCATCTCTGCCGAGCGGAAGGGCAGCGTCGAGGCCGTCCTTGGCAACCTGGACCCGCCCAAATCGGCCGAGGAGATCGCGGCCATTCCCGATGACCGCTGGCTGGCGGAGATGACGCGCGCCATCTTCCAGGCCGGTTTCAACTGGAAGATCGTCGACCAGATGTGGCCGGGGTTCGAGAGTGCCTTTCACGGGTTCGATCCCGGCTGGTGTAGCCATATCGAAGACGAGCGGTTCGACACGCTGGTCGGCGATCCCGCCATTGTGCGCCATGCCCAGAAGATCCGATCCGTTGCCGACAATGCTCGGTTCGTCACCGGCAAGGCGGGGTTCGGTGCCTGGGTCGCCGGGTTCGGCCCTGACCGATACGCCGATCTCCTGCTTGCCATGAAGGCCGAGGGTGCCCGGCTAGGCGGCACGACCGGTCAGTACTTCCTGCGTTTCCGGGGCGTCGATAGCTGGATTCTGTCGCGCGACGTCTCGGCCCGGCTCATCGCCGAAGGTGTGGTGGACGCGGTCACGCCGTCCAAGAAGACTGCTTTGGCAATCCAAGCCGCCTTCTCTGACTGGCGGGCTCAATCTGGATATTCGCTCAAGCAGATCAGCCGCATCCTCGCGACCAGCACGGGATAGGTTCCGGTTAACGGCCGGGCAGCACCTTTCCCGGATTCATCCGGTTGTCCGGATCCAGGGCTTGCTTCACCGCCCGCATGACGTCCAAGGCAACCGGGTCCTTGCGGCGGGTCATCGTTTGGAGCTTCGACAACCCGATCCCATGCTCCGCGCTGATCGAGCCGCCGAGCGATACCGTGACCGCTTCGATCATCTCGCGGATCGCATCGAGATGCGCCGCGTCGTCCGAGGTTGGGTAGACCGTCAGATGGATGTTGCCGTCGCCAAGATGCGCGCAGATCAGATGATCCGCTTCGGGATCCAAAATCCGCAACTTGGCCAACATGGTGTCGATGAACGGTGCCACGCCGTCCAGCGGCAGGGCCACGTCGTTATCCACGATCGGCAGACGGGTGAACGTGATCTCGGCGGCCGTTTCGCGCATCTCCCAGATGAAGGCCCGCTGGGCTTCGTTCTGGGCGATCATGGCATCCAGCACATCGCCCGCATCGGCGGCTTCGGCCAAGACACGTTCCAAGACATCGTCCAAGGGCCGCGACAAGCCGCCCATGTCGATCATCACCGCATGGTCATGGATCTCGAAAGGCTGCCGCAA
Organism: Pseudomonadota bacterium; assembly: GCA_039180995.1. Lineage (GTDB taxonomy): Bacteria > Pseudomonadota > Alphaproteobacteria > Rhodobacterales > Rhodobacteraceae > Jannaschia. Next base: position 5,803 of record JBCDCW010000075.1, read on the forward strand.
GTCGGCGCGGTGCTTGGCCAGTTCCTTCATGTAGCTGCGTGGCATGTATTCGAATGCCTCGACGGCGCCATCGCTGGCCGCCTGTAAGGCGCGCAGCAGTGTCAGAGAGGCGGGAAGGTCCCGAACCGCCGCAAAGGCCGTGGCGTGGTACTTCGGCTTCGGCGCCAGGCGCAGAACAGCGGCGGTGATGATGCCCAGCGTGCCTTCGCCCCCGATGAACAGGTCGCGCAGATCGTAGCCGGAATTGTCTTTCCGAAGCTCGGACATCAGGTCGAGCACCCGGCCATCGGCAAGAACGACCTCCAATCCCAACACCAGACCCCGGGTCGGTCCGTAGCGGACCACGTTCGACCCGCCGGCATTGGTGCTCAGGAAGCCGCCGACACGGGCCGAGCCCCGCGCACCGAAGGTCAGCGGAAAGATCAGATCGTGTTCGCCCACGGCATCGTGGATATCCGACAGGATCGCTCCGGCCTCGACGATGACGATGCCCGCCTCTGGTCGGACCTCGCGGATGGCGGCCATCCGCTCGAACGAGATCATCAGCGCGCCCTGGTTCGCCGTCCCGCCGACCAAGCCCGTATTTCCGCCGACGGGCACGATCGCCAGATCGTGCTTGGCAGCCAGCTTGACGACCTCGGCCACGTCAGCGGTCGAGGCCGGTCGGACCACGGCCAGCGGCTCTGCCCGCCACTTGCCCGTCCAGTCCCGGGCGAAGCGGTCGGTGGCGTCTCCGACCAGAACATGGGCATCGCCCAGCAGCGCGCGGAAGTCGGTTAAAGCGTCGTCGACATGGTCTTTCATTCCACTACGGTCGCATGACAAACCAGGGATGAAAAGCGCGGGCCGTGGCCTTGACGGACCAGGGTCGGCGCCGTATCTGGCGCGCCAGTGGCGGTGTAGCTCAGTTGGTTAGAGCAGCGGAATCATAATCCGCGTGTCCGGGGTTCAAGTCCCTGCACCGCCACCAGCCCGACCCGAGCGATACCTAAACTTCCGACCAGGTCGGTCACGTCTTGAGATAGATGTCGTGTATGTCGACCCGATAGAATGGATGTGCGTCGGCATTGGCGACAGTCCCGTTCGAGTGATTGTAGATCGCCCGCCAATAGGGCTGGATCATCACGCCTTCTTCCTGAAGGATCTCCTGCATTCGCGCCATGATCGCCCGACGCGCATCCGCATCCGCGACGGCCAGGCCTTGCTCCAATAGCGCGTCGAACTCCGCGTTGGCGAAGGCGGATTCGTTCCATGCGGCGTCGGACTTGTAGGCCAGCGCCATGATCTGGATGCCCAAGGGTCGTGGTCCCCACTCGGTCGCCGACCAAGGATACTTGGTCCAGTCGTTCCAGAAGGTGGAGCCTGGCAAAACGGTCCGCGCCACCGTCACGCCAGCATCCCGCAACTGGGCGGCAACCGCGTTGCAGGTATTGGCCTGCCACTCGGTGTCGATGGATGTCAGCTCGAACTCGGTGTCGGCATGACCGGCTGCCGCCAGCATCTCCATCGCCGCGGCGGGATCGTGAACGGGTGGCGGTAGCTCGGCATATTCCGGATGGACGGGGGCAACGTGATGGTTCTCGGCCACGATGCCATAGCCACTGATCGCGAGGTCCAGCAGAACCCTGTTGTCCACGGCCATCTGAAGCGCTCGCCGCACGTCCCGGTTGTCGAACGGCGGCGACGCCTGGTTGAATCGGACGGCTATCGTATTGGCCGTGACCACGCTGGACGGCTCCCAGCCGATGGCGTTCAGCGTCTCGACGAAATCTCCGTCGGTGCGATAGGTCAGGTCGATCTCGGCGGAATCCGCTGCCGCCAACACGGCCGATTGGTCGGTACCCAAATCAATGAATTCGATCCGGTCGAGCCAGCCGCCGGCGCGCCAATAGGCGTGGTCGGCATTGCGCTCCAACACTTGGATCACACCCACTTCGTTCGCGACCGGCAAGTAGGCGCCCGTTCCGATAGGGTTGGCCACCGGGTCTCCGCCATCATAGCTGCGATGCATCACGGCAGCCGGATAATCCGACAGCGCGGCCATCAGACTGATATCGGGGCGCGACAGGGTCAGGCGCAGGGTGTGGTCGTCGACGATTTCGACGGCGCCGTCGGCCAGCTTGTTCGTGGTGGGGTCCTGCAAGGCAGCCACGCGCGTGGCCATGGAATTGCCCTCGACAGTACCGTCGGCCCAGCGAGCGAAATTGTGGGCGACATCCACGGCCGTGAACGGATCGCCGTTGTTCCAGGTGACGCCTTCCCGCAGATTGATCGTGTACACATCGGCGCCATCGCTGACGTCCCAGCTTTCAGCGAGGCTGGCGGCGACACTGCCGTCGCGCTCGAACGTCGTCAGGTAATCCAGCCAGCCCCGGCAGAAATTCGACGGCTCTGTCCAAGACCACAGGCGCGGATCGGGAATGGCCTTGGTTTCCATGTTCATGCGAAGCGTGCCGCCGGGTTTCGGCTCGGCCATTGCCTGGCTGGGGGCGGCCAGGCCGATCAGTCCATAGGCACCAGCGGTCGTCATGCCGAGCATCGTCGCCCGCGTCAGAAACTCTCGCCGCTCCATCAGGCCCGCACGATATTCACGGGCGTATAGCTGGGCGCCTGGATGAATTGTCATGATATATCTCCCTCTCAGCTAACTCTTAATATCACATCTCGGTGGCATCGTTCAGCTTGGGTCGGGCGGCCTGGCATCGGGTGCGAACCAGCCCCCCAGCGCGGTTTCGTAGGCGAGCCCCGCGCAAAACACGTCATCGTCCCGCCACGGGCGGCCGACGATCTGCAATCCGGTCGGGCACGGCGCATGGCCCGTCGGCACCGACAAGACCGGGTGGCTGGACAACATGTTGAACGGATGGGTCAGAACCCAACCCAGCATCGGGTCGACAACCGCGCCGCCGATGCGGAGCGTGTCGCGGCTTTGATCGTGGTCGGCCGCGATGGCCGGAACGGCCGTGGTTGGGCACAGGAACAGGTCGAAACCGTCGATGGCTTGGCCAAAGTCGCTGGCAGCACGGGCGGCGGTGTCTAGCGCATCGTAATACCGATGGAGCGGCAGAGCCGCCCCCTCTTGGGCAAAGCGCCTGGCATATGGCGTCAGTCGGTCCGGCTGATCGCGCAGCTCGACCGCAAGGGAGCCCGCGAAGATCGTTCGCAGATGGTCCAGCGCAGCCTCGGTCACGCCCTGCCAAGGCAGCGCGATCTCCGAAACCGTCGCCCCCAGATCGCGAAACACGTCTAACGCAGCCAAAGTCCGATGTCGGACGATATCGTCGATGGGTCCCAGATTGAGATCCAGAGAATAGCCGATCCGCCAGCCTTGGATTCCGCCGGCCAAGGACAAACGATGCGCTGGTGCCAGGGCCTGCGGATCGCCCGGATGGGGTCCGCACATGACATCCTGTAGCAGGGCTGCATCCGACACGCTGCGAGCCAGGGGGCCGGTATGGCAATATGGGTCCAGGTTGAACGGCGGGTCCACGGGGTTGCGCCCCCGCGGCGGCTTGTAACCGACGACCCCGCAGCACGACGCCGGAATGCGGATCGACCCGCCGATATCGGAACCGGTCGCCAGCGTCGCCGCGCCAGTGGCCAAGGCCACGCCCGCACCCCCGGACGACCCGCCCGGCGTCAATGCCGGGTCCCAAGGGTTCCGCGTCACGCCCCAACGGCGAGAATGGGTGACGGCCGCGCAGGAGAATTCAGGCGTTGCGGTCCGGGCATGGCAAATCGCTCCAGCTGCGAGCACGTGGTCGTTCACGGGCGATGTGCTGGTTTGGGGCGCATCTGACGCAGTAAGCGAGCCCATTGATGTCGGCTGCCCTGCCACGTTGCCGGAATCCTTGATGGCGACGCAAAAGCCCTCCAACGCGCGGGCCGTCCCAGCCCGCCACCGCGCTTCGGCCGCGCGGGCCTGGGACAAGGCGGCGTCGAAATGGGTGAAGCTGAAAGCGTTCAGCGTTTCAGTCGCCTCGGCCCGGGCGATTAGGGCCCGGGTCAGGTCCACCGGTGAGAGGGTTCCATCCCGAAAGGCTCGCAACGCGTCCGTCGCGGACAGGTAGGCATCAACCATGCGGCTGGCGGGCCTGACCGGCGGTCGACACGGCGGCGGCCATGACCTCCATGATCCCGTCGATCTGATCTGGCGTGCAGATATAGGGCGGGGCGATGGCAAGAACGTCGCCGATGATCCGGAAGAAGACACCCCGAGCCTCGGCCTCGGCGCCTGCCCGCGCGCCCAATCCAGGCTCCAGTTCGACGGCGGCCAAGAGGCCCGCACGGCGGACATCCCGCACACCCGCCTGCCTGGCGATGTTGCGCAAATGCTGGCCCAGACGGTCGCCAAGGGCCGACACATGGGCGACCAAGTCTAACTCTTCGTAAATGTCCAGGCATTCCAGCGCGACGGCCGCCCCGACGGGGTGCCCACCATAGGTGACTCCGTGGCCCAGCGTCCCCAGTTCGTGCGCCAGGCTGGCCATCGTGTCCCGCACCTCGCCCGTGATGGCCACGGCCGACATCGGGAAGACCGAGGCTGTCAACTGCTTGGCCATTGTCATCAGATGCGGCTTGATCCCCCAGGTCTGGCAGCCGAACCAGGCGCCGGTCCGGCCGAAACCTGTGATGATCTCGTCGGCGATCAGAAGGATATCGTGGCGCGCCAATACGTCCTGGATCTCGGCCCAATATCCGTCCGGAGGCAAGATCACGCCGCCGGCTCCCATGGCGGGCTCGCCGATGAAGGCGGCGATGGTGCCGGGATCTTCGGCCCGGATCAGCGCATCCAACTCTGCTCCCCGTCGGCGCGAAAAATCGCACTCGTCTTCGCCGGGCTCCGCGTCGTGAAGATAGCTTGGCCGCCCGGTGCGCAGCACGCCGTCATGGGGCAATGCGAATCCGTCGTGGCAATAGGTCATCGCGGTGAGGGCCGCGCTCATCTGACCGGATCCGTGATACGCCCCCTCACGGGCGATGATCCGGACCTTCCCGGGCCGCCCGCGCGCGGCCTGGTAATAGCGCGCGAACTTGATGGCCGTCTCGACAGCCTCGGATCCGGACGTTCCGAAAAAGACGTGATCCAACCCGTCGGGCAGGTGGTCGACCAGCCGGGCAGACAGGCGTTCGGTCACGTCCTGGGTTCGACCCATGAAGCCGTGGTAATAGGCCAATTGCCGCATCTGCCGATCCGCGGCATCGGCCAGCCGCCCGGGCGCAAAGCCGAGCGGCGCGCACCACAACCCCGAGACGGCATCGACGAACCGGTGCCCGCCGGCATCCGTCACTTCGGCCCCCGCACCCGAGACGATGCGGCGCGGCGGCTCCGCCTCGGCTAAGATCGGGTCAGTAAACGGATAGATCTGGGTCATTCGATCTGATGGCCCCGCCACGCGCCCAAAGGCTTTGCAAAACGGCTACGGGGCGGACCCGCACGAGTCAAAAGACTCTTTCCCATTCTCCCCATCTGGCGCCGCGGCTGACCGTCTGGAAAAGCGGGTCGCGCACCCGCTAGATCGCCTTGAGATAGCTCTCCACCGATCGCGGAGCTGCCCGTAGGCGGTTCAGGAAGGTCCGGGTCCACCAAGCGATGTCCTGCTCGAAAACGACCTTCCGCAGGCTTTCATGCCGCGCCTGCCGTTCCGCCAAGGGCATCGCCAGAGCCGTCCCAATCGCGTCGGCGAAGCTGTGGCGATCGAACGGGTTGATCAGCACCGCTTGGTCCATCTGTTCGGCCGCCCCTGCGAAATGCGACAGGATCAGCACGCCCGGATCCGCCGGGTCCTGGGCCGCCACGAATTCCTTGGCGACCAGATTCATGCCGTCGGCCAATGGGGTCACCAGCACCACGTCGGCTCGCCGCATCAGGCCCGCGATCCGGTCGCGGTCGATATGGCGGCGGACATAGCGAATGGGGGTCCAATCCAGGTCCGCATGGGCACCGTTGATCGACCCTGCTGCCCGCTCTAGCTCTTCACGGATCTCGCGATAGGCGGCGACATCCTCGCGCGAGGGGGGCGCGATCTGGAGGAAGGTCGGCCGCGGGGCCTCGGGCGCCAGACCGGAGAGATATTCGCCGAATGCCTCGAAGCGATGGACCAGACCTTTCGAGTAATCCAACCGATCCGCACCCAGCAGAAGCGGCGCGCGGGGAGCCAATTGTAGCTCTGGTTCGGGCGCCGCGCGGGCGGTTTGCTCGAAGCCAACGGCATCTATCCCGATGGGAAAAGCGAGGATCGAGAATACACGGCCATCGCGTACCCACGAGCCGTCCGACAGGACTTGCGCCTTGGTGTCGTGACGCATCACCTCTAGCGCCGAAGACACGTCTCGCGTGGTCTGAAGCCCCACAACATCATGGGCCGCCAGCCAGGCAGGCAACATCGCGACCTGGGGTAAAGCCATGACATCGTTGGGCGAAGGGAACGGAATATGCAGGAAAAGGCCGATCCGATTGCCAATGCCCAGGGCGCGCAATTCATGCGCGACCATCAGGAAATGATAATCCTGGATCCAGATCAGATCGTCGGGCTGGACGATGTCCCGGATCGCGCGGGCGACCCGCTTGTTGACCTCGGTATAGGCAACGAAGTCGCCTTCATTGACCTCCAGCAGATCGGGGCGATGGTGGAACAAAGGCCACAACACCGCGTTCGAGTAACCGAGGTAGAACCCCTCCTGCTCGGCGACCGTCAGCGAAAACGTGGCGCGATCATAGGCGCCCGATCCGATCTCGGTCAGCCCATCCGAGACGTCGCGCGTCGGCTCGGCGGCACCAATCCAAAGGCCGCCTTCGGCCCGCAACGTTTCATCCAAGGCATAGATCAATCCGCCCGCCGGGATCGCATCTCCTTTCGGCAGCCGGTTGGAGAGGACGATCAACCGTCCACTGGAAGGCTCTCCATCAGGCAAGCCAAGTCTCCAGGCACTTTCCAAGCTCAACGGGACCGGCCAGGCGGTGGCGGGCGACCGTCTCGGCCTCGCCGATTTTGATGCCGACACCGCCACGATCCTGGGCCAATTGGATCGCCGGCTCGTCCGTCAAATCGTCGCCCACATAGATCGGCGTGCGCCCCATGAATTCCGACCGCTTCAGCAGGGTCTCAAGCCCGATATCCTTGCCGACGGTATCCGGCTTGATCTCGAAGGCCATCAGAGCGGGTTGCAAACGCATGCCGTCTGCTGCGGCGGCCACGCTTTCCATGAACCGCAATGCCAGGGCCGATTGCGGCTCGGCCTGACGGAAATGCAGGACGATGCCGGTGGGCTTGGTCTCGACCAGGAATTCCGGGCGCAGAGCGCCGAAGTCCTGAACCAACCGCTGTACGCGGCTGATCACTGCCTGGTCGAATTCGGCGGTCTGCCGACGCTCGCCATCCAGCCGCATTTCGGCGCCGTGGGTTCCGATCATCGGACCCTCGAACTCTGGCAGAAAATGCTCCAAATCGTCGATCGTCCGCCCGGAGACGATGGCCATCCGTCCCTCTAGCCGGTCCCACGCAAGCGCCAAAAGGGCGCGGGTGGCATCAGAGACGACCACATCCATCGGCCGGTCGGCGATCTCAACCAGAGTCCCGTCGAAGTCGAGAAGCAAGGCCGCTTGTTCGGGCGACGGAAGGTCCATGGCGCGGCAGGTCTCGCAAGTATCGTCTGCGCCACCCATGAAGCCCGTCATCTGATAATACAACATGGTGCCATCTCCCCCTCGATCATTCTTCGTCATTCTGCGGCGACCTGTAGGTGGCCGCGACGCCTGGCGCGTTGAACTGCCAACGTCGCGTCGACCATGCCATCCTTGTCGCCACAATCATACCGGTCGCCCGAGAAGCGGAAGGCATGGATTCCACCCCGCGCGGCGATGGCGTCCGTCAATTGGATTTCCCCCCCAGCGCCGGGCGCCGTGTTGCGCAGAGCATCGAAGATATCCTGCTGGAGTATATAGCGACCGACGGCCGCAAGGGTAGAGGGCGCGGCCCCAAAAGCGGGTTTCTCCACAAGCCCCGCCGCCGGAACCGCGCGCCCCTTCTGGCCTTCATCGCAATCGAAAATTCCGTAGGAGGAGACATGCTGCGGCTCGACGCGCTGAGCCGCGATCAGAGACTGCATCGCGGTCGGGTCGAAAGCCTGCGCCATCTCCTCCAGGCAGGGCGCCCCGAGAATCAGGTCATCCGGCAAGATCACCCCCACGGGCCCGGCGGAGATGTGCGCGGCCGCGCATCGGACGGCATGTCCCAGGCCCAGCGGCTCGGACTGCATGGCGAAGACCACATCCACGTCACCCGGCAGGGCGGTTGCCCGTATGGCATCCAGAAGTTGCGACTTGCCCTTCCGGGTCAGCGCTTCTTCCAACACCGGAGCCGGGCGGACATAATCCTCGATGGCAGACTTATCGGGATGAGACACGAAGACCAGCCGCTTGGCACCGGCGGCCAACGCTTCGTCCAAGGCGAATTGCAGAAGCGGC
>JBCDCW010000076.1:0-14067 GCA_039180995.1 Pseudomonadota bacterium
AGGGGCGCTGCGTCGATCCGCGGTCCCCTCTCGATCGGTAAGACGCCGTCTTATCCGGTGATCTCCCAAAGTTGGTTCGGACGGCACGACCCTGCGCCGTTACGCGGCCCTCGCAACAGATGATCCGGCCATCCTCCAACTTAGATAGGTCGTTTCACCGCTCAAACGCGCCGCTGCCCGATACCCTTGGCCCGATACATGCCACAGCACGGGCCGTTCCCATTCTCTCCAGAACCGCTTACATCCTGCCCATGACAGACAGCCAAACCCACGCGGGCTTCGTGGCCCTCATCGGTGAACCGAACGCCGGAAAGTCGACGCTTCTCAACCATATGGTCGGCGCCAAGATCTCCATCGTCACCCACAAGGTCCAGACCACCCGCGCTCGCATCCGCGGCGTGGCCATGCACGGTCCCGCGCAGATCGTCTTTGTGGATACCCCCGGCCTCTTTCGTCCCCGCCGTCGGCTGGACCGCGCCATGGTCGCTGCTGCTTGGTCGGGCGCCGCCGATGCCGATGTCGTCGTCCTGCTGATCGAAGCCCATCGCGGCCTGACCGACGGCGTTGAAGCGATTCTGAAGGCCCTGGAAGACCGGGCCCCGAAACAGCCTATCCTGCTGGCCATAAACAAAATTGACCGAACCGAGGCGCCCAAACTGCTCGCCCTGACCGAGCGGATGAACACCCGCTATCCCTTCGCAGCCACCTTCTTGATCTCTGCCGAAAAGGGCCACGGCGTCGACGACCTCAAGGACGACCTCGCCACCCGCATGCCCGACGGCCCGCATCTATACCCCGAAGATCAGATCGCCGATCTACCCCTGCGCATGATCGCGGCTGAAATCACGCGCGAAAAGCTGACCCTACGTCTGCATCAAGAGTTACCTTACCAACTGACCGTCGAGACGGAAGCCTGGGATCAACGCGACGATGGCTCTGCCCGGATCGACCAGGTGATCTACGTCCAGCGCGACGGCCACAAAGGCATCGTCCTAGGCCATAAGGGCGAGACCACGAAGGCGGTCGGCAAGGCCGCCCGGATCGAGTTGGAAGCCTTCCTCGGCCACCGTGTCCACCTGTTCTTGCAAGTCAAAGTCCGCCCCAACTGGTTGGATGAGGCCGAACGCTTCGACGCCATGGGCCTCGATTACCGTGACGGCGCGCTGTGACGCCCCTGCCGTCTTCCTCTGGCCGGAAATACCTCGGGGAGCGCGAGGGGCTGGCCCCTCGCTCCTCCGCATGACACCGCGCCTAACGGCCGCCTTCTGGGTCGCCGCCTACCGCAAGCGTTTGGAACTTCATGATATCCCGTGTTTCGTCACGGCCCATGGCGACGACACGGCAGGCGCTGTCCTGGTCAAGCTGAACACGCTCGACAGCCAGGCCCAGGTCTTCCAACGCAGCTTCGACTTGGCCACAGGTGACCGCGTCTGGACCCCATTGATCGAAGGCTCGGAGTCAGATTGCGACGCGGCCATAGCCCGCCAACGCCGTTTCGACCCGGATCTCTGGGTGTTGGAGGTCGAAGACCGCCACGGCCGACACTTGCTCAACGACGAGGGTTTGGCGTGATCGAGTGGCGGGATGCCGGCCTCGTCCTCGCCGCGCGGCCCCATGGCGAGACGGCGGTTATCCTGGAATTGCTGACCCGCGATCACGGCCGCCATCTTGGTGTCGTCCATGGCGGGACATCCCGCCGCAAAGCGCCGATACTGCAACCGGGCAACCAATTGGATGCCGTCTGGAAAGCCCGCCTGGACAGCCACATGGGCACCTGGAGCGTCGAACTCCGAACCTCCCGCGCGGCCACGATCCTGAGTGATCCGCTGCGGCTTGCCGCGCTGAGTTCGGTCACCTCCCTTGCTGCCTTCGCACTGCCCGAGCGCGATCCCCATCCCCGCTTCGCCGCCCGTACCGAGGCGCTTTGCGATGCCATCGCCAGCGGGGAGGGCTGGCTGCCCGCCTATGTCGCGTGGGAGATGGGCGTGTTGGAAATCAGCGGCTTGGGCCTTGATCTGTCAACCTGCGCCGCCACCGGCGCGACCGACGATCTTGCCTATGTCAGCCCGCGCACGGGCCGGGCCGTCAGCCAGGCGGGGGCAGGGGATTGGGCAATGCGGCTTTTGCCGTTGCCTAAGATGCTGCTTGGCGGCCCGGCGGATTTGCCGGGCATCCAAGCCAGCCTCGACCTGACCGGTCACTTCCTATGCCAGCGTCTCGCGCCCAGCCTGGGTGACAAGCCGATCCCTCCAGCCCGCGATCGTTTTTTGGACGAACTGCGTCGGGTATAGCACGCGGCCTGTGCGCTACTGTGCTTGAAATTCTAGCAAAACATCGGCGTCGTTCGACAGCAAAACGACATCGCCCACCACCTCCACCAGGGTCGCCGCCCGCAAAGCGGCGAAAAATGCCGTCTCGACCTCCAGGTCCTGGCAGGCCCGGCGGGTGGAGACGATCTGTTCGATCTTAATCCAAGGATAATCAATGCCCTGGGCGGCGCGATAGCTGTTGCAGGGACCCCTGCCCAGGATCACGCCCTGTTCGGGGAACTGGATTGTCGCATGGGTGCCGACAGGCTGGCTGGACATCTCTTTCAACACGTAGGTCGCGGCCGGGTCGGCATAGCCTGAGACGGTCTCGTCCGGGCAGAAACCCAGCGGCAGGCCGAAGGCGATGATACAGAACATGGGACCGTCTAGCCCGGATGGGCGGGGCGGACAAACGGAGCCGCCCCGGACCGACAGATCAGGTCAGCAGACGGCGGGCGATGACCTGGGCTTGGATTTCGGCGGCGCCTTCGAAGATGTTCAGGATCCGCGCATCGCAGAGCAGGCGCGAGATGGGGTATTCCAGCGCGAAGCCGTTGCCGCCATGGATCTGCAAGCCGTTGTCGGCGGCGGCCCAAGCGGTCCGCGCGCCCAGTAGCTTGGCCATCCCGGCCTCCACATCGCAGCGGCGGTCCGCGTCTTTTTCATGGGCCGAGAAGTAGGTCAACTGCCGCGTTACCATGATGTCGACGGCCATCATCGCTAGCTTGTTGGCAACGCGCGGGAATTCGACGAGCGACTTTCCGAATTGCGACCGGCTTTCGGCATAGGCCAGCCCTTCGTCCAAAGCGGCCTGGGCGACGCCGATCGCGCGGGCGGCCGTCTGGATGCGAGCGCTCTCGAAGGTCTGCATGAGCTGCTTGAAGCCCTGGCCCTGTTCCCGGCCCAGAAGGTTTGCCCCATCGACTTTGAAATCATCGAAGTTGAGCGTGTACTCCTTCATGCCGCGATAGCCGAGCACCTCGATCTCGCCGCCTGAAATCCCTGGATCCTGCCACGGCTCGGCGTCGGTGCCGGGCGTCTTTTCGGCCAGGAACATCGACAGGCCTTTATAATCGTCGGTGTCCGGGATCGTCCGGGCCAGCACCGTCATCACATGGGTGCGCGCGGCATGGGTGATCCAAGTCTTGTTGCCGTTGAGTACCCAATCCCCAGCCTCGTCTTGCACGCCCTTGGTGCGCAGCGATCCCAGGTCGGAGCCGGTGTTCGGTTCGGTGAAGACGGCCGTCGGCAAAGTTTCGCCCGAGGCCAATGTCGGCAGCCATTTGGCCTTCTGTTCCTCCGTGCCGCCGCACAGGATCAGCTCGGCCGCGATCTCGGACCGGGTACCGAGGGAACCAACGCCGATATAGCCCCGCGACAATTCCTCAGACACGACGCACATGGCGGCTTTCGGCATGCCCAGGCCGCCGAATTCCTCGGGAATGGTCAAGCCGAAGACGCCCAGTTCTGACATCTCCTCGATGACTTCCATCGGGATCAACTCGTCCTTTAGGTGCCATTCATGCGCATGGGGCGCGACGCGATCCGTGGACCAGCGGCGGAACTGGTCGCGGATCATCTCCAGCTCTTCGTCCAGGCCAGATTGGCCAAACGTGGCACTCGCGGTACCATCGCGCATCAGCGCGACCAGCCGGGTGCGGGCAGCTTGGCTGTTTGCCGCGTTACATAGCGTCATGACGGCGGGCACCATCAGCCCGCGCTGATCTTCCTGGCTGAGACCCAGATCTTGCAGGCGGACGATCTCGCCCTGGCTCATGGGCAGGCCGCCATAGACCTGCCAGAGGTATTCGCCGAAGGCGATCTGGTGGATCAGCGCCTCCATCTCGCCAAAGCGGCCCTCGGCCTGCAACCGATCGGCCCAATTCTGCATCTGCCGCAGCGCCTGGGCATAGGTGGCCAGCCAGGCGAGGCCGTGGGTCGCTGTTTGCTCGGCTTCGAGACGGGCCGCGTCGATGCGCCCGTCGACGGTCACGCGGGTCGAAACAGTTTTACGCGCGATGTCCAAAATGCCATCCAGCGCCTTGGCCGCCTCGGAACTGAGTGCCAAGAGGTCGGGCAGGACCGGGGAATCGGTGGCGGGGTCGAGCGGCATAGCCTGGCCATCATGGGGCATAGAGCGGGTCCTGTCCGGTAAATAGTTTGTTTGCAGTTGCAGCGAAACATAATTTCCAAGACTGGGGTCGGCAAGGAGATATTGTAACCTTGCCGTTTGGCTGGCGATGATGCCGCAGGAGGCGTAGGGCAGGGGCATGGAAACGCTCACACCATTTGCCTGGGGTCTGGCATTGGCCATCGCGTGTTTCGCCGGAATTGTGAAGGGGGCCGTGGGCTTTGCGCTTCCATTGGTCATGATTTCCGGGCTGTCGAGCTTTTTGGACCCTAAGCTGGCTCTGGCCGGTCTGCTGGTCTCGGTTCTGGCGACCAATGGCTGGCAAGTTCTCCGCCAGGGCCGCGTGGCCGCCCAAGCGGCAGTGGTGACCCATTGGCGGTATCTGCTGATCCTGGTGGTTGCGATCTTCGCCGCGGCGCAGCTTGTGGCCGTCATCCCGCGAAATGCGTTTTACTTCATTCTGGGCGTCCCGGTGGTGGCATTGTCCATCCTGCAACTGAGTGGCTTGCGTCTTTCGATCCCACCTCATCGGCATGTCGCTGCGGAATGGGGGATAGGGCTAATTTCAGGAATCCTGGGTGGCTTGGCGGGCACCTGGGGGCCAACGACGGTGCTGTATCTTTTGGCCATCGACACCCCCAAGGCTCGACAGATGGTGGTGCAGGGGGTGATCTACGGGTTGGGGTCGGTGGTACTTGTGGCGGCGCATCTGCGATCTGGGATCCTGAACGGCGAGACGATCTGGTTTTCCGCGGCACTGCTGCCGGCGGCTTTGGTCGGAATGACAATCGGGTTTCGCATTCAGGACCGGATGGATCAGGACCTGTTCCGAAGGGCTACGCTGGTCGTGCTGGTGGTGGCCGGGATCAACCTGATCCGGAAAGGGATCGTGGGGTAGACCGGACCGGGAACCCATTTGCCAACGACGGGGGTGGACAGGTCGTCCGGCAGCGGCCAGCGGGGCTGCGCCCGTCGACGCTGCTGGACGGGGTGTTTGGTCATGCCGATAGGCGCTGAGCGGCGGTTCTGCCAAGCCGAGCACCAAGCCGCGCCGGGCCGCCCCATAGTTGGGAGGCGTCGCGGCGCTCTGATATGTAGGTTCGAGACATCTCTGCGATACCATTGAGCGACGCCCTGCGGGCTTGGGCCCGGGCTGAAAACGGACGGAAGAAGCGTCTCTTCAAATATTGCATTGCGCCCTGAGACGGCCACAAAGGAAGAGCCTACACCCTGGGTCCGCGAAAGCCTTGTGCGACCACGAACTTTTCAGACGAATCCGATCGGCTGGCTCCGGGCTTCACATTCGCAACCTTGTCGAAATTCGACTTGAGACGCTTTTGCAAATCGCCCTCGGCCCCCCCAGCCAGGACTTTCGCCACGAAGGTCCCGCCGGGCGCGAGTACATCGAAGGCCAACCCGGCCGCCGCCTCGCACAGTGCGATGATCCGAAGGTGGTCGGTCTGCTTATGGCCGGATGAGGCAGCGGCCATATCGGATAAGACCACGTCGGCCTCGCCCCCTAGCCAGACCTTTACCCTATCGTCGGCGCCGTCAGCCATGAAGTCGAGGACGTGGATCTCAGCGCCTGGCAAAGGCTCGACCTCTTGCAGGTCGACTCCGATGATCCGCCCCTGGGGCTTCTTCGGCTTCGACCCATCGGCGTTGATCCTGGGCACAGCGACCTGTAGCCAGCCGCCGGGCGCGCAACCGAGGTCCACGACACGGGCGCCCGGGATCAGGAAGCCGTATTTGTCATCGAGATCCATGATCTTGAACGCAGCGCGGCCGCGATACCCCTCGGCCCGGGCACGCTGGACATAGGGATCGTTCAGCTGGCGTTCCAACCAGAGCTTGGAAGACAGCCTGCGGCCGCGCGCGGTCTTGACTTTGACGGTCAGATCCCGACGACCACGGCCGGAGGTGCTCTTAGGGGGCTTTGCCATGGACGGCAGTTAAGCCGTGCCGCGAGCTTTTGCAAAAGCCGGCCCAAAACCTTCGAGCAATCTACCACTGTTCAGAACGGACCGTCGTCCAACACGCCGTCCGCCGACATCTGCGCATAAAGCAGACCCTCGCGCAGCCCTCGGTCGGCGACCGACAGTCGATCTGTCGGCCAGACGCGCAGCAGCGCCTGCAGGATCGCGGCGCCCGACATGATCAGCGAATGCCGATCGCGGCCGATGCGCGGGTCGCTGCGGCGGCCATCGGGGCCCATGGCCAGATAGCCGCGGATCACCCGGTCGATCTGCTGGGTGGTCATCCGCAGCCCGTCGACCTTATTGCGGTCATAGCGGCGTAAATTCAGATGCGTGGCGGCCACCGTCGTCACGGTGCCCGACGTGCCGATGATCTGGAAGCCTGGATCGCTGTCGCCCGCCGCGTCGGCATAGGGCGAGAATTCGGCCAGGCATTCTTCGAAATGCCAGGACATCAGGGCGAAGCGGGCAGCATCGTCGGTCACGTCCCGAAACTGGTCCTTCAGGGTCGCGACGCCCAGGGGAATGCTGATCCAATCCACCACCTTCGCACGCGGGAACGGGTCGTCCGATTCGCCCGCGAAGCCGGCATGCAGCCGCATGATCGCGCGGGCCCGTTCGTGCCGGGGCACGCGGGTCAGGTCGATCCAAACAAGCTCGGTCGATCCTCCGCCGATATCCACGACCAGCAATTGTTCGCTCTTGGACGAGACCAGCGGCGCGCAGGAGACGACGGCCAGGCGCGCCTCCTCCTCGGGCTGGATGATCTCCAACGGCAATTCGGTCTCACGCTCGACCAGGTGGATGAACTCGTCGGAATTGGTCGCTCGGCGGCACGCTTCGGTTGCGACCAGGCGCATGCGCCGCACATCGTGGGTTTCCAGCTTGCGGCGGCAGATCTTCAAAGCACCGATGGTGCGCGCCATGGAGGCGCGGCTCAGCCGGCCCGATTGTTCCAGGCCGTTCCCCAGTTGAACCGATTTCGAGAAGCTGTCGACCACATGCAGTTGCGCGCCCTTGGGCTGCGCGATGAGCATACGGCAGGAATTCGTGCCCAGATCGAGCGCGGCATAGAGCTCCGCCGGGTCGGGGCGCGCTTCGGTTTCGGGCCGACGGAGCGAAGCAGGTCCGCGCGGCGCGCCAGTCGGGGCCGCAGCGGCACTCCGCTCGGGCGCCGGGTCGTCCGGTGGCATATCCGCCTCCGCAAATGTGGTTGCCCAGACCGTAGCCCGCCGGCGGGCCGTCGGGCAATGCGAATTCAACAAGAACTTGAGGGATTCGACGGCGCGCGCCCCTCCCGCCCCGGTCACGCCTGCGATAGGCCGACCCATGTGTCGCCATCGGGGCGGCGCGCGTCGAAATCCGGCACCGTTGTGATCGTCCGGGCCTCTAAGGTCGGCCCGATCCAGGGAGGGCCCATGCCACAGATCACGGTCGTCTATTGGCGGGATATCCCCGCCCAGGTCATCGCCGGCGCCGGCCGGCGCGCGGCCAAGATCCAATTGCCGGAGCGCTTTGAACAAGCCATCGACCGGGCTGCCATGCGGTCGGGAGCCTCGGAAAGCGATGCCTATCTGGCCGATTGGCGGAAGGTGCCCGAGGGCGAAATGGCGGGGGACGATCGTGCTGCCGCGGAAGCCCGCGCCGCCGCGCTGGAGGCCGAATGGCCGCCCGATCGGTTGAAGGCCGTGGCCCTGGCCGGCGGACATGAGGCGGCGCCCTGATGGCAATTCTCGGGTTCCGCCGGACCGAGGCCCCGGCCCCGCGCGATGCCGACCTGGCGGTTTTCTTGGACGGGTTCTCGTTCGAGGTCATGCCGCGCACGGCCGAAAAGATCGACACGTTCCGGGAACTTCTGCCCCAGGGCACCCGCGTCTACATCGCCCATATTGATGGCACCCCCATCGAGGACATGGTCGCCACCGCCGCGCGCCTCCGCGCCGAGGGGATGGATCCGATGCCGCATTTCCCGGCCCGGATCATCCGCGACCGTGTCACTCTGGCGGATTGGATCACGCGCTATCGCGGCGAGGCGGATGTCCGGCAGGCGCTGTTGCTCGCCGGTGGCGTGCCAGAGCCGGCGGGCGATTTCGAAACGTCGATGCAGCTTCTGGAAACGGGCGCTTTCGATGGGTTCGAGCGGCTGCACGTCGCCGGACATCCCGAGGGCAACCGGGATATCGATCCGGATGGCGGCATGAAGAACGTTTCCGAAGCACTTATCTGGAAACAGAAATTCTCCGAACGCACCGATGCGAAGATGGCGATCGCCACGCAATTCTGCTTCGAGGCCGAGCCGGTGATCGACTGGGCCAACGGCATCAAGGCGGCGGGAATCGACCTGCCAGTGCATATCGGCGTGGCGGGGCCCGCCAAGCTGCAAACGCTGATCAAGTTCGCCATTGCGTGCGGTGTTGGGTCGTCACTGCGCGTCCTGCAAAAGCGCGCCATGGACGTCACCAAACTGCTGCTGCCCTATGAGCCGACCGAGTTCCTGACGGATCTCGCCCGCCACAAGGCCGCTAACCCCGATCTCAATATCGCGTCGGTCCATGTCTTCCCGTTGGGAGGCATCAAGACCGCCGCGACCTGGCTGAGCGCCCATACGAAGGATGAAGAATGACCCGCACAGTCTTGGAATCAAAAACAAACACGGTCGTGATCGGCTTCGATGAACCGTTCTGCGTCATTGGCGAGCGGATCAACCCGACGGGCCGCAAGAAATTGGCGGCCGAGCTTGAGATGGATGACTTTTCCACCGTCGAAAAGGATGCGCTGGAGCAGGTCGCCTGCGGTGCCATGGTGCTGGACGTCAATTCCGGCGCCGTCTTCACCAACAAGATGGCCGAAGATCCGCGCTATGCCGACAACAACTTCGTCGAGCCGACGCTGATGGGTCAGCTGGTCGAGCGGGTCCAGGCGCTGGTGGATGTGCCGCTCTGCATCGACAGTTCGGTGCCCGGCGCGCTGGAGACGGGTCTGGAGAAGGCCGAGGGGCGGCCCCTGCTGAACTCCGTCACCGGCGAGGAGGAGCGGCTGGAGGTCGTGCTGCCGCTGGTCAAGAAGTACAACGTGCCGGTTGTCGCGATTTCGAACGACGATACCGGTATCTCGGAAGACCCGGACGTGCGCTTTGCCGTCGCCAAGAAGATTGTCGAACGGGCTGCGGATTTCGGCATTGCCGCCCATGACATCGTGGTCGATCCCCTGGTCATGCCCATCGGCGCCATGGCCACGGCGGGCCAGCAGGTCTTCGCGCTGGTGCGCCGTTTGCGCGACGAGTTGGGGGTGAACACCACCTGCGGTGCCTCCAATATCAGCTTCGGGCTGCCGAACCGGCATGGTGTGAACGCCGCCTTCCTGCCCATGGCCATCGGCGCGGGCATGACCAGCGCCATCATGAACCCGGTCCGGGCGGTCGAGATGGAGGCCGTCAACGCCGCCAACATGCTGATGAACCACGATCCCAATGGCGGGCGTTGGATCGGATTTGCACGGGTCATGGACGCCATGACGGACGGCACGCCCTTCCCCGAGGCGGCCCAGGCCGCGCAGGCCGCGGGGGCGCGGTCCGGCGGGCGGCGCGGCGGTCGTCGCCGGGCATAAGGACTCCCTTAACGTGATGGCGCTACACCGGATCCATGAGCTATGTCGGACATATCGGCGCGCCCGATCGCGATTGGATGCGCCGCCTCTTCGCCGGCAAGGCCGCGCGCAGCGGACGGGTGATCTGCCGCAGCGCGGCCGAGGTCGAACAGCGGGTGGGCCGTCTGGCATTGGAGCGGGAAGTCCGTCAGCGGGGCTTTCGCATGGTTCAGGTCGGCGATCAGGTCCTGATCGTCTGCGCCCGGGCGCCGATCCGCATATTGGTCTAGCCCGCGTCGCCCGAACGGCCCGCCGGGGGGTGTGGCGTGGCTGAACACCAGGTTGTCTTCATGCCGTCCGGCAAGCGCGGGACCTTCGCCGCGGGAACGCCTGTCCTGACGGCGGCCCGGCAATTGGGGGTCGATCTCGATTCGGTCTGCGGCGGGCGTGGCATCTGTTCGCGGTGCCAGATCCAGCCGGCGACGGGCGATTTCCCCAAACTGGGCGTGCGGACCGATGCCGCCGCCCTGTCGCCCGTGAACGCCGTCGAACGGCGGTATGACGAAAAGCGCGGACTGAAACCCGGACGCCGTCTGGGTTGCCAGGCCACGATCCAGGCCGACGCCGTGATCGATGTGCCGCCCGAAAGCCAAGTTCACAAACAGGTGGTTCGCAAGGCCGCCAGCGACCGGCCGATCACCATGAACCCGGCCACGCGGCTACATTTCGTCACCGTCGACGAACCCGATATGGATGCGCCGTCCGGCGATCTGGAACGGCTGCGCGCCGCACTGGCGACGCAATGGGGCCTGGCCGGGCTGGTCCTGCCCCTGCCCGTTCTCCGGCAATTGCAACCGGCGCTTCGCAAGGGCGGGTGGACCGTCACGCTGGCCGTGAATCACGATGACCGCCAGGTGGTCGCGCTGTGGCCGGGCCTGCGGACCGACGCGCCGCTGGGGCTGGCGGTGGATCTGGGGTCGACCACCGTGGCTGCGCATCTCTGCGATCTGGGGACGGGCGAGGTCCGGGCCTCGGGTGGGATCATGAACCCGCAGATCCGCTTCGGCGAAGACCTGATGAGCCGGGTCAGCTACGGCATGATGAACCCCGGCGGCGACCGCGAGATGACCGAGGTCGTGCGCACCGCGCTGGACAGCCTGGCCGTCCAATTGGCCGAAGAGGCGGGCATCGCCCCCGCCGACATTGTCGAAGCGGTGGTGGTCTGCAACCCGGTCATGCACCACCTTCTGCTCGGCATCGACCCGGTGGAGCTTGGTCAGGCGCCCTTTGCCCTGGCCACATCCGACGCGCTGCACCTGGGCGCGGCCGAGATCGGGCTGACCTCGGCCGCGGCCGGGGCGCGCGCCTATTTGCTGCCCTGCATCGCCGGTCACGTGGGCGCGGATGCGGCTGCCGTCGCCCTGTCGGAGGCGCCCGATAGGGCGGACGATCTGACATTGATCGTCGACGTCGGCACCAATGCCGAAATCATCCTGGGCAATCGCGACAGGCTGCTGGCCTGTTCCTCGCCCACCGGCCCGGCCTTCGAGGGGGCGCAGATCAGCGCCGGACAACGGGCGGCGCCCGGCGCGATCGAGCGGGTGCAAATCGACCCGACCACCAAAGAGCCAAGGTTTCGAGTCATCGGATGCGATCAATGGTCGGACGAACCGGGCTTTGCCGCGCAGGTCGGCGATGGCGTCATGGGCATCTGCGGATCGGGCATCATCGAAGCGGTCGCCGAAATGCGCATGGCCGGGATCGTCGATGCTGGCGGGCTTATCGGGTCGGCCGCGCAGGTCGGAACCCCCCGTTGCGAGGCCATGGGACGGGTCAACGGCTACCTGCTGTGGGAAGGAGATGGGCGGCGCATTCTGGTGACCCAGGGCGACATCCGGGCCATCCAGCTTGCGAAATCGGCCCTTTATGCGGGCGCCCGGCTGCTGATGGACGAATTGGCGACGGATACGGTCGAACAGGTCACGCTGGCGGGGGCGTTCGGCGCCCATGTCTCGCCGAAACATGCGATGGTGCTGGGGATGATCCCGGATGCTCCGTTGGAGAAGGTGACCAGCGCCGGAAATGCCGCGGGGCATGGCGCCCGCATGGCGCTCTGCGACCGGGCGGCGCGGGACCGGATCGAAGCACTGGTTCGGCGGATCGAGAAGGTCGAAACCGCCGTCGCCCCCCGATTTCAGGAGCATTTCGTGGCCGCCAATGCGATCCCACACGCGACGGCATCGTTCCCGCATCTGAAGGCGAAGGTGAGTTTGCCGGATGTCTCTCACAATGTCGCCGGTGAGGGCAGGGCGCGCGGTCGGCGCCGACGTTAAGCGGTCGAAAATCCACCTGCATGCGGTGCCCGACACATTTCAACAACGGATATCGCTCGCCTCGAAAGCGTCGCCGCTGGGGGCGATGGCGGCAGGCTCT
Organism: Pseudomonadota bacterium; assembly: GCA_039180995.1. Taxonomy (GTDB): domain Bacteria; phylum Pseudomonadota; class Alphaproteobacteria; order Rhodobacterales; family Rhodobacteraceae; genus Jannaschia. Next base: position 12,435 of record JBCDCW010000076.1, read on the forward strand.
GCGGTTCCCGAGGGTGAAGCGGCACCAGAGTTGGAATCGTGCCTTCCGATGGCCGGACGCTGCTTCACGATCCATTGGCGACCTTACTTGTCCCGCGCTTCATATTGCTCGTTGCCGGTCCAAAGGTCCCATGGCGTCGCCTTCCATGGCGCCGCCCGAAATCACGACATGAACTGGAAACAGACGTCCTGAACCGGGCCACTGGTCCCTTGGGGAACGACCATGAAGGGGACGGTGACGACGGGTTCTCCATCGATTTCGATGGAGAATGCCCATGGCCCGACGACTTTCTCGTATTCCTCCTCGAAGGTGAAGAGATTGAGGTTGGTGTCCCCGGGCCACATCACGTCGTCCCATTCCTGGCGCGTCACAGCGCGTTCACCCATCGGCGGGTGGGTCACGACGACGGTCACATCCTGGGGCCCTGCGCCGTCCTTTACAGCCGTGCGGAAACCGAAGGACAAAAGGGGTAGCGTGGGCACCTGCCGGTCATTGATGTCGAAAACAGTTTCGCGGGCGATCTGCCGAATAACGCCCGCTTCGGTGCCCGGCGCTGGCACGGTTTCGCCTGAAGGTTCTCGCGGGCAGACGATCCCGGCCTCGATCAAACGCACCTGCGCGGCCGCAGGAGCCGCCGCGCAAATGAATAGAATAGCGAGGCCTATCAGCCGATGGCGCATGCCCGCACGTCCTCGTCGATGTGATCGACATATTGTGCGAAGTTCTCTGCGAACATGTCCACCAGCTTCTTGGCTTGGGCGTCGTAGGCGTCCTTGTCCGCCCATGTGCGGCGCGGATCCAACAGCAGATCGGCCACGCCGTCGGCGGAGCAGGGGACCTCGAACCCGAAATTCGGGTCTGTGCGGAACTGACCCTTCGACAAGGCTCCATTAAGTGCCGCCGTCAGCAAGGCGCGTGTCGCCTTGATCGGCATCCGCGACCCCGTACCATAGGCGCCACCGGTCCAACCGGTATTCACCAGCCAACACTCAGAGCCATATTGCCCGATCTTCTTCTGCAAGAGCTTGCCGTAAACCTCGGGGCGGCGTGGCATGAAGGGTGCGCCGAAGCAGGTCGAGAAGGTCGGCTCCGGCTCGGTCACGCCGCGCTCTGTGCCTGCGACCTTCGATGTGAAGCCCGACAGGAAGTGATACATGGCTTGGGCTGGGCTTAGCCGCGCGATGGGGGGCAGAACGCCGAATGCGTCGCAGGTCAGCATGACGATGTTCTTGGGGTGACCGCCCAGAGCCGTGGGAGAGGCATTCGAGATGTAGTCCAGCGGATAGGCTGCCCGCATGTTGGCGGTGATGCTGTCATCCTCGAAGTCAAGCTCAAGCGTGTCGGGATCGAACACCATATTCTCGATCACCGTGCCGAATGTCGTTGTGGTGTCGTATATCTCCGGTTCGGCCTCGCGGCTCAGGTTGACCGTTTTTGCGTAGCAGCCGCCCTCGAAGTTGAAGATGCCGGTGTCGGACCAGCCATGCTCGTCATCGCCGATCAGCGTGCGGTCGGGTGCGGCGGAAAGCGTCGTCTTGCCGGTCCCAGACAAGCCGAAGAACACGGCAGAATCGGTCGGCTTGCCTAACGCATGGTTGGCCGAACAATGCATCGGCATCACGCCCTTCTCGGG
>JBCDCW010000077.1:0-14063 GCA_039180995.1 Pseudomonadota bacterium
CATAATCCTTGAAGAAAGGATTTTTCCGAACTCTTCGCGGAAGAGTTCGGCCTCTGCGACACCTGAAACCTTTGCACGATCTGCCGATGTTCTATCTTTCGATTGAACCAAGGGAGAGATGTCATGCTCCGCGCCCTCGCCGCCGCGACCCTTCTGGCAACGCCTGTATGGGCCCAGGACCAAGACCGCCGTCCCAGCCATTGCATCGCCATCGCCCAGGCGCCGGGCCTGGAATACATCCAGAAGGCCAGCTACGGCACGCCGTTGGACGATTTCACCATCCGCCTGAACTTCGTCGATCACGCCATGTTCCTGCTGGAAACCAAAGGTGGGTTGCGCGCGGTCACCGATTACAACGGCTTCATCGGGAGCGTTCCGCCCCCGGACGTGGTCACCATGAACCGTGCGCATAGCACCCACTGGACGGCTAACCCCGATCCGGAGATCGAGCACGTTCTGCCCGGCTGGTCCGAGCGCGTGGGCGAACCGGCCAACCACTGGGTGGACCTGGGTGAGATGGTCGTCCGCTCCGTCTCGACCGATATCCGGTCCAGCGCGGGGGATGGGCGCGACGAGAATGGAAATTCGATCTTCATCTTCGAGGTCGAGGGCCTGTGCGTCGGTCATCTGGGCCATCTGCACCACGAACCGAACGAGGAGCAATATGCCGCCATCGGCCGCTTGGACGTCGTGATGGCGCCCGTCGATGGGGGGCTCACCCTGGATCTGCCCACCATGACGCGGGTCTTGCAACGCTTGCGGTCCTCGATCGTCATCCCCATGCATTGGTGGGGCCGTGGCTCGCTCGATCGCTTCCTGGCGGGCATGTCCGAAGACTTCGTGATCGACATCCGCGACAGCGCGTTCCTGGAGGTTTCGCTGCGCACCCTGCCGGACCGCCCCACCGTCGTCGTTCTGCAACCGCAATTCCTGTCGCAACCCTAGCGAGGACGCCCAATCCGGGCGGACGAGCTTTCCGCCGGGCGGCCGATCCCCTACACCGCCTCTAACCAGATCGAGAGGCCCATGATGCCCGCCGCCACCGGCGCCTTCGCCGACACGCTTCGCGACCGCCTGCCCGCGCCTACCTTTCGCGCGCTGGAGCCCCGCTATATCGAGGAACCGCGCGGCCGCTGGGCGGGCAGCGATGGCCTGCTGCTGGCGCCGTCCAGCACCGAGGAGGTGTCGATCATCGTCCAAGCCGCGTCAGCGGCGGGCGTCCCGATCATCCCGTATGGCGGCGGTACGGGTCTGGTCGGGGGCCAGGTCGCGGGCGACTTGGTGCCCATTATCCTATCGCTGGAGCGCATGACCGCGATCCGCGACATCAACCCGACCGAGAATGCCATTACCGTCGAGGCCGGGACCATCCTCCAAATCGTCCAAGACGCAGCCGAACAGGCGAGCCGTCTCTTCCCGCTCAGCATCGCGTCCCAAGGCAGCGCCCGGATCGGCGGCATCCTCAGCACCAATGCGGGCGGCGTGAACGTGCTACGCTATGGCAATGCGCGCGATCTATGTCTCGGGATCGAGGCCGTCCTACCCGATGGCTCGATCCTCCATGGCCTGTCGCCACTCCGAAAGAACAATACCGGCTATGACCTGCGCCATCTTCTGATAGGGGCCGAAGGCACCCTGGGGATCATCACCGCCGCCACCCTGAAACTCCTGCCGCGCCCAACCCATACCGGCGCGGCGCTCCTGCAAGTCCGCGACCCGCGGGCCGCGCTGGACCTTCTCAACCTGGCCCGCGATCAAATCGGCGAGGGCGTGTCGGCGTTCGAATTGATTGGTCGCACCGGCCTCGACTTCCTGGCCGAGACCATGCCCGAGATCCGTCGCCCTCTTGGCAATCCCGACTGGTCTGTCCTCATCGACCTGGGCCTCGGTGCCTCCGGTGACCCGCAGGCCGCGCTGGAAACCCTGTTCGGAACTGCGAACATGTCGGGTCTCGTTTCCGACGGCACCATCGCCCAATCGGAGCAACAGCGTGCTGATTTCTGGGCCCTCCGCGAGAGCATTCCCGAAGCCAATCGCCGCATCGGATCTGTCAGCAGCCACGACATCTCGGTGCCCATCGCTTCAATACCCGATTTCATCGCTGAAGCGCCCACGCGGGTCGCCCGGATTGGCCAGTTCCGCATCAATTGCTTCGGCCACCTGGGTGACGGCAATCTGCACTACAACGTCTTTCCGATCATAGGGCGGAGCCGGGCGGATCATGAAGGCGATCGCGATGCCATCAAGACGGTTGTTCACGACTTGGTTCATGACGTCGGCGGGTCAGTCAGCGCAGAGCATGGCGTAGGTCGGCTGAAGGTGTCGGATCTGGAGCGTTATGCCGATCCCACCAAGTTGGCGGCGATGCGGGCGATCAAAGCGGCGCTTGATCCAAAGGGGATCATGAATCCGGGCGCGATCCTGAGGGTGCAGACCTGACCCGCGGGTGCCGTCCGTCGGGGAGCGGGCGGACGGCACCCTCCGTTTTGCGTGTCGCTGATCGACGCTGTGGCCGACGTGGGCTGAAGACTTGTCCCTCTCCCTCCAACTTCCGGACCCCAAGATTGTTCGTGCCGGATAAGATTGATGGGATCTTGCCAGCGCACGTTGACGGCATGGCCTTCCCTTCATGCCATCACGATTGCAGCTTGCTGTAAGAAGGTTCTGTTGCGCGGGGGAGTATCGAATTTCAGTTTCGATTTGCCAGCGTCATCAGGCTCTTGGAACCTCAACCAGATGGCATCAGATACAGGTCGCCGCTGAACGAGCCGACAAGTGAGGCCAAAAGCGACAAGCGAATTTAGATCAATTTTCAGGCGGAGAAGGGTGCGCCCCGCCCTGGGGGGAACGGCGGGGCGCTTGGGGAATGTAAGCTGTCGTTCAGCCTCCACATCCTTTTCATAACGCGGGATTCGTTACTAAAAGGTTACCGACGCGCCGATTTTGCCATTCGTCAGGCCCTAAGCCCCGTCGAATTCACATAATGCATGGATCTCCATGCCCATCCCGTCCAGTAAGGCGCGACCGCCCAATTCGGGCAGGTCGATAACGAAGGCGCAGCCGATCACTTGGCAGCCCAATTGCTCCAGCAGGGTGACCCCGGCCTTCGCCGTACCTCCCGTGGCCAGCAGATCATCCACCATCAAAACCCGCGCCCCGGCCGGCAGGGCATCCCGATGCACCTCAAGGGTCGCGCTGCCGTATTCCAGGTCGTATTCCTGCTCGAACGTGGCGCCGGGCAGTTTGCCCTTTTTTCGGAGTGGCACGAAGCCGGTCCCCAATTGATGCGCCACCGCGCCACCCAGGATGAACCCACGTGCTTCCAGCCCGGCCACGGCGTCGATCTGGGTGCCCGCATACGGCGCAAGCAGTTGATCCACCGCCAGGCGCATACCGCGCGCATCGGCGAACAGAGTCGTGACATCCCGGAACATGATCCCGTCATGGGGGAAATCGGGGATGGTGCGGATATAGTCCCGCAAGGTCTTCTGCTGCATCAACTGTCTCCTTCACCGTCTTCGGCGTAATGTTTGCGCAGGGCGGTGGCATCCTGGCCCACGATCCGCGTCACCGAGTTCCCGTCTTCCGAGAACAGCGATCGCCGGTAGGCCGGTCCCCGGATATCGGTCATCAGGCCCAGGGCTTGGGTTATCTCTTCCAGCAGGATCGACGCGATCTCGCGGCGTCGGACGAAAGCGCTGATGGCAATCACGCCCTCGCGGATTTCCCCGTCGCGGGCCCGAAGTGCCACGCGTCCAAGGGGCAGTACATTGCCATCCAAAGCCGGAATGCCGGTGCCTGTCATGACGTGGCCCGGCGGCGTCTTGACGATATGAATGTCTATATCGCCCTCTCCCGCCGCGCGGATCAGGCGGATCCCGGCCTCCAGTCCGTTGATTTGGGCGATGGCGTCGTCCAGCCCGGAATCGATCAGCTGTCGCTTATACGGGGGCAGGCCAGGGGCGATCGAGGCGAGCGAGACATTGACCGCTTGCCTTTTTTCGGCGCTCCAGCGGATGAAGGGCTTTTGGCAGACACCCTCGGGCTCGGCGGCGCAGGCGACGGCGCGGTAGAATGCCTCGTCGGAGAGCGGGCCAGGCGCGACCACGAATTCTTGCGCGGCCACGGGGCCTGCGATCAGCAGCGCGATCAGGCATCTCACAGAACCCGGCCCGCCACGATCTGAAGCTTGGCCACCATGGCCGGGTCGCGGGCATCGGGCGCGGTCATGATCGCATGCTCCAGCGCGGTCGCACAGCCGTCGGTGCAGGGCGCATGCAGGGCTGCGGGCAGGGCTTCGACCAGGGCGGCAGCCTTGCTCACATTGCCTTGCAGCGTCTCGATAATGTCGGTGATCTGGACCGATCCGTGATCCGGATGCCAGCTGTCGTAATCGGTCACCATCGCGACGCTGGCGTAGTGGAGTTCTGCCTCGCGGGCGAGCTTCGCCTCGGGCATATTGGTCATGCCGATGACATCGCAGCCCCAGGCACGGTAGAGCTCCGATTCAGCAAGGCCCGAGAATTGCGGCCCCTCCATCGCCAGATAGGTCCCGCCCTCGTGGACCGTCGCGCCGCCTGCGCGGGCGGCCTGGGCGCAGGCCTCGGAGAGACTGGCGCAAACCGGATGCGCGACGCTGACATGAGCCACGCAGCCGGGGCCGAAAAAGCTCTTGTCGCGGGCGAAGGTGCGGTCGATGAACTGGTCGACGACCACGAAATGACCGGGCGCCATGGCGTCCCGAAAGGACCCGACGGCGGAAATCGAGACCAGGTGAGTGACGCCCACGCTCTTCATGGCGGCTACATTGGCGCGATAAGGGACCGAAGACGGCGTGTGGACATGTCCGCGGCCGTGCCGCGGCAAGAAGACGACCTTCATGTCACCGATTTTCGCGTGTAGCAGCGCGTCCGAAGGCGCGCCCCAAGGTGTATCGGCCGGGCGCCAAGCGCCCGAGGCTAGGCCTGGCACGCCATAGAGACCCGACCCGCCGATGATGCCCAGAACGATGTCCATGGCCTTCTCCGTCACCCCTGTCTCGCGATCCTGACCTCGGCCGCGGGGTTTCGCAATGTGCCTATGGTCTCGGGCGACGCCCGAGACCGAAGCGTATCACCATGGCAGAGTGCCCAAGCCCTTACCAGAGATCGCCCGATGCGCTTTATTCTTACCTTTTCCCCGCTTGCCCCGCCCGCCCCTGCCGAGGGGTTTCGGGTCGACGACTTGTAATGGCTTCAGCCACCGGCCGATTTGTTTTCCGGGCAAGCCGTGGCCGGGGATCGCACGGCGCGTCGGGTGTCGATCCTCTGCGCGGATTGCGGTGACGTGCAGGCGCTGGATGTGATTTTGGGCGCTAGCACGGATGGAACCGAGGGCCGGTTCCGGTCCGGTGAGACCACGCTGGCAGAGTTGGAGCAGACCTGCCGCAGCAACACTTCCTCCTGCCGGATGCGTGCGTTGGAGATTGGCGGTGCAATCGGCTGGTCGCCGACCTACGCGTTTGGCTCGACCAATGGCGCGACGACGGTTCTGTTTCAAGATGGCGATTTGCTGACCCTGCGCGCCATCGGACCGGATCGGCAGACCGTGTCGCGCATCTCGCAACCGTGGCTTTTCGAGATCGGGGCGCGGATCGTCACCCCTTGGGAATTGCATGACACGTTTGCGCGGGGCGCCCTGTCGTTTCGCGGCCATCCCTGCTAAGGGCCAGCAATAGCATCCCCCCACCTGCGGATCTCTCGCCCATGAGCACCTCGCCCCTGGCGGCCTTCGCCCGTCGCTTCGACATGCCGGACCTGCGGGTCGCGCCCACCGATCCCCTGACACCGTCCCGCTTGCGGGTGGAATTGTTGGCGGGTCTGACCGTCGCCCTGGCTCTTGTGCCTGAAGCCGTGGCCTTCGCCTTCGTGGCCGGTGTGAACCCGCTCGTTGGACTTTACGCGGCGTTCATCGTGGGTTTGATCACGGCGTTGATCGGTGGGCGGCCGGGCATGATTTCGGGCGCGACGGGGGCGTTGGCGGTCGTGATGGTCTCGTTGGTGGCGCAGCACGGGGTCGAGTACCTTTTCGCGACCGTTGTGCTGATGGGCGCATTACAGATCTTCGCGGGCGTCATGCGGTGGGGCAAGTTCATCCGTTTGGTGCCGCATCCGGTGATGCTGGGCTTCGTCAACGGCCTGGCCATCGTGATCTTCCTGGCGCAGTTGACCCAGTTCCGCACATTGGAAGGCAATTGGCTCCCGCCCGGCGACATTGCCCTGATGCTGGGTCTGGTGGGGCTGACCATGGGCGTGATCTGGGGTCTGCCGAAGCTGACCATGGCCATCCCGGCGCCTCTGGCTGGAATCGCGATCACCGCGTTTGTGGTGATCGGGTTGGGATTGAACACGCCCACGGTCGGGGACATGGCCTCGATTGCGGGCGGGCTGCCACCCTTCCACATCCCCATGGTGCCGCTAACCCTGGAGACGCTGGAAATCATCCTGCCCTACGCGCTGATCCTGGCCGCCATCGGCCTGATCGAGTCGCTGCTGACCCTGAACCTCGTGGGCGAGATCACGGGCCAGCGCGGCGGCGCCTCCCAGGAATGCATCGCCCAGGGCGCGGCCAACACGGTCACGGGCTTCTTCGGCGGCATGGGCGGCTGCGCCATGATCGGCCAGTCGATGATCAACGTGAAATCGGGCGGTCGCACCCGCATCTCCGGCATTGCAGCGGCGCTGTTTCTGCTGGCGTTCATCTTAGTCGCCGCGCCGCTGATCGAGCGGATTCCGCTGGCCGCGCTGGTCGGCGTGATGTTTATGGTCGTGATCGGCACCTTCGCCTGGAATTCGCTAAAGATCCTGGCGCGCGTACCGCGCACCGATGCGGTCGTGATTGTATTGGTGACCATCGTCACCGTGATGACGGACCTGGCCATCGCCGTGGTCGTTGGCGTCATCGTCTCGGCCCTGGCCTATGCCTGGGAGAACGCCCGCCGCATCGCCGCCACCACCTACGAGACGCCCGAGGGCGCGCGGGTCTATCCGGTCAAGGGCCCGCTTTTCTTTGGCTCAGCCACCGGCTTCATTGAGTTGTTCGATCCCAAGACGGATCCGTCCCGCGTGGTGATCGACTTCGCCGAGAGTCGGGTGGCCGACCAATCGGCCTTGCAGGCCATCGAGGCGGTCGCGCAGAAATACGAGGATGAGGGGAAGACGATCCAGCTCCGCCACCTGACCCGCGATTGCCATCGGTTGTTGACCAAGGCCGGGCACCTGATGATCGACAGCGACGACGACCCCGATTACGCCGTCGCCGCGAACTATGGCGTGCGGACCGGGATTATCGGCGGGCATTAAGCCTGATCGTTCGGGCGGATCATCGCGCTCGGCCCGACCCGAGCGTCTCCAACGCGGTGATATCCCCGGCTTTCAAGGCGGGGATCGCCGCGTCGATCCGGGCGCGGGGCCAGTTCCACCAGGCGATACGCTTCAGTCGCGCCGCGTCATCGGGCTCGATCCGCATGCGCATCACCTTGGCGGGGTTTCCGGCGACAATGGCGTAATCCGGCACGATCCCGCGCACGACCGCCCCCGCACCGATCACCACCCCATCACCGATCTGCGCGCCGGGGCAGATCAGGGCGCCCGTTCCAATCCAAACATCGTTTCCGACCACCGTGTCGCGGGTGTCCGGCTGGAACCCGCTTCGACGGGCGGCATCGAACACGGCGAAGGGATAGCAACTGGCACCGTCCATCGCGTGGTTGGCTGACGACGTCACGAACCGCACGCCGTCCGCGATCTGGCAGAAGGCCCCGATCCACAACCGTTCGGCCGAGAATGGATAAAGATAGGGCGCGAGGGCCGCCGCCCAGTCTTCGGGCGGAGCATGGGCCGAGGCATAGGTCCAACGCCCGACCTCTATCCGTGGGTGGTCCAGGGCGACGGTTAGATGCACCGTTCCCAGATGCGGTTTGCCGTCGGGTCGCGTGATCGGGTGGAGGATTTCGGGATCGGGAAGCATGGCCGCTCTATGGCCTGTCTATTCCGACGCGTCGATCCCTCTAGCTGGTGAGGTGTTCGGGCATCGGGTTCCAGTCGAACGCGGCCCGCACGACGCCATGATCGGAAGCCCCCGCGTCTTTCGCGGCGCCATCGCCGACATGGTCGTTCCAGATCCGCATTTCCCTGAAAGACCAGAGCCGATCCCGGGCGTGATCGTAGAAATGCGGCGACACCAAGATATGGTCCAGGCTCTCGCGCCGGTCATCGAAGATGTAGGTGTAGTAGACGTGGCGCAGGCTCCGATATTGCTGCAACCGCTCGACGGAATAGAGCTTGCCGGCCGCGCTGTTGCCCTTGGTGCTCTTCTCGATGACACGGTAGCCGGGCTCACCAGAGATCAGCTGCGTCGTGATCGACAGACTGCCGTCGTTGAGGTCGCCCATCACGACCCGAGGCTCTTCGGGTGCGCGCTCCAACATCTCGCGCAAGGCGCCGGCCTCCATCACGCGACGGACATGGCTGACGACCGAGCGGAGCGTGTCACGCACGTCTCCGTCGGTTGGCGCCGAGGCCCGGAAGTCGATCCGCGCGGGGCCCTTCGACTTTAGATGCGCAACCATCAATTCCACCTCTGGCGGGCGGGGTTGGCGGCTGGCCTCGGGCTTCATCCGTGCCCGGAGGATCGGGCGCGAGAAGCTGTCGATCGTGACGGTCACCTCTTCCTGGGCCCCCTGATCTTCGATCACGTCGCGCAGGCGAAATGCATCGGGAAAGCTTTCCACCCATTCGGCGCCAGGCAGAAGTTGGCTCTCGCCGTTGCGGTCCTTGCGGACCGCCAGCGCGACTTGCGGTTTATAGGGCGCTGCGTCACGGGCGACGATATCGTATCGATCCCGCAGGTCCGCCGCGTCGAAACAAGCGTCCAGCGCGGCGACGGACCAACACTCCTGAAAGCCGATGACCTCGGCGTCCAGGCTGCGCAGCATCGCGCCCGTCCAATCGACCTTCTCGCCGTAGCGGCGGCGGCCCTCGTCATCGTCGGGAAAGGGGGCGGAACCGTAGGTGAGTCCGCCGGGAACCTGGAGGTTCAGCAGATTGAAGGTCGCGAAACTGAGGTCGCGCATATTGCGGTCGGCCATGGGGAACTCCGGATTACCTTCGACCTGTCTTAGCACGGCAAATGACGAGCATATGATAGGGATCGGCCCTGCAAATCCGGTATCGGCATCAGTCCAATGGCGGGCCGACGAACGTGATGTTGTGGTTCGCCGCAATTTCGCGGACACGGTCCATGTCCGTTTCGGGGCTGACGCCCGCTTCCGTCACCGCGGCGAAGAAGCCGCCTGCCATTCCAGGCATCAATTGCACCAATGCGACTGCATCTTCCAAGGCCTTGAACGTATGCGGCATCCCGGGCGGGATCATCATGATGTCCCCCGGCCCAACTTCGTGTTCTACCCCATCTGCAACGAAGCGCATGCGGCCCGATAGGACTGTGAAGACTTCGTGCTCCTTGCCGTGGATATGAAGGGGCGGGCCTGATCCGGCGGGCACCTCTTCTTCCCAGATGGCGAAGGCACCAGCAACGTCATCGGGCGCGACGCGGGTTCGGCGGGTCAGGCCGAACGCCATATTTACAAGGCCAGAACCGGAGGGGGCATGGATGGCTGGCATGGGGGCTCCTCTTGGTTGCCGGACTAAGGCTAGGCCGAATGAGACTTTCGTGAAAGTCCGCCGCCCGGGGCTATTCCAGATAGCTGCGGTCAGCCCTCGCCGCCCGCGCTGGCTAGGAAACGACGCAGGTCGTCTGGACGGATGAATGGGAATTCCGCCGCTAACGCTCTTTCAAACTCTGCCCAGGTGATCTCATTGGCCGAAGGCGGTCCCAGCGGATTTGCCGCGTCCACAGCGCTGTCATGTCCCATCGTTCGGGTCAGCAGCCAGCCCGGTGCGCCGCGTCCGCGCACGCCATTGTCCAAAACCGACATCCATCGCCGCTGGAGCGCGAAGTGGCCCCAGCTATAAATTGACATGCCGCCCCGTTGATGCGGCGGGAGCAAGGCCGCGGCACCGAGGCCAAGGAATGGCTCGGTCATCCGATATCCTTTGGGAGATTGGCCGGGATAGCCTGCTGCCGCCAATCCATGGGCGATCGAGAACGTGAAGCTGCCAACGCGGTAGAGCGCTTGGGAGACGTCGTCCAGGCGGGCGACATAGCCCCGCGCCAGGCAATCGTCGTCGTCAACCCGGAACTGCACCGCATCCTTTAGGCCAAGCCGTTCGATGACCGGCACGATGGCACCGTTCACGTCTTCGGCTGACGACACTTCGATCTCAACCCGCGGATCGCTGGCGGCCGCCCGCAACCGGTTCTGCATGGCTTGAGGCATCAGATCGGAGGTGAGCAAGACCAGTCGCCACTCCTCCTGCGTCTGTCCAAGAAGCGAGGGGAGGAGCAGGTTTTCAAGCGTCCAGAAGCGTCGCTCCATCCGGGCCATGTCATAGAGCTGCCGAGCGATCTCCAACCGGTCGGGCGAGCGGCCGCGACGCCACGCGGTCCAGTCTCCGCGACCCACGAAAGAAAAGCGGCATATCCCCAAAGGTGGCGGATGGACCGTCACCGCCGTTACTCCCCCGGTCGTTTGAGCGAGAACGCTTCCCGCACGGTCGTGTAGTCGCGGTATCCCATTCTCGCCAGTGGGTTGAACCGCAAGACGTCGAAGCGCCCGTCGACCAGGCAATCATCGCGCATATGGACGCCTGTGACTTCACCGAAGACCACGAGATTGGCTTCGCCCGGCAACTGAACGATCTGCGTCATCTTGCATTCAAGCGAGGCGGGGGCATCGGCGACCCTGGCGCAATCTATGGTCTCGCACGCCGCCCTCTGGGCGCCGGAGACGGCGAACTCGTCCACCCCCGCCGCCAAGTCGGCAGACGAGGCATTCATGATATCCTGCATGTCATGGGCCACCACGTTCACACAGAACACGCCTGTCTCGCGGATCTGGGCCACGCTGTCTTTGGTTCCGTCCCGGTCAGGTTTGGCCGAGGTGGACGCGAACATCACTTGCGGTGGGACATAGGCCACAGCGTTGAAGAAGCTGTAGGGTGCCAGATTGTCTCCCATGGATCCGCGCGTGGCGATCCAGCCGATGGGCCGGGGTGAGACGATGGCGTTGAACGGATTGTGGGGTAGGCCGTGGCCGTCCTCGGGGCGGTAGAACATCACAAGGCTCCTTCTTCGCGCACAGGACTAGCGGGCCGCGACCGGGGACGCCACAAGCGTCGCAATGGAATTGCTCCGCGAAACTGAGGCCGATGCCTGGGAGGTCGAGGCCCTTCTGGACACCTGCTTCGCGCCCGGGCGGACGGCCTTGTCGTCCTACCGCTTGCGCGATGGGCTGCCAGCGCGTGAATTGTGTTTGTTGATCAGGGGGGACTTGGGTGAGGTGGCTGGGGCGATCCGGTTCTGGCCGGTGCGTGTGGGCGGTCACGGGGCAATGCTATTGGGACCCATTGCCGTCCACCCGACGCGGCAGGGCGAAGGGCTTGGCGCGTTGCTGATTCAATCGGGCCTGGACCGTGCCACGGTGGCCGGGGTCGAGCGCGTGCTTTTGGTCGGCGATGCTCCCTACTACCGACGCTTCGGGTTTCAGCGGTTGAGGGATATCGAGATGCCGCCACCCACCAATCCCGACCGCGTTCTGGGGCGCGGCGACTGGGTGGGCGTGACGGGGGTGGTCTTGCCTGAAGCAGCCTCAGACACCATTTCTTGATTATGAACGAACGTCTGAAAACCGAACAAGTCTTCCCGCCTCTGGATCGGGAGGAGGAATTGGATCGCCTGGCCGAGATTATGCGCCAGTCCAACGGCTTCGGTATGCAGGTTCTGCATCTGGTGGGCCGCCAGGCCGAGAGCCTTCTGGACATGCTGCCCGAACAGGTGCGAGCCGGGCTGGAGGGCGCGACAGCCAAGGCGCTGGAGCAGAGTTTCGACATCGCCGCTAAATCCCGCGGCCGCGTGCGAGATGGCTCGGACTGGCTGAATCGGGCCGTCACAGTGGGGACCGGTGCCGCTGGCGGGTTCGGCGGTTTGGGAACGGCTTTGGCCGAATTGCCGGTAACCACGACCATCATCCTGCGCGCGATCCAAGGGATCGCCGACGAACACGGCTTCGACCCCGCGCGACCCCAGATACGTGGCGCCTGTTTGCGGGTTTTCGCGGCGGCCGGCCCCCTTGACGATGATGACGGGACCGATCTGACCTTTCTGACGATGCGGCTGACCGTGACGGGCGCGACCATCAAGAACTTGATCGCCAAGGTCGCCCCTCGGCTGGCCGTCCCCCTAGGGCAGAAGCTGGCGGCCCAGGCCGTGCCGGTTATCGGCGCCGCCGCGGGAGCGGCGACGAATTATGTCTACACCACCTATTATCAAGACATGGCGCGGGTTCAGTTCGGGCTTATGCGGCTTGGTGAGCAGACGGGAGAAACGGTCGAAGTTCTGACCCACGATCTGAGACGGCGCCTGATCTGACCTCCATCCATCGCGGAGAGAGCTTGGGGCGCCCCCCCAGGGAACCCCTGAGTCTTGGAGACCATTTTAGACTCAGATCGGTGCAGGGATAAAAGCCCGCAAGCGGGGCTGGGGCGTGTTCCTTCCCGCGGCCCCCAGAGGTACTTCTGCCAGGAGGGCGAGTTTACTGCTCGGCTAGCAGGCGTTCGAGCGCATCCAGGTCGGGGCCGTCGAATTGGCCGAAGCTCTGCATCCAGGCCGAGGCATCGCGCAAGGCATCGGGGTCCAGCTTGCACCAGACCACACGGCCCCGTCGCTCGCGAGTGATGAGGCCCGCCCGGTCCAGGACTTGCAGGTGTTTCGAGATTGCGGCGAGCGAAATGTCGAACCCGGTGGCGACGTCGGTGACCGCCATGTCGTCTTCCAACAACATGGACAGAATCGCCCGACGGGTCGGGTCGCCCAGGGCCGCGAAGACGGATGAAAGCGGGTCGGACATGACCGCAGGGCGTGGACCGGTGTGGCGGAGACGTCAAGAATACTCAACGAGATCGTTGAATGTGACGCAGAGCTCGGGCAAGCGACTTGCCCATGCAGATATCGCCGTAAAACTATGATTAGGAATGGAAATTAGCCTGCGTTGACACCCTGTGTTCGCGCCCATAGACCGCTTGATGACAGCCGTGGGGTGCCCCATGTCCAACGATGACGTTTCCGACCGCTTGCGCGCCCTTGAGGCCAAGCTGGATGCGAAGCGCCCCGAGGAAAAGCACCACATGGAGGAGCATTATTCCCAGGCGCAACTGGCCTGGCGGATGGTGATCGAACTCGTCGCCGGTCTGGGGATCGGTTTCGGGATCGGATACGGCCTTGATGTCCTTTTGGGGACACAGCCTTGGCTGATGGTCGTGTTCGTGTTGCTTGGCTTTGCGGCCGGGGTGAAGACGATGATCTCCTCGGCGCAGGAGATGCAGGTGAAAGCGGCGGCGAAAGCCGCGCTTGAAGAACCCGGCGCCGGGGCGCCGAAACGAGAGGACGACGATGGCTGACGAAGCCCATTCCGAAGGCGGCCTGTCTTTCCACCCGATGGACCAATTCATCGTCAAGCCGCTATTCGGCGACGCGGGCGACCCGGTCCATTGGTACACGATCACCAATTCCACGATGTGGCTGGCGCTGGCCGTTTTGTGCGTGATCGGCCTGTTCGTATTGGGCACACGGGGCCGTGCCATCGTTCCCAGCCGGGTGCAGTCGATCGCCGAACTGGCCTACGGCTTCGTCCACAAGATGGTCGAGGACGTCGCGGGCAAGGATGCGCTGAGATACTTCCCCTACATCTTCACGATCTTCCTGTTCATCCTGTTTTCGAATTTCCTAGCGCTGATCCCCATGTCGTTCTCGCCGACCTCGCACATCGCGGTCACGGCGATCCTGGGCTTCGGCGTGTTCTTCACGGTGACTGCCATCGGCTTCATTAAGAACGGGGCGGGCTTCCTGTCGCTCTTCTGGGTTTCCTCGGCGCCTTTGCCGCTGCGGCCCGTGCTCGCGCTGATCGA
>JBCDCW010000078.1:0-14051 GCA_039180995.1 Pseudomonadota bacterium
GAACGCCAGATCCGGCGCGGTACGGATCGCCCAGGCATCGCCCGCCCGCGTCAGCCGCACGCCGCGGCCCTCATAGCGCTTCTGCAACTGCTCCAACGCCGCCGGCGCGTTGCAGCCATGGGGCAGGCGCGCGTGGAGTTCCGCCACGGTGACGGGCGCGGCCGAGGCAAACAGGATCGCCTCCACCATCCGCTCCTGCTCGACCAGGGGCGGCGCATCGAAGAGAGGCTGCACATCGCTCATGTCCGGCCCCTTATGCGGATCGGGCCGAATGTGTCGTCCTGCTTAAGTTCGAGAATGCCGTTCTTGGCCAATTCCAGCGTGGCCGCGAAGGTCGAGGCCGTGGCCGAGCGGCGCCGGGCCGGGTCGGCATCCCAGCCTTCGGGCAGGAAAGATATCAAGTCCGTCCAGTCCCCCACATGGCCGATAATCGGGCGCAGGCGGTCCAGCGCCTCCTCCATGGTCCAGACGCCCTCGCGATCCATGACGAAGGGCCGGAAATCGTCCTTGGTGCGCAGCCGGGCATAGCCCTGCATCAGATCGAGCACCGTCGCCGTATAGGTCACACGCTTGGCCCGTGTGACCTGTTGCGGCTGGCCGCGCGCGAACACGTCGCGACCCAGCTGATCGCGGGCCATCAGACGGGCGGCGGCCTTGCGCATGGCCTCCAGCCGCTCCAGCTGGAAGGCCAGATGCGCGGCCAAGTCTTCGGCCGAGACCTCCTCCTCCGGGTCGGGCGGCAACAGCAGCTTGGATTTCAGGAAGGCGAGCCAGGCGGCCATCACAAGGTAATCGGCCGCCAGTTCCAGGCGCAATTCCCGCGCCTTGTCCACGAAGGCGAGATATTGCCGCGCCAGGTGCAGGACCGAGATCGTCCGCAAGTCCACTTTCTGGGTCCGCGCCAGGGTCAGCAGCACGTCCAAGGGGCCTTCGAACCCGTCCACATCGACGATCAGCGCCTCGGCGGCAAGGCGCGCCTCAACATCCGCGGCATCGTCGCGGGCGGGGCCTTCGATGAAGTCGTCCTCGGCCAGGCGGGCCTCCTCAGGCGGCGGTGAGCTCGGACAGTTCGGCCCGCGCGGCCTCGATGTCAAGCGCGGCGGGTGGGCTGCGCAGCGTCAGCGCGCGCTCGGCCCGTTCCAGCGCGCGGCCCGTCAGGGTCGGACCGGTGGCGGCGACCATCTGCATGTCGTCCCAGGTGCCGTTGCAATGCAGGATCAGGTCACAGCCCGCCGCGATCGCACCATGGCAGCGATGGGCCAGATCGCCCGGCAGCGCACCCATGGAGATATCGTCGGTCATCAGCAGGCCGTCGAAGCCGATCTGCTGCCGGATCTCGTGAATCACGGGGTGCGAAATCGTGCCCGGCAGATCCGGGTCGATCGCCTCGTAGACCACATGGGCGGTCATCCCGAGCGGCAGATCGGCCAGCGCGCGGAAGACCTGGAAATCGCTGGCGCGGAGATCCTCCAGCGCGGTGTCGACACGGGGCAAGGCCAAATGGCTGTCGGTGTTGGCGCGACCATGGCCCGGGATGTGCTTGACCACGGGCAGAACACCACCTTCCAGGCAGCCATCGGCATTGGCGCGGGCGCGGGCGGTCACCGTCTCGGACGAATGACCATAGAGGCGCGACAACAGGAAGGGATGCGTATGTTCGCCCGCAATATCGGCGGTGGGCGTGCAATTCACGTCGATGCCGACGTCCCGCAATTCGCGGGCGATCAGCGTCGCCCGCAGGAACATGGCCCTGACCGGATCGGTGGCCCGCGACATCTGCGTCAGGGGCCGGGGCCACCGGGTCCAGAAGGGCGGGCCCAGGCGCTGAACGCGCCCGCCTTCCTGGTCGATCAGGATCGGCGCGGCGCGTCCGACGCTGTCGCGCAATGCGGCCGTCAGCGCCCGCACTTGGTCGGGCGCCCGAATGTTGCGCGCGAACAGAATGAAACCCCACGGATCGGCATCGCGAAAGAAGGCCGCCTCCCGCTCGGTCAGGACGGGGCCTTCACAGCCCAGGATGAAGGCCCCCGCCATAGGTCTCAGCCTCAGCGCATGGTGACGGGGATGCAAGCCGCATCCCGCGCCAGCAGCGTCGAGCAGAAGCGGCGGGCATCCGATGCGTCGTCAAAGCCGACCACGCGCAGGCGCCAGAAATCGCGGCCGCCCGACCGGGCCTTCTGGATCATCCGCGACTTGCCCTCCATGAAGTCGCCGAAGCGACCGTAAAGCCGCTCCCACTCGCCCCGCGCCAGGGCTTCGCTGTCGAAGGCGCCCAGCTGGACGACGCGCGTGCCGGGGGCGACGTCGCCCGGAGCGACTTCGCGGATCGCGGTGGCGTCGGCCGACACGGTCTGCACCGGGGCCGCGTCGGTGGCGACGGCCGGCGTGGCGACGGCCGCGACCCGGCGGGCGGGGCGAAGGCGCGGACGTTCGGTCCGGACCACGCCGCGCACGGTCGCGGCCACGGCGGCAACGGGCGTCTCGGGCGCGATGACCGGCGGCGTCTCCGGCAGGGTCGCGGGCGCCGAGGCGGAGATCAGCTCGACCGGCGCGTTCAAATCGCCGAGGGGCGTCACCTGCAATTCGGCGACGTCGGATGCCAGGGCAACCGCCGGCGTGGCGATCAGATCGGTGGCCTGCGCCACCACGGTCTGGACCGCCAAATCGGGCGCCGCGATCTCGGACGCCGTCATCTGGGGCGTGTGCCCCGCGGCAGCCAGACGCTCGCCCAACGGCGCAGCATCGAGTTCCACCGGCGGCGGTGCCAGCACGATCTGGTCCGGCGCCGGCGCGGCCGGCCCGCCCGACGTGATGTCGGACAGCGCCATGCCCTGGAACGGCGCCACGCGCCCGCCCGGGTTTTCGGGGGCCACACGCATCGGGCCTTCCAGGGCGGCGATCACCGGCACGCCGGACACGTCACGGAAGGTCATGTTCACCGCCCAGACGGCCATACCCGCCGTCAGACCCAGCGAGGTCAGCGCCCCGGCCCAGTTGACCAGCCCGAAGTTGCGCGCCGCCTCAGCCAAGCGCGAAGGCTCCTCCGCACCGTAATCGGCGCCGAAATAATCCATGTCCGCCATATGCCTGCCCTCCTCCGAATGGCGGGCGTCGCCTCCGGATGGTTATCGTCACTGCCCAAGGGGCGCAGGTTTGCCTGCTGCCCCGCCTCTGCTCTCGTGCCCCCGCGCGCTCCGCCCCTTTGGGGTCGTCAGCGCATCTCCTGCGCGGGCTCAACACCAAGAATACCCAAGCCCGCCGCGATTACAACGGAAACGGCACGGGCCAGCGCGATCTTCGCGCGACTTGTGGCCGCGTCGTCCTGCAAGAAGCGCAGGCCCGGCTCGTCATTGCCGCGATTCCAAAGCGCGTGGAAGCTGCTGGCCAAATCGTAGAGATAGAATGCCACCCGATGCGGCTCGTGCGTGCGGGCGGCGATTTCGATCAGACGGGGCCATTCGGCCAGCTTGGCGGCGACGGCATGTTCCGCGGGATGATCGAGCGCGGTCAGATCGGCGGCCTTCAGCGACGCATCTGTTGCGTCGATCCCCTGATCGCCGGCCTTTCGCAACACGGACTGCACCCGGGCATGGGCGTATTGGACGTAAAAGACCGGGTTGTCCTTGGATTGCTCCAGCGCCTTGTCGACGTCGAAATCCAGAGGCGCATCGTTCTTGCGGGTCAGCATGATGAAGCGGGTGACGTCCGGCCCGACCATTTCAACAAGGTCGGCCAGCGTCACGAAGGTGCCCGCCCGCTTCGACATCTTCAGCTCTTCGCCGTCGCGCATCAGCTTCACGAGCTGGGTCAGCTTGATGTCGAGCGGGACCTCATCATCCGACAAGGCCGCCACCGCCGCCTTCATCCGCTTCACATAGCCGCCGTGATCCGCACCGAAGACATTGATCAGAGCGTCAAAACCCCGCTGGCACTTGTCCCAATGGTAGGCGATGTCGGGCGCGAAGTAGGTCCAGGCGCCGTCCGACTTCTGGATCGGCCGGTCCTGGTCGTCGCCGTAAGCGGTGGAGCGGAACAGCGTCTGCTCCCGCGCCTCCCAATCCTCGGGCAGCTTGCCCTTGGGCGGCTCCAACGTGCCGCGATAGATCAGGTCCTTGGCCCGAAGCGCACCGATGGCCGCTTCGATCTTGCCCGTCCCATAAAGCGCCTTCTCCGACGAAAACACATCCATCTCGACGCCCAACGATTTTAGATCGGCCCGGATCAGATCCATCATCGCCTCGGTCGCAAACTCACGCATCTCGGCCAGCCAATATTGCTCGCCCTTGTCGAGATACGCATCGCCGACCTTCGCCTTAAGCGCCTTTCCAACGTCTACCAGGTAATCGCCAGGATAAACGTCGCCCTCGAAGGCGACCTCCTGCCCATGAGCTTCAAGGTATCGCAGGTAGACGGACCGGGCGAGCGTATCGACCTGCGCCCCGCCATCGTTGATGTAGTATTCCCGCGTCACGTCGTGCCCGCTATATTCTAGCAGCGACGCCAAAGCGTCCCCGAACACCGCGCCGCGTGTGTGCCCCACATGCAACGGTCCAGTCGGGTTGGCGGATACATATTCCACGTTGACGCGCGTCCCCTGCCCCATGGCCGACCGTCCGAAGGCTGCACCCTGGTCGAGCACGGCCGCCACAACCTGCTGCCAAACGTCGGGGGCCAGCCGCAGGTTCAGAAAGCCCGGCCCTGCCACCTCGGCCGAGACGATCCGAGAATCCGCCATCAGCCTGGACGCCAGCGCATCGGCAATGTCGCGGGGCTTCATCTTGGCAGGCTTGGCCAAGACCATCGCCGCATTGGTCGCCATATCCCCGTGCGACGCATCACGCGGCGGCTCCACCGCAACGTTGCCAGTCTCCAGCCCGTCGGGCAGCGTACCCTCGGCGGCAAGGGCGCCCAGCGCGTCCACCACAAGCACGCGAATATCGGCGAAGAGATGCATCGGAGCCATCCTGATCGAAAAGTCTCGCGGGTCTAGGCACGTCCCTGCCAGAGGTCAACGCGGCGCCTTCTCCTGCGGCATTCGGGCGGATTGGCTGCGGCTTTCGGCGGCATCCGGCGCCAGTCGCGCCAGATTTCTCGACCTGCTGGCGACATCAAGCCCCGCCCCGGGCCAACCTCTCCCAAAGCTTAACGGAGACCCCACATGCCGACCTTCGCCCGCCTTGCCATCCTCGCCGTCCTAGCCCTCGCCCCGCCCGCCTGGGCCGAAATCGCCACGCCGGACGGTCAGGTGATTTTGACCGTCGGCGGCGCGATCCCGGCGGGCAACCGCGGCCCCTCGACCGAGGAAGACTTGTCCGTCCTAGGCAAGCTGGGCGCGACGTTCGAGACCGGCATCGCGCTCGATGCCGCGATGCTGGCCGACCTGCCCCAGGCCGAGATCGCGACCACAATGCCCGGCAGCGACATGCCCGCGACCTTCTCGGGCCCGCCGCTGGCGGCGGTGATGCAGATGGCGGGCGCCGCGGGCAAACTGGCCCTGCCCCTGGCACTCGATGGCTACCAGGTCGAAATCCCGTGGGACATGATCGAAGCCTACGACCCGATCCTGGCCACCCATGTGGACGGCACACCGCTCGGCATCGGCGACCTGGGTCCGACCATGACCGTTTTCCCCGTGGTCGAGGATGCGGAGGTCTACGAGAGCTTCCTGGCCCTGCAAGTCTGGGCCACGGTCTATCTGGGCGTCGAATGATGCGTCTGAGGGTCCGTCTTTCCGGACGTGACCCGAGGATCTCCGACCTGCCGCACTTAGCCCCTCAAGGCGGCGGCGCGTCCCCGTAGGACCAGCCGCCAACGAACCGGTCATGGCATTGCAGCGCGAACCGGTCCGTCATCCCCGCAATGTAGTCGCAGACGATCCGCGCCAGCGCGGTCTCCCCATCCACCGCCTCCACGTCTTTACGCCACTGCTTGGGCAGGTCCTGCGGGTTGGCCATGAAATGCGGGAATAGATCCTCGACCACCTGCGTCACCTGGGCCCGCATCTCGATGACGGTGGGCGCGCGGTACATCCGGTCGAACAGGAATTGCCGGATGATCTTCAGGTCGCACCAGAGCCCCGGCGAGAACCGCGCCATCATGTGCCCGGCTTGGCGGATTTCGACGGAAGTTTCAGGGGCCAAGGCCGTCAAATTCGCTTCCGTCTCGGCGATCACGTCCTGCACCAGCACTCCGAAGAATCGCCGCAGCGCTTCGTGTCGCCGGCGGTAATAGTTCAGCCCCGGAAACTTGGCATCGACGCGCGCGAAGCAATCCTGCAGCACCGGCAGTTCGGCCAGTTCGTCGGTCGAAAATAACTCGGCCCGCAGCCCGTCATGCAGGTCGTGATTGTTGTAGGCGATGTCGTCGGACAAAGCCGCCACCTGCGCCTCGGCTGAGGCATGGGTGCTCAACTCCAGGTCGTGCCCCGCATTGTAACCGGCCAGAGCCCAGGGCACCGGTTCGCCCACCGGACCGTTATGTTTCGCAATCCCCTCAAGGGTTTCCCAGGTGAGGTTCAACCCATCCCATTCCGCGTAATGCCGCTCCAGCGAGGTCACGATCCGCACCGCCTGCGCGTTGTGATCGAACCCGCCATAGGGCGCCATCAATCGCGCCAGCGCATCCTCGCCCGTATGCCCGAACGGCGGATGGCCTAGATCGTGGGCCAGCGCCACGGCCTCCGTCAGTTCGATATTCAGCCCCAGATGCTTAGCGATGGTTCGCGCCACCTGCCCCACCTCGATGGAATGGGTCAGCCGGGTGCGGAAGTAATCGCCCTCATGCTCGATAAACACCTGGGTCTTGTGCTTCAGCCTGCGGAACGCGCTAGCGTGGATGATTCGATCCCGGTCCCGTTGAAAACAGGAGCGAAAGGCGCTCTCCTCCTCGGGGTGCAGCCGCCCGCGACTGTCGGCGGGATCGCAGGCATAGGGAACGGTCACGGCGGCTCTCTTGGCAGGCGCTATCGGGCCCCATATATCTGGCCCATCGGCAATTCACAGCCCCGAGGCGACCCATGGACCTGTCCCTGCCCCCCCGCGTCACCCCTCGCGCCTTTGAACGCCTGGCCGAAATCGGCGCGGGTGACGACGGCAAAGCCTTGCGCGTCGCGGTCGAAGGCGGCGGATGTTCTGGCTTCCAGTATCAGATCGAACTGGACGCCCCGGCGGACGGTGACTTGGTTTTAGAGGGCGAAGGCCAAAAGGTCGTCGTCGACGAAGTGTCGCTACCGTTCCTGACCAACGCCGTGATCGACTTCACCGAGGAGCTTGTCGGATCCCGATTTACCATCGAAAACCCGAACGCTTCATCCTCCTGCGGCTGCGGTGTGAGCTTCTCCATGTAAGCTTTTGGCTATTCTGACGAATCGGATAGCAAGGACGCAAGATACGGTGGCCAGCCCAACCGTCAGTCCGAGCCATATTCCGGCCGCGCCCCACCCCATCAGGAAGCCCAGCACATAACTGGCCGGGATGCCCAGGGCCCAATAGCAGATCACCGCATAGATCATTGGTATCCTTGTGTCCTGCAACCCTCGAAGATAGCCCAGCGCCATAACCTGGCCTGCATCCACGGTCTGGAACAGCGCCGCATAGGCCAGCAACATGACGCCAAGGACCAGGATCTCTGGCGCTTTCGGATCTTCCGCGTCGACAAACGCGCCGATCAACCACGGCCCCGCCCCGAAATACAGCGCCACGGCCAGCAAGACGGCGACCCCCGACAGGATCGTGGCCGCCCAGGCGGCCCGGCTCAATTGCACCGGGTCACCTTTGGTCCAAGCCTGCCCAACCCGCACCGTCGCCGCCGACGATAGGCCCAGATGCACCATGAAGGTCAGCGCCGCGATCTGGATCGCGATGCCGTGGGCCGCCAAAGGCACCGTCCCCAGCCAACCCATCATGACGGCCGACGCGGCGAACAACCCCGATTCGGACAGATGTGTCAGCCCGATCGGCCAACCCAGCCGAAAGATCTGTCCGAAGGCCGGCCAATCGGGCCGATGCGGGTTCTTCCAAAGCTCGAACCGCGCCATATCGGGACCGCGCGCCGCATAGACCGCCAGGACCAGGGCCGCGACCGTTTGCACCACCACCGACGCGATGGCCGCGCCGCGCAGGCCCAATTCCGGAAAGCCCAGGTTGCCGAAGATCAGCAGCCAGTTCAGAATAGCGTTCACCGCCACGGCCAAAAGCGTCGCCCAGAGCACGATGCGCGTGCGCTCTAACGCGCTGAGATGGCTGCGCAATGTCGCCATGATGAGGAAGGGGAACAGGCCCCAACCCGCGATTTGCAGGTAGGTTTGGGCATCGACCGCGACGCTGTCTTCCTGCCCCAGGGCCAGCAGGATCGGCCCCGACCAGATCAGCAATGGCATAACGGCAAGGGCATATAGCACCGACAGCCAAAGGCCCATCCGCGCCACGCGGCGGACCTGTGTCGCATCTCCCTCGGTCGCGGCAGAGGCGGCCATAGGCATGACCGCATAGGCGAAGCCGGATCCGAGGATGAAAAACGAGAAGAAATAAGTGGATGCCAGCGTCGACGCCGCCAGCGCCTCAACCGAATAGCGGCCCAACATCAGGGTATCCGTCAACCCGATCGAAACTTGCGCCACCTGGCTTCCCACGAGCGGCAGGCCCAGCGCCAGGGTGCGACGAATGTGGTGGATCAACGGGTCGGCCATACCCTGCCGCTACGCCCGGCCGCGCCGTCTGGCAACACGTGTTAGCGCAGCGCGTCCAGCCCCTCGGCCATCTCCTCGACCAAGGCTGTGGCCGCCACATCCGGTCGCTCCAGGGTGGCGCGCAGGCCGGTGATATCCGATTGATGGCGTCGCGCCAGCCGGTCCGGGTCATGGTGTTGCGCGATCTCGCCGGCCGCCTGGGCCTCGCGGAAAAGCGACGCGAAGACGGTTTCCATGGATCGCAGGTTGCTAATCGCCGCGTCCCGGACGGGCCCGTCCGGCGATTCGAGTAGGGTTTTCACCAACATGCAGGCCCGGGCTGGGGCCGGATCGTGGGCCAAAGCGCGCAGATGGGCCTTCAAGGCGCCCAGCGGTCCGTGCTGGGCCCGCAACTCGGCCAGACGTGCGGCACCCGCCTCCGCGTAGCGATCCAACGCACTGGAAAACAAACCATCTTTCGATCCGAATGCCGCATAGATGCTACCCGGGCGCAAATCTAACACTTGTTCCAGATCTTTCATGGAGGTCCCCTGATAGCCTTGCCGCCAGAACAAGTCTCGGGCGCGGTCGATCAGGTCATCTTTATCATAGGACGGCGGTCGGGGCATGGTTCACGGGTTCTTGAATGATTACTCAAGTTTTATTCTTGAACGATCGCTCAATCAAGTGCAAGTCCTTCTCATCCAACCCAGGAGAGACCCATGTCCGAATTCCCCATGCACGACCTCGACACCGCCCCCGAAGCCTCCAAGCCGCTTCTGGAGAACTCGATCAAGAGCTTCGGCCGCCTGCCCGGTCTACACCGCGTCATGAGCGAGAGCCCCCAGCATCTTGAAGCCTATCAGCTGCTGCACAAACTGTTCCAAGACACGGCCTTCGACAAAGACGAACTGACCGTCGTTTGGCAGACCATCAATGTCGAACATGCCTGCCACTACTGCGTGCCCGCCCATACCGGCATCGCGAAAATGATGAAGGTGGACGATGCGATCACCGACGCCCTGCGCAACGAGACGCCGCTGCCGTCGGAAAAGCTGGAAGCATTGCGGACGTTCACGCTGCAAGTGTTGCGCCAGCGGGGCGAGATCAAGCCCGAGCAATTGCAGGCCTTCTTCGCCGCCGGATACAGCCACCGCGCCGTGCTGGACGTGATCCTGGGCCTGGCTCAGAAAGTGATGTCCAACTACGTCAACCACATCGCCGAGACGCCGACGGACGACGCCTTTGCGCCGTTCGCGTGGGAGAAGGCCACGACACCAGCCGCCGCATGAAGGTCACGCCATAACAAATTGAAAAAGGGCGCCTCTTCAGGCGCCCTTCGTCGTTTTCCGTCTTTTGCTTGGCGCGGTCATCCTCGGGCTTGCCCCAAGGATTGCGCTTCGTTAACCGACCAACTCGAGGCCGGAGAAGAAATACGCGATCTCTTCCTTCGCGGTGTCCGGCCCGTCCGAGCCATGGACCGAGTTTTCACCGATGGACAGCGCGTATTCCTTGCGGATCGTTCCCGCATCGGCATCGGCCGGGTTCGTCGCGCCCATGACTTCGCGGTTCTTGGCGATGGCGTTTTCGCCTTCCAGTACCTGCACGACGATCGGCTCGGAAATCATGAATTCGCAGAGTTCGCCAAAAAACGGGCGCTCCGAATGCACACCGTAAAACGTTTGCGCCTGAGCCAGCGTCATCTGAATGCGCTTGGACGCGACGACGCGCAGGCCCGCTTCCTCGAACTTTGCGGTGATCGCGCCGGTCAGGTTGCGCTTGGTGGCGTCGGGTTTGATGATCGAGAAGGTGCGTTCGAGGGCCATCAGAAGTACTCCGGTTAAAGTTTGAGCGCGCCCTAACACCGCCGTCGGGCGAAGGAAACCGGGTGTTGACGGCACGCCCAACCTACCCCAAGGCACGCCCATGCTACAGATTACCGACCTCCACTATTCCGTCGCCGGACGCCCTTTGTTGGTGGACGCCACGGCCACGATTCCCGAAGGCCACAAAGTCGGCCTAGTGGGGCGCAACGGAACCGGGAAGACCACACTGTTCCGCTTGATTCGAGGCGAGGTGCCCGTGGACGGGGGCGAGATTTCCCTGCCATCCCGCGCCCGCATCGGAGGCGTCGCACAGGAAGTACCGTCATCGGACGTCTCGGTCCTGGAGACCGTGCTGGCCGCCGACGAGGAGCGCGCCGCCCTGCTGGCCGATACCAGCCAAGACCCGACGCGCATCGCCGAGGTACAGGCGCGGCTGCAAGACATCGACGCTTGGTCGGGCGAGGCACGGGCCTCCAGCATTCTCAAAGGTTTGGGCTTCGATGCGTCGATGCAGGCGCAGCCGTGTTCGGCCTATTCCGGCGGCTGGCGGATGCGCGTGGCGCTGGCGGGCGTGCTCTTCGCGCGCCCTGATCTTTTGCTGCTGGACGAGCCGACGAACTATCTGGATCTGGAGGGCGCGCTTTGGTTGGAAAACTATCTCGCGAGGTATCCCCACACCGTCATCATCATCAGCCATGATCGCGGCCTCTTGAACCGCGCGGTGGGCGGCGTCCTGCATCTGGAAGACAAACGGCTCACCTACTACACGGGCACCTACGACCAGTTCGTGAAGATGCGGGCCGAGAAACGCGCGGGCCAGGCCGCCGAAGCCGCCAAACAGGAGGCGCGGCGGGCCCATCTGCAAGCCTTCGTGGACCGATTTAAGGCGAAGGCATCGAAGGCGAAGCAGGCCCAGAGCCGGGTCAAGATGCTTGAGCGGATGGAGACGATCACCGCGCCCGAGGACGCGGCCAAAGCGGTCTTCACCTTCCCCCAGCCCGAGGAGC
Organism: Pseudomonadota bacterium; assembly: GCA_039180995.1. Classification (GTDB taxonomy): domain Bacteria; phylum Pseudomonadota; class Alphaproteobacteria; order Rhodobacterales; family Rhodobacteraceae; genus Jannaschia. The sequence goes on from JBCDCW010000078.1 coordinate 11,499, forward strand.
TGTCGCCGCCGATTTTGCGCTTGGACGGGGCCGCCGTGGGCTATGGCGGCGACCCGGTCCTGAAGCGGTTGAACGTGCGGATTGATCAAGATGATCGGATCGCGCTGCTGGGGCGGAACGGAGAAGGAAAATCCACCCTTTCCAAACTGTTATCGGAACGCCTTCATGCGGAAGACGGTCGTCGGATCGCCTCCGGCAAGTTGCGGATCGGCTATTTCGCCCAGCACCAGGTCGACGAGTTGCACGTGGACGAAACCCCGCTCGACCATATCCGGCGTGAACGCCCCGAAGAGGCGCCGCCGAAACTGCGGGCGCGGTTGGCGTCCTTCGGCTTGGGCGCAGATCAGGCGGATACGTTGGTCGCCAAGCTATCGGGCGGTCAGAAGGCCCGGTTGTCCTTACTTTTGGCGACGTTAGACGCGCCGCATATGCTGATCTTGGACGAGCCGACGAACCACTTGGATATCGAGAGCCGAGAGGCGTTGGTGGAGGCGTTGACAGCCTATACCGGGGCCGTCGTTCTCGTCAGCCATGACATGCATCTGCTGAGTCTGGTGGCAGACCGGCTGTGGCTGGTCGGGGGCGGCACGGTGCAACCCTATGACGGGGATTTGGAGGGGTATCGGAAGGTTCTTCTCGAAGGGGAAGAAAAGGCCCCCAAGCCACAGAAACCGAAGGCAAAATCGGTTTCGCGGGATCGCATCCTGGAATTGAAGGCCGAGGCCCGGAAAGCCGAAGCACGGGTTCAGAAGATCAACGAAATGCGCGACAAGTTGGCAAAGAAGCTCGCGGACCCAACGCTTTATGACGACACGCGATTGGGGGAGTTGGAGACTTGGAACAAGAAATATGCCGAAGTGATGGAAGCGGCTGATAAGGCGGAGGCCCTGTGGCTACAGGCCATGGAAAAGCTGGAGGCAGCGGGGGCATGAAGACGATGACGGGGTCACGTCAGACATCCCGATGACCTGGTTCGACGCAATCGCCGCCTTCACCGCCCTGTTCGTGGTGATCGACCCGATCGGGCTGACGCCGATCTTCGTCGCGTTGACGGCGGGTATGACGCCCAAGCAACGGCGGGCGGTCGCGATCCGCGCTTGCTTGATCGCCGCCGGGTTGCTGGTGGTCTTCGCCTTGGCTGGCGAGCAGGTCCTGGGCTTCCTCGGCATCTCGATGCCCGCTTTCCGGATCGCGGGCGGGTTGCTGCTGTTCCTGACGGCCCTGGAGATGCTCTTCGAGAAGCGCACGGAGCGGCGCGAGGGCCAGGCCGAGGCGCCGCCGCCCGACCCCTCGGTGTTTCCGCTGGCACTGCCGCTGACCGCGGGGCCGGGCGCCATCGCCACGATGATCTTGTTGACGGATGAGGCAGGCGCCGTGGGCACGGCCTCGGCCATTGGGGTCATGCTGTCGGTGATCGCGGTGGTTTTCGCACTTTTCCAAGCCGCCGGTCCGTTGGAGCGGATTCTGGGCGGCACTGGGATCAACGTGGTGACGCGGCTCTTGGGCATGTTGCTGGCAGCCCTGTCCGTTCAATTTGTGCTGGACGGTATTTCGGGGGTTTGGCCCGCCGGTTGAACGTCCTATCTAGGCGGCATGGCTGAACACGATCTTATGCGTCTCGTCTATTTGTCGATCTTGCTGGCTGTCGTCGGTGTCGGCGTCCTCATGGCTTATCGGGGACGGATGAGTCAGATGGTGCAACAGGCGGCGATCTGGTTCTTCATCTTCGTCGGCGTGGTCGTGGTCTATGGGTTCTGGGAAGAAATCAGCGACATCGCGGTGCCACGCCAGGCCGTCATGGTGAATGGTGAAGAAATGGTGGTGGAGGTTCCCCGGTCGCGGGACGGGCACTACCACTTGGTATTGGAAATCAACGGCGCGCCGACGGAATTCATCGTGGATACCGGCGCGACGGATTTGGTGCTGACCCAAGCCGATGCACGGGCAGCGGGGCTGGATCCGGATGAGCTGCGGTTCCTCGGCTTGGCGCGGACGGCCAACGGCACGGTCGAGACGGCCGATGTCCGGCTCGATTCCGTCGTGCTGGGTGCTCTGGTGGATACAGATGTCCGCGCTGTGGTGAATGGCGGCGAGATGAGCCAGAGCTTGCTGGGGATGTCCTACCTTCAGCATTGGGGCCGGATCGAGATCGAGAACGACAAGCTGCGGCTGGTGCGCTAAGCAACCGTCGCCCAAGACCCCGGGATCACTTGCGAACAGACGGCTCCTTGGGGACGGTCCGCGCGGCGATTTCGCCCGACAAGAAGCGTGGTGTCGGTCGGATCGGCGGCTTGGAAACCCCCGGTCGAAGGAGGGTAGGGATTAAGGATGCCACCAGAGATTGTGCCTCACAAGCGCGCGACGGCCTGAACCCGGAGCGGCGGCGCGGGGTCGCCAATCGTGGGCGGCGGCCTCTAGGATTCCGTCTCGTCTATGTTTTTCGTGACCTTTTGCTCCCACTTGCCCGATTCCTCGGACCAGTAGCGCGCGGGCACCCCTGCTTCGGTCAGGTCGCGCCATTGGCTGCGGGCGCGGGTCAACGCATCCCCGTCA
>JBCDCW010000079.1:0-14011 GCA_039180995.1 Pseudomonadota bacterium
CACGCCGACGTCGTCCGCGGATGGGGGAGAGTGTCGGAGCTGCGCCATGAAACCTCCTGCGGTTGCAGATCCGGTCCTAGGCGCCGTGTGTTGATGTCAGGTTAACGCCCGGCTTTTGATCTCGGCCATGGCCTCTGTCGTGGCATCCAGCGCCAGCAGGATCGAGTCGTGTCGATTGCGATAATCCCGCGCGGGCATCAGCACCTCCAACCCGTCGAAGGGCGGCGCGGGCACCGGGCCCTCCTCCTTCAGCATTGCGCGCAGCTCGTCCCTGGCCCGCCGCACCTCCTCCGCGTTGCGCCCGACCATGACGGCGCCCGACACCGCCGCCGAGGCCTGTCCCAACGCGCAGGCTTTCACGTCCTGTGAATAGCCCGTGATCCGCCCCTCCGCGCAGGTCAGCGAGACGGTCACTGTCGACCCACACAAAGGCGAGCGCTTGCGCACGGTCACGTCGGGCGCCTCCAGGGGCGCCGTTGCGGGCATATCGGCCGCCAGCGCCAGGATGCGCCCGGAATAGAGCTTGATCAGATCGGTCTCGGACATTCCGCTTCCTCTCGCCGCGTCGTCCCTTTACGTAGCGAGGCCATTCCGCGATGCAAAGGTGCACCCATGACGTTCGACCCCGCCAGCCTGCGTTACGATGCCGCCGGTCTGTTGCCCGTGATCGCCCAGGATGCCACGTCGCACGAAGTCCTGATGCTGGCCTGGATGAATGCGGACGCCGTCGCCAAGACCCTTGCGACGGGCCGCGTGACCTATTGGTCGCGGTCCCGCCAGGCGTTCTGGATCAAGGGCGAGACGTCCGGCCATGTCCAGCACCTGGTCGAACTGCGCGTGGATTGCGACCGGGACTGCCTGCTGGCCCTGGTGGAGCAGACGGGTCCGGCCTGCCACACGAACCGGCGGACGTGCTTCTACACTGCGGTCCGGGACGGTGCGGAAGTGGAGCTGATGGCGCCGGAGGTCTGAGTCGTTCGACGCATCCCGGGAGCGCATCGACGGGCCGCGGCCCGGCGATACGCGGGCCGCTACGCGGCTGTTCCGCGCCGTGAGCGGAGCGGGTCGGGCGGTTTCCTGCCTTGGCTAGAACACCTTCCGGAACCGCCAGAATTGCGCGTCGCGGCAGACGAATCCCTGGTCCTCATAGGCCGCGCGGGCGGCGTCGTTGCCGGGAACGGCGGAGATGATCGCGTAGTGGCAGCCGCGTGCCTTGGCCTCGGCTTCGGCGGCCTGGAGGAGGGCTCGGGCGGCGCCGCGACGGCGATGGTCCGGATGGACATAGACGTGGTGGAAGTGGACGCCCCGCTCGCCGAATTGGACCCGCATATGAGGATGGGCGAGGAGATAGGCGTGGAGTGGGTCGCCCAGCCCATGGCCCCAGATCCAGCCCTCCTCCAGGTCGCGGCGCAGGCTGTGCTCGGTGGCCTCCGGAGCATGTCCGTGATCGGCGGCGAGGGCCTGCACGAGCGGTAGGAGCGCCGACGCGTCGTCGGGCGTCAGGGAGCGGGGATGCATCTTCCACATAGGTATCCGATACCGGCGGAGACCTGGGGGGGGCAACATTTGCCCTTGAACCGTTACCGCTAACGGTCCATGTGGCGGCCTAACAGGAGGACCGATCATGCCGCTCGATTCCCGTCTCGCCGATATCACCGACACGATCCGCGACCGGTCGCGTCCCATGCGCGAACCCTATCTGGCGCGGATGCGCGCCCTCGCGCAGGAGGGACCCCGGCGCGGCCATCTCGATTGCGGCAACCAGGCCCATGCCTATGCCGCCATGGGCGAGATGAAGGACGATCTGGTGGCTGAGCGCGCGCCGAATATCGGGATCGTCACCGCCTATAACGACATGCTGAGCGCCCATCAGCCCTTCAAGGACTACCCCGACCGCATCAAGGCCGCCGCCCGCGCCGTCGGCGCCACGGCCCAGGTCGCGGGCGGCGTGCCCGCCATGTGCGACGGGGTCACCCAAGGCCAGGTGGGGATGGAGATGTCGCTCTTCTCCCGCGATGTGATCGCTTTGGCCACGGGTGTCGCGCTTAGCCATAACACCTTCGACTCGGCGCTCTATCTGGGCATCTGCGATAAGATCGTCCCTGGCCTTGTCATCGCCGCGGCCACCTTCGGCTATCTGCCGGGCATCTTCGTCCCCGCCGGGCCGATGGTTTCGGGCCTCCCGAACGAGGAGAAATCCCAGGTCCGCCGCGATTTTGCCGAAGGCAAGATCGGCCGCGACAAGCTGATGGCGGCCGAGATGGCCTCCTACCACGGCCCCGGCACCTGCACCTTCTACGGCACCGCCAATTCCAACCAGATGCTGATGGAATTCATGGGGTTGCACCTGCCGGGCGCTAGCTTCGTGAACCCCGGCACGCCCTTGCGCGATGCCCTGACCGATGCCGCCGCCCAGCGCGCCGCCCAGATCACGGGGCTGGGCAACGATTACACCCCGGTCTGCGATATTCTGGACGAAAGAGCCTGGGTGAACGGCCTCGTCGGCCTAATGGCCACCGGTGGCTCAACCAACCTCGTCTTGCACCTGATCGCCATGGCCCGCGCCTCGGGCGTGCATCTGACCTGCGGCGATTTCGACGCCATCTCAGGGGTCACGCCCTTGATGGCGCGGGTCTATCCCAATGGTCTCGCCGACGTGAATCACTTCCACGCCGCAGGCGGGCTGCCCTATATGATTGGCCAATTGCTGGACGCCGGGCTGTTGCATGAGGATGTGAAGACCGTCGCGGGCCAGGGCCTGTCGGCCTACGCGACCGAGCCCAAGCTCTCCGGCGACCGCCTCGCGTGGGAGCCGGGTCCCCGCGACAGCCAGAATGACAAGATCCTCAAACCCCCGCACGATGCCTTCGCAACCACGGGCGGCCTGAAGCAAATGCGTGGCAATCTGGGCATCGGAGTCACGAAAATCAGTGCGGTCGCGCCCGATCTTCATGTTGTCGAAGCGCCCGCGCGCGTCTTCCACAGCCAAGCCGACGTCAAAGCCGCCTTCAAGGCGGGCGAACTGGATCGCGATTGCGTCGTTGTCCTGCGCTATCAGGGGCCCAAGGCCAACGGTATGCCTGAACTTCATGCCCTAACCCCTTCGCTTTCCGTTCTTTTACAGCGTGGCTTTAAGGTCGCGCTCGTCACCGACGGCCGCATGTCCGGCGCCTCCGGCAAGGTCCCGTCGGCGATCCATGTCTCGCCCGAGGCGCTGGATGGCGGCCTGATCGCCAAGTTGCGGGATGGCGATCTGGTCCGCTATGACGCGACCAACGGCACGCTCGATTGCCTGACCGACGGTGTCGAAGCCCGCACGATCGCCCAGCCGGACCTTTCGACTAACGCACACGGCGTCGGCCGCGAACTCTTCGAGGTTTTCCGCGCCACCGCCGGTCGCGCCGATACCGGCGCAGGCGTGGTCGTCTGATCCACAACTGGCCCGAAATACGCATATCCCACCGCCTGCCGGAAAGCCTGCCCATGACCCCCGAAGATCAATCCAAAGCCGCCCGCGACATCGCCGGCCGCGCGCCTGTCATCCCCGTTCTGGTCCTGGACGATGTGGCCCAGGCCCGTCCCCTGGCCGAGGCGCTGGTCGCGGGTGGCTTGCCCGCCTTGGAGGTGACCTTGCGCACCCCAGCCGCGCTGGATTGCATTCGCGCCATGGCACGGGTGCCCGGCGGTCTGGTCGGGGCGGGCACCCTGCTAACCCCTGCGGACGTGAAAGCCGCCAAGGCGGCAGGCGCCACCTTCGGCGTCTCGCCCGGCGCGACCGATCGCCTGCTGCAAGCCTGCATCGACGAAGACCTGCCGCTGCTGCCCGGTGCGGCCACGGCGACCGAGGCCATGGCGCTGCTGGAAAAGGGCTACGATATGCTGAAGTTCTTCCCGGCCGAGGCGTCCGGCGGGGCGCCCGCGCTCAAATCCATCGGCGCGCCGATCCCGCAGATCGCCTGGTGCCCGACCGGGGGCGTCAGCCCGGGGAACAAGGCCGAGTATCTGGGCTTGCCCAACGTGGTTTGCGTCGGGGGATCCTGGGTGGCGCCCAAGGACAGGATGGCGGCGGGCGATTGGGCCGGGATCGAGGCGCTGGCACGCGCCGCCCATTGACGCGCGCTGCGTCCGGTCCAGCGGATCCGACGCATTCGCCTCGGGTCGAAGGGGTCGGGCGCTGTCATCCTCGGGCGCGATACAAAGATAACGGCAAAGCCGGGTCGCTCAACCGAGGTGAAAAATATGGACCGAAAGGCGATGTAAGGGCCGGAGCCCCCGTCGCAGATCCATCTGCGAACATCCCGAGATCACTAACGTTAACGCTTCCTTAGAAAGGTTAACAAATTGTTTCCATTGATTTGTTTCGCGCGCGAAACATCTTTGGCCTGCCTCGGACCCTCCTAGCCGCCCTTGGCCAGATACCCGTCCACTTCCGGCGACCCTATTCCGCGCATCATCGAGAAATCGCCTTCCTCGAACATCGCCTTCCCGGCCTCCCGGATCAGCCGGTGCGTCGCCCGCGCCAGCGTCGATCCCAGCGAAATCCGCGCCACGCCCGCCTCCGCCAATTCGGCGCGCGTGGTCTTCGTCCACGGTCCGGCCACCAGCGCGTTGACCGGCGCCGACAAGGCGGCGGTGATCCATTTCAGATCGTCCATCCCGCCCGGCATGGGACAATAGAGCACATCCGCCCCCGCCTCCTCGAAGGCGCGCAGGCGGCGCACGGCCTCGTCCAGATCGTAGGTGCCGTGCAGCACGCCATCGGCGCGGGCGCAGAAGACGAAATCCTCGGGCATCGCGTGGGCGGCCGCCACGGCGGCCTCCATCCGCTCGACCGACGCCTCGAACGGATAGGCCACCCCGTCGGGGCCGACATCTTCCAGACAGCACCCGGCCAAGCCCGCCGCCACCGCCTGGCGCACGGTCTCGGCGCAATCCTCGGGGTCGGGGCCGTAGCCGTCTTCCAGATCGGCCGAGACGGGCACCGGGACATGATCGGCCAAATCCTTGGCATGAGCGATCGCCTCTTCGCGCCCGACCTTGCCGCCATCGGGCAGGCCACGCGTGAAGGCATAGCCTGACGAGGTCGTGGCAATGGCCTTGGCGCCCAAGGCCACCAGCATCCGGGCCGATCCCACATCCCAGGCATTGGCCAGAATGAACGGATCGCCCGGTTTGTGCATGTCTCTAAAGGTCATGGAACGCGCTCCTCGGCATGGATCAGAAGGGTATCGAGCGCCTCGAGCAGCGTGCCCTCGGCCTGGGTCAGCGCCACGCGCACATGCCCCGCTGCGGCCTGCCCGAAGCTTTCGCCTGGCATCACCGCGATGCGGTGCCGGTCCAGCAGCGAGAGCGCGAACGCCGTGCCCGAAAGGCCCGTGCCGCGGATATCCAGCATCAGATACATGGCCCCGCCCGATGGATGGGCCACGACCAGGTTCTGCCGGGCCAGGTGGTCCAGGCAGGCCGTCCGCCTGCGGCGGAACGGCGCCGCGATCCGGGCCTCGAAATCGGGGCCCAGCATCAGCGCGTGCAGCGCGGCGTCCTGCACGAAGCCCGGCACGCCGAAGGTCGTGTGAATCAGCAGCGTGACCAGATGGGCGATGATCTCGGGCGGGCCCACCAGCCAGCCGATGCGGCTGCCGGTCATGGCATGGGACTTTGACAGCGACCCGACCGTCAGCACCCGATCCGCCATGTCGGGCAGGGCGCGGGCCGACAAATGGCCGCCGGACCAAAGCTGCGTGTCGTAGACCTCGTCCGAGATCAGCCACAGATCGGCGTCCCGAGCCGCCTGCGCCACGGCATCCATCGTGTCGGGCCCGTAGACGGCCCCGGTCGGGTTGTTCGGCGTGTTGATCAAGACGGCCCGCGAGCGGTCCGTGATGGCGGCCCGCAGGGCCGTGGCGCTGGGATGAAACCCCCGTTCCGGGTCGGTCTGGATCGGCACGGGCACGCCACCAGCGGCGCGCACGGTGCCCGGATAGGTGGCGTAGAAGGGATCCGGGTAGATCACCTCGCCCCCCGGATCGACCACGCCCATCAGCGCGTTGAACAACGCGGCCTGACCGCCGGGGGTCACCAGCACGTTGTCGCGCCCCGTCGGCACGCCGGTGCGCTCGCGCACCCTTGCCGCGATGGTGTCGCGCAGGTCGGTCGTCCCGGCCAGCGCGGCATAGCCCGTATGGCCGCCCCGGGCCGAGGCATCCATGGCCGCCAGGATGTCGGGATGGGTGCGGATATCGGGCTCGCCGATGGTCAGGTCCACGATCTGGGCGCCCTCGGCTGCCATCTTGTGGGCGCGGTGGTAGACTTCCCAGCCGTCCCCACCGCCCGCGGTAAGCCCGCGCACCCTATCCGATATCTGCGCCATGCCTGCACAGGGCGCCTGACAGGTCGATGTGTCAACACCCCGGCGCATCTCCGGGCAAACGATCCCGGCCCGGGGTCGGGCGGACCCATGGTGGATGGTCAGACCGGCTTGGCAGCGGCGCCCCCGCATGCTAGGCGGGCGGCCATGGGCCAGACCTGCTGCATTATCTGCTTCATCTCTGCCCGCTGACGCTGTCGGCGGGCCTTCGGGCCTGCGCAGGATGTCGACGGCCCCTCCCGCCAGAAGACCTTGAGGAGAGGCCCGGATGCCGCGCCCGACGATCCGCCTTCGCAATTCCCTGACCCGCCGGGTCGAACCGTTCGAGCCTTTGGACGAGGCGAATGTGCGCCTCTATCTCTGCGGGCCCACGGTCTACGACCGCGCGCATCTCGGCAATGCACGCAATGTGATCGTCTTCGACGTGCTGACCCGGCTGCTGCGCCACGATTACGGGGCCGACGCGGTCACCTATGTGCGCAACGTCACGGATGTGGACGACAAGATCAACGCGCGGGCGGCGGAGACGGGGCGACCGATCCGGGACATCACCGAAGAGACGCTGGGCTGGTTCCACGACGACATGGGCGCTTTGGGCAATGCGCTGCCGGACCGCGAACCGCGGGCGACCGAGCACATCCCCCAGATGATCGCGATGATCGGCGAGTTGATCGCCTCGGGGCACGCCTATGCGGCCGAGGGCCACGTGCTGTTCGCGGTCGGATCCTATGACGGCTACGGCAAGCTGTCGGGCCGGTCGGTGGACGACATGATCGCGGGCGCCCGGGTCGAGGTCGCGCCCTATAAGCGCGATCCGATGGATTTCGTGCTTTGGAAGCCGTCCTCGGATGCGGAACCCGGATGGGACAGCCCGTGGGGCCGGGGGCGGCCCGGCTGGCATATCGAATGCTCGGCCATGACGCGCGAATTGCTGGGGCCTGCCTTCGACATCCATGGCGGCGGCAACGACCTGCTGTTCCCGCATCATGAAAACGAGATGGCCCAATCCTGCTGCGCCAATCCGGGCGCGGGCTTCGCGCAGGTCTGGCTGCACAATGAGATGCTGCTGGTGGAAGGCAAGAAGATGTCCAAGAGCTTGGGCAACTTCTTCACCGTGCGCGATCTGCTGGACCGTGGCGTGCCGGGCGAGGTGATCCGCTTCGTCTTCCTGTCGACCCATTATGCGAAGCCGATGGATTGGACCGACGCCAAGGCCCGCGAGGCCGAGGGCATCCTGCGCCGTTGGCGTGATCTGGCGCAGGACACCGCCGAAGAGGGCGGATCCACGCCCGATGAGGCGGTGCTGGCCGCGTTGCGCGACGATCTGAACACGCCCGGCGCCATCGCCGAGCTGCACCGATTGGCCAAGATCGGGGACGGCGCGGGCTTGCAGGCCTCGGCGGCCCGTCTGGGCCTTCTCGGCCCGGAGATGGGCGATTGGATTGCGGGGGGCAATGACGGATTGGTCGAGGCCGTGCTCGCAGCGCGCGTCGAGGCGAGGGGCGCCAAGGATTGGGCCCGGGCGGATGCGTTGCGGGACGCCCTGGTCAGCGCGGGCGTGGTGGTGACCGACGGGAAGGGAAAGGGTTGGGAAGCCGGGACCGGGTTCGATCCGGCCAAGCTGGAGGGTGTGCTGTGAGCGCGGATGGGGGGCTAGCCCCCCAAAGTTCCCAAGGTATTTCTGGCCAGAGGAAGAAGGAGCGGCTGTTTCTTTTCGACACCACCCTGCGCGATGGTCAGCAAACCCAGGGCGTGCAGTTTGCGGCCTCCGAGAAGCGCGAGATCGCCGAGATGCTGGATGCGCTGGGCATCGACCATGTGGAAGGCGGCTGGCCCGGGGCGAATCCGACCGACAGCGAATTCTTCGACAGCCCGCCCAAATTGCGCGCCACGCTGACCGCGTTCGGGATGACCAAGCGAACTGGGCGGTCGGCGGCCAATGACGACGTCCTGGCCGCCGTTTTGAATGCGGGGACGCCGTCGGTCTGTCTGGTCGGTAAGACCGACGTTTTTCACGTGGAAACGGCGTTGGGGATCACGGCCGACCAGAACTTGGTCAATATCCGCGACTCGATCGCGCATCTGGTCGCCCAGGGGCGCGAGGCGATCTTCGACGCGGAGCATTTCTTCGACGGCCATGGCCGCGACCCGGCCTATGCCACGGCCTGCTTGCGGGCCGCCCTCGATGCGGGTGCGCGCTGGGCGGTGCTTTGCGACACCAATGGCGGGACCATGCCCGCGCGGATCGGGGAGGTGATCGCCGGTCTGGATCTGCCGGGGGATCGGTTGGGTATCCATACCCATGACGATACCGGGCAGGCTGTGGCGGGCACGCTGGCCGCGCTCGATGCGGGTGTGCGGCATGTGCAGGGGACGCTCAATGGGTTGGGGGAGCGGTGCGGGAACGCGAACCTGACGACGCTGATCCCGACGCTGCTGCTGAAGGCGCCCTATAGGGATCAGTTCGAGACGGGGGTGAGCGAAGCGGGACTGGCCGATCTGCTAAAGGTCTCGCGCCGCCTCGATGACATCCTGAACCGCGTACCCCGGCGCGAGGCGCCCTATGTGGGCGCCTCGGCCTTTGCCCATAAGGCGGGCTTGCACGCCAGCGCGATCCTGAAGGCGCCGGAGACTTACGAACATGTGCGACCGGCGTCGGTCGGGAATGCGCGCATCGTGCCGATGTCGAACCAGGCGGGTCTATCGAACCTGCGGCGGCGGTTGGCCGAGGCGGGGCTGGAGGGCGATGAGACGCAACTGCGTCGGATCCTGGATCGGGTGAAAGAGCGTGAGGATCGGGGCTATGCCTATGACAGCGCCCAGGCCAGTTTCGAGTTGATCGCGCGGGAGGAGTTGGGGCTGCTCCCCGAATTTTTCGAGGTGAAGCGGTATCGGGTGACCGTGGAGCGGCGGAAAAATAAGTACAATCATATGATTACGCTTTCCGAGGCCGTCGTCGTGGTGAAGGTGGATGGCGAGAAGAAGCTCTCCGTCTCCGAAAGTCTGGACGAGACGGGCAGCGACCGGGGGCCGGTGAACGCGCTGTCGAAGGCGTTGGCCAAGGATTTGGGCCGCTACCAGGCGCAGATCGACGATATCCGCCTGACCGATTACCGGGTCCGCATCATGCAGGGCGGGACCGAGGCGGTGACCCGCGTCGTCATCGACCACGAGGACGGCGCCGGGCGGCGTTGGGCCACGGTGGGGGTCAGCCCGAATATCGTGGATGCCAGCTTCGAGGCGTTGCTGGATGCGATCCGGTGGAAGCTATGTCAGACGATATGAGCGCGTTTTTCGCCCTCCATTCCGGGTTGCCGCGCGAAGGGCCGGGCTTGGCGTCGGACGTGGAATGGGCCTGTGCCGTGGCCGAAGTGCCTTTGAATGGGATCGTCTGCGATGTCGCCTGTGGACCGGGGGCGGACCTTGCCGTGCTCGCCTTGGCCGCACCGGAAGGGCGTCTGACGGGTATCGACCGCCATATGGCCTTCGTGGCCGAGGCGGCGTTGCGGGCCAGGCCGGGAACGCGGCTGGTGCGGGGCGCGTTGATCGGAGGGGGCGAATTGCCGGACCCGGTGACGCTGGGGCCGTTCGATCTGATCTGGTGCGCGGGCGCGATGTATTTCGAGGGGGTCGGCCCGACGCTGGCCCATTGGAAGAACGCGCTGCGGCCCGGCGGCGCGGTCGCGTTTTCCTACCCGGTGACGACGGGCCCGCAAGACGCCGGGACGCGGCGGTTTTGGGAGGGGGCCGATTTCGGCGATGACGACGCGCTGGATGCCCTGATCGCCGAGGCCGGTTGGGGCGTGGCGGGCCGGGGACGGGTCTCGCCCGAGGGCTGGGCCGCCTATCATGAGCCGCTGGTCGCCAAGGCCAAGAAGCTGCTCGCCGTCGAGGCACCGGATCTGCGGCTGGTCGCCGAGGAGGCGATCAAGGAGGCCGAGGATTACCGGCGCCTACAGGACCGGGTGGGATATGCGTTGCGGGTTGTCCGCCCGGTATGAGCCTGGAGACCGACATCGCCGCCTGCGCCGATCTGGTCCAGCGGGGCGATCCGGCCCGGTTCCGGGCAGCGATGGCGGCACCCCTGGCGCTGCGGCGGATGCTGTTCCCGCTCTATGCGTTCAATATCGAGGTGGCCCGCGCGCCATGGGTCACGCAGGAGCCGATGATCGCCGAGATGCGCCTGCAATGGTGGCGCGATGCCTTGGAGGAGATCGGCGCGGGCGGCGCCGTGCGGCGCCACGAGGTCGTCACGCCGCTGTCGCAGGTTCTGGACGCCAAGGGCGCGGCGGAGTTGGACGATGTGATCGCCGCGCGGCGCGCCGATATCGAAGGGTTTCGGCCGGGCGACGGGGCGGAGCTGTGCCGCTACTTGGACCGGACGGCGGGCACCTTGCTGTGGACGGCGGCGCGGCTGGCCGGGGCCGAGGATGCGTCCGCCGCGCGCGATGGCGGGCTGGCGCACGGCATCGCCGCCTGGCTGACGGCGGCGCCCGATTTGGTCGCGCGGGGGCGGCAGCCCCTGCCGCCGGGCGATCCAACGGATGAGGTGCGCGCCCTGGCCGAGGACGGATTGGCGGCGTTGGGCCGGTTCCGTCAAGCGCGCTTGCCTAAAGGCGCACAGCCGGTGTTTCTGGTGCTGACGGATGTGGAAGCGCTGCTGATGGCCCATCGAACCGCCCCGGGTGACATGCCGGATGTGTCGGATGCCGGCAGCCGCTGGCGGCTGCTGCGCGCGTCGCTGACGGGGCGGATATGATCGGGCGGCGCGGGGTGCTGGCCATGGCGCTGGCGGTCGGGGCTTGCGGGCCGCGCGGGGCCTTCGTCATGCGGCCCATGCAGGCCGGTCGGACGGTGCAGCCCGTTCTGATGGTGTCTCCGAACGGAACCGGGCTGACAGCGGCGCAGATCGACGTCTCGCTGCCGGCGGATCGAAGCCCCGGAAGCTTGGCATTCAGCGGCCCCGATGCCTTCGGGTTGGACCGGACGATCCCGCTGGATCGGGCGGGCTTGTTGGGCGCGCTGGCGGCCGCGCCCCCATCGGACGCGCCGGTGACGGTCTTCGTCCATGGCTACAACAACAACTCCGCCGAGGCGGTTTATCGCTTGGCCCAGATGGCGCAGGATTTTGGCGATGACGGGCCGAACGTGGCCTTTGTCTGGCCGTCGCTCGCGACGGCTTTGGGCTATCTGGCGGACCGCGATGCCTCGCTGCGGTCGCGCGATGCGCTGGCCGATCTGTTGAACCTGCTGGCCCGAGAGCAATCCCGCCCCATCGTTCTGGTCGCCCATTCCATGGGCGGCTTTCTGACCATGGAGACGCTGCGCCAGTTGGCCTTGGCCGACCGGCTGCCGCGGGATCGGATGGCGGCTTTGATCTTGATCTCTCCGGATGTGGATATCGACCTGTTCCGGTCCCAAGCGCGGGCCATCGGGCGGCTGCCGCAGCCATTCCTGATCACGGTGTCCGACCAGGACCGGATCCTGGGCCTGTCCGCCCGGCTGGGCGGGCGGCGGGCGCGGCTGGGCTCGCCCGACGACCTGTCGCGGCTGGCCGATCTGGATGTGACGGTTGTCGATCTGAGCACGGCTGGCGGCGATGTGGCCCAGCGGCATCTGTCGGCGGCCACCTCGCCCGAGGCCATCGCCTGGCTGCGCGCGTTAGAGACGTCGCCCGGAGCCTGGCAGGACCGGACCGGGGTGGGCTTGCTGGAACTGGCGCTGCCGGCTCAGGCGCGTTCGGCCTTCAGATAGCTGCGCATGCCGTAGATGAGCGGCGTGCCCTCTTCCGAAGACCGCACGGCGCGGACGGCGCCCAGGATGACGTTGTGGGTCCCGATCGGGTCGACGGCCTGGATGTCGCAATCGAAGTTGGCCAGCCCCCGCAGGACCGGCGCGCCGGTGGCCAGGCGGTCGAAGGCCAGCCCGTCGAAGCGGGCGGCGCCCGTGACAGGCGTGCGACCGGCGAAGAGGTCGGCGACGTCCTGCTGTTGCGCGTCCAGCACGTTGATGGCGAAGCACTTGTTGTCGAGGATCGGCTGCGCCGCGGAGGCGTCCCGGTTGACGCAGATCAGCATCGTGGGCGTCTCGCCATCGGCACTGACCGAGGTCATGGCCGAGACGGTGACCCCCGCCAGGCCCGCCGGGCCGTCAGTGGTGACGACGCTGACGGTGGCGGCGGCGCGGGACATGGCGTGGACGAAATCGTCGCGGAGTGTGGTCATGCTCCGCGACGTAGCAGCAGGGGGGGCGGTGTCGAGAGGGTTTCCCCCGCGCCCGCGCCGTGGTGATGTCGCGCGAAGACGCGCGCTTGGCGAGATCGCGAGACGGCAGGAGGCACGGGTATGGCATTGCAGGACGCACGCGACCAGGTGGATGGCGCGTTTACGCGGGACGACGCGAAGGGGCTGAATTTCGAGAACGCCTTCGGGGGCGCCACCTCGATCTTTCGGCGGCGCTACACCAAGGACCTGACTGGGGTCGATCTGGCGGTGACGGGCGTGCCCTTCGACCAGGCGGTGACCCATCGCCCCGGCAGCCGCTTCGGGCCCCGCGCCATCCGCGAGGCGTCGAGTTTGCAGGTTTTCGATCCGCCGTATTACTGGGGTTACTCGCCCTTGGACGAGTTCGCCGTGGCGGATTACGGGGATGTGGGGTTCGATTATGCGAAGGTGTCCGAGTTTCCCGGCGCCTTGCGGGCGCATTTGGCGGAGATCCTGGACCAGGGCGCGGGCTGCATCGCCATGGGCGGCGACCATTACGTCAGCTTCCCGATCCTGCAAGCCCATGCGGAAAAGCACGGGCCGCTGAGCCTGATCCAGTTCGACGCCCATTCCGATACCTGGCCCGACGACGACATGGAGCGGATCGACCACGGAACGATGTTCTACAAGGCCGTGAAGACCGGCGTGATCGACCCCGCGACCAGCGTGCAGGTCGGCATCCGCACGGTGAACCCCGACCCATTGGGCGTCACGACCATCGACGCGCGGGCGGTGCATGAGGCGGCGCCGGGCGCGGTGGCGGCGCAGATCAAGGCCGTGGTCGGCGAGCGGCCCTGCTATGTGACCTTCGACATCGACTGCCTGGACCCGGCCTTCGCGCCCGGCACGGGAACCCCGGTCTGGGGCGGGCTGTCGTCCGGGCAGGCGGCGGCAATCCTGCGGGATCTGGCGGGGATCAACATGGTCGGCGGCGACGTGGTCGAGGTGGCGCCGGCCTATGACACCACCGGGGCCACGGCGATTGCGGGGGCCCATGTGGTGATGGAACTGATCTGTCTCTGGGGGTGGACCCGGCGGCGGGCGGGGTAGATGCGCCTCTTCGCGTTCATTGTAGCGGGTCTGGCGCTCATCGGCGCATCTGCGGCGGCCGATCAGGTCGCGGCGGCGCGGGCGTATTTGGAAAGGTTGGAGGATTTACCGGAGGATTTCGTGTTCGGGCGGTTCGAACCCACGCCCGGGATCGTGTTGGAGACCGGGCGGTTGGCGGCGCGAGGGGCGTCGCGCGGGACGGTCGTTTTCGTGCCGGGCTATACGGCGCCGCTGGAATTGTACGCGCAGGAGATGCGGGCCTTGGCCGAGGCCGGGTGGGACGTCGCCGCTCTGGTGCTGCGCGGGCAGGGGCGGTCGGTGCGGCTGGCGA
>JBCDCW010000080.1:0-13970 GCA_039180995.1 Pseudomonadota bacterium
CCACGCGCCAGCGCCCCGCGGGCTGCGGCGGCCCCGCGGGCCCCTGCCCCCGCCGCCCCGCCCGCGCCGTCGCCGGGAACGGGGCGCCTCCATCCGACCTTCCGCGGGGCCTTCCGCGAGGCGCCGGGACGTCGACCCGCAGGTCCGCGCGGCCAGGTTGCGGGCGCGGCGCCGGCGGGCGCTGCGGCTTGCCCGGCGGTCGACCATCTTCGGGCTGTTGCCGGCTTTCGCATTCGTTGTCGGTCTTTGGGCCTTCACTGACGTGCCTGACCGGGCTTTGGCCGCGCTGCGGGTCGCGTCCGACGTGGATCAGGTCTTGGTGCAAGTCGAAGGCGCTATCGACATCGCACCAACGGTGGATGGGGCGGCGTTTCTGAACCTGCCCGGCGACCCGACCCTGTTGCGTCTGCCCGACGAAGATCTCGGAGACCGGGTTCGCCGGGTGCCTGGCCCGGGCGTGTTGAATGTCCGGCGTTTTGGTCTGCCCTCGCCGGATCGGATTGCCATCCTCCGCGATGAACTCGTCGTGACGGAAAGCCGGTTGATCACGGCTCTGCCGTCCAGCCGGGAAGACTTCGCCTTTTTCCAGGCCCAGCAGGACCGGGCCGCCCAGGAGATGCGCCAGATCGCATCCAACCCCCAAGCCTTGATGTCGTTGACCGACCCAAAAATCGCGGAGGCCGATGTCGACGACGAAGACAGCTATGGCGCCGTGATCGAAGGTGTCGGTGGAGAGGATGTCGCCGCCGAGCCCGTTGAGGTCGAAGAGACGAGCCTGGCCTTCACCCGGCGCGAGGCTGAGCGGCGCCCGCTCTATGAAGATATCATCCTGCGGGCCGAAGTGGCGCGCGATTTGTCCGATTTACTTTCCGAGAGCCCGCTGGATCGTCGCGCCGCCGCCTTGGCCACCAGGATCGCGGCCACCATCCCAGGGGCCGACCGGGTTGCGCGCGGATCGCTTGTGGCTTTGCGCTTGCGGTCGGACGGGGGGCGGAAGGAACTTGCGCAAGTCTCCGTCTACGGTCCGGACGAATATCTTGGATCGGTGGCCCAACTTCGGTCTGGCGAAATTGTTTCGGCGTCGGATCCGTGGGTCGGCGAGGGACTGGCGGCGTTAACGGATCCGTCGACCCCAAATGCCGACGAGAGCTTCCGTTTGCTGGATGCCGTTTATTCTGCGGCTCTGCGCGGAGGGGTGCCTTCCGATCTGGCCGGAACCTTCACCGGCCTTCTGGCCCGCAGCTTCGATCTGGAACGTGCCGCTGACCAGGGTGACCGGATCACGCTTGCTTTTGCCCCCGATCCTGGGCCGGGCGGCAGCGCGGAAGGCCAATTGATGTATGCCGCCTTGCAGGGGCCGTCCGGGAATTGGCGCTGCTACGTGATTCCGAACCCTGGCGACGGCGGATTTCGATGTCACGTGCCAGGCCGACAGAAGCAAGGCAACGCCGCGATCGTGACGCCGGTCAGCGGCGTCCTGACCTCGGGCTTTGGGCCCCGCAATCATCCGATTTTGAAGACCGTTCGTCTGCATGCGGGTGTAGACTGGGCCGCCCCGACGGGAACGCCCGTGCGTGCGGCGGCCGCCGGTCGGGTGACCCGTGCGGGCGTCGCAGGCGGCTATGGAAATTTGGTGTCTCTGGCCCATGCTGGCGGATTGGAGACGCGCTATGCGCATCTCAACCGCTTCGCGCCGGGCCTTGCGGTCGGGGACCCTGTAGAGGCGGGTCAGATCATCGGCGAGGTTGGGACGACAGGGCGTTCGACCGGCCCGCATTTGCATTTCGAGACACGGCTGGCCGGGGAGCCGGTAGACCCGATGCCCTTATTGTCAGGCGAAACAGTCGTTGCTTCGGGGGCCGTCGAGGCATTGGTCGCGCAGATCATTCAGGTGGAGAGTGCCGGCAATGCGCGGGCGAAGAACCCCCTATCGACCGCGACGGGGTTGGGGCAGTTCATCGAGAGCACGTGGCTGCGGATGATGCGGACCTATCGGCCCGACTTGATCGCGACCTTATCTCGGGCCGAGTTGCTGCGTCTGCGCTTCGATCCGACGCTGAGCCGCGACATGGTCACGAAACTGGCGCAGGAGAACGAGGATTTCCTGCGCCGCCGCAACCACGCGATCACGCCGGGGCGTCTCTATCTGGCCCATTTCCTTGGACCGGGCGGGGCGCATACCGTCCTGTCGGCCTCCGAGGATCGGACGATCCGCGAGGTGATGGGCGCCGGCGTCGTCCGGGCCAATCCGTTCCTGCGGAACTACGACGTGGCCGATCTGAAGGCGTGGGCCGATCGCAAGATGGGACGTGTCCAGGCTGGTGCGGTCCCGGTCGTGGCCGCCCCGCCCGAGCCGCTGGACCCGGCCACCGCGCTATTCATCGACTTGGTGGATCAGGTGGTGGCCGAACCGAGCTAGCGACCGATGGCTGTCATCACGGAGGCTTTGACCGCCTCTTCAAACCCTTTGCGAACGACGAATTCCTTCACCATGCCTTGGGTGATGTACTTGGCGGCCGTCCCTGCGATCTTACCGACACCGGGCGCGAAATAGACGGAATACGCACCGTCGATGACCAATCCGGCCCCAAAGCTGGCGAACATGCGGGCGGCGGCGTTGGGGAAGCTAGGATCGCGCAGGATAATCTCAGGTATCGCCCGCCCCTGCATGGCGACCTCGGTGACATTTCCGCCTTCCATGCTGATCGGAAAGACCTTCGAGACGATCCATTCGCCGATGCCGACTTCGCCGTCGCGATTCCCGTCCCGGTCGTCATAGAAAGCGACGACAGCCACGGCATCGTTTCCGAGAAACCCAATCGCGCCGATGGGGTCGTCGCCGAATTTCTTGATGGCGACCCATTCAAGCGTGTGGGACATGTTCCCTCTCCTCTCAATTGAATGTGTAGATGAAGCCGCCATTCTCCATCTGGATGGCGACGTCCGCGATTTCGGCGCCTTGGACCATCCGGCCAAGCACGTCTCGGGACAGATCGGGCAGGATCGAGTTGGTGATGATGTTGTCGATCATCCGCCCGCCACTATCGGGGTCGCGGCAGCGGTCGATGATGTGATCCAGGACCGCGTCGGACCAGGTCAGCCGTGCCCCATGGGCGGACTTCATGCGTTTGGCGACGGAACTCAATTTCAGCCCGGCGATCCCGCGCAGGACCGCGGGCGATAGCGGCACGTAGGGGATCGTGACGATCCGGCCCAGCAGGGCGGGGGGGAAGACCTCCAGCAGAAAGGGCTTCAGGGCGGTGTTCAGTTCGTCCATGTCGTCGATGTTACCTTCGCCAGCCATCTCCATTATGACATCGGTTCCGACATTCGAGGTCAGGAGGATCAAGGTATTGCGGAAGTTGATGGCACGACCATTTCCGTCCTCCATCACGCCCTTGTCGAAGACTTGGAAGAACAGTTCGTGGACGTCTGGATGGGCCTTTTCGACCTCGTCCAGCAGGACCACCGAGTAGGGTTTGCGCCGCACGGCTTCAGTCAACCGCCCGCCCTCGCCATAGCCCACATATCCCGGCGGCGCCCCTTTCAGGAGCGATACGGAATGCGCCTCCTGGAACTCGGACATATTGATCGTGATGACGTTCTGCTCGCCGCCATAAAGCTGCTCGGCCAGGGCTAGGGCCGTCTCGGTCTTGCCGACACCCGACGGCCCGGCCAGCATAAAAACCCCGATGGGTTTGTCCGGGTTCGAGAGACCCGCACGGGATGTCTCGATGCGTTTGGCGATCATCTTGAGGCCGTGATCCTGACCAATGACCCGCTCTTGCAGCGTGTCGGCCAGGGTGAGCACCTGTTGCAATTCGTCGGCCACCATCCGACCCGCTGGGATGCCGGTCCAGTCCGATATGACCGAGGCCACGGCCTGTTCGTCCACATGGGGATAGACCATGCGGTCATCGGCGTCCCGTTCGCCCAGTTCCGCCTGCTTGGTCGCGATTTCGGCGCGGGCGGCGATTTCGTCGAAGTCTTCGCCGGGTTCGGTCAGATCATGGCGGAGCGCGACGATGCGGTCGACGAGGTCTTTCTCCGTTTCGTAACTTGCCTGCTCGGTGGTGAGATCCTGCTCTGCCTTCGCCTTTTCGTCGATGGCCTCGGCTAGCCGCTCTTCGTTGGTCTCGCCCAGGTCTCGCTCGGCCTCCTTGGCGGCGATCTCGGCGGTCAGGGCGGCGATGTGGGCCGTAAGGTCGGCGATGCGGGCTGGCGTGGCGGCCTGGCTGACGGCGACGCGGGCGCAGGCAGTGTCGAGCAGGCTGACGGCTTTGTCGGGCAGTTGGCGCGCAGGAATGTAGCGGTCGGACAGGGCGACGGCGGCAACCAAAGCTTCGTCGGCGATGCGGACACCGTGATGGGCCTCCATCGGGGCGAGAATGCCGCGCAGCATGGTGCAACAGCGTGCGACGTCCGGTTCGGGGACGTCGATGGGCTGAAACCGGCGGGTTAGGGCCGGGTCCTTCTCGATATGGTTGCGGTATTCGGACCAGGTGGTGGCCGCGATGGTGCGCAGCGTGCCACGTGCCAAGGCCGGTTTCAGCAGGTTGGCGGCGTCGCCGGTCCCGGCTTGGCCGCCCGCGCCGATCAAGGTATGGGCTTCGTCGATGAACAGGATGATCGGCGTCGGGCTGGCCTGGACCTCGTCGATGACGGATTTTAGCCGTTGCTCGAACTCGCCCTTCATGGACGCGCCCGCCTGCATCGCCTGGATATCCAGCATGTGCAGCCGCGTGCCTTGAAGGTTCGGCGGGACATCCCCAGCCACCAAGCGCTGAGCGAAGCCTTCGACGACAGCCGTCTTTCCAACGCCAGCCTCGCCAGTCAAGATTGGGTTGTTCTGGCGACGGCGCAGCAGGACATCGACGATCTGTCGGATTTCCGGGTCACGTCCGACGATGGGGTCCATGGTCCCGCTATCGGCCTGGGCTGTCAGGTCGACCGAATAGCGGCCCAGCGGTGTGTCGGTTGCGCGCCCGTCCGCCGTGGCATCCTTGGCGGCCAGAC
Organism: Pseudomonadota bacterium; assembly: GCA_039180995.1. Taxonomy (GTDB): domain Bacteria; phylum Pseudomonadota; class Alphaproteobacteria; order Rhodobacterales; family Rhodobacteraceae; genus Jannaschia. The sequence continues at coordinate 5,017 of JBCDCW010000080.1, forward strand.
CGGAGCCGTCCATCGGCCGCATCTGCTCCTCTTCGGATTGAGCCCAGAGCGTTCGGTGCTCCGACGCCAGCCGATCCACGGACACACCATCGAGTTCCGGCGCGGCGGCGAGCAATTCCCGGCGCAGGCGGGGATCGTTCAATGCCGCAAAGAGCGCGTGGCCCGACCGGATCTGCACCTCGCCGAAGAACAGCGTGGCATAGGTCCAGGCATGGTTGAGCGTATCCGATAGACTGTCCGAGATACCGGGGCTTTCGGTTACGTTCTTGCGGAGCCGGGCCTGCGACGCGTCCAGTGACCGCAGAACGACGCCCCGATCCACATCCATGGCGGTCAAGGTGTGGGCGATGTCACCGTCCTTGCTGGTCAAGGCCTGAAACATCCAATGCACCAGTTCGACGTTCCGATTCCCCTCGCCCCGCACGTGGCGCATGGCGTTCAGAAAGCTCTCGTACCCCACGCGGTTCATCTTGGCCGCGTATTTCTCAATGGTGATCTCTGCCATATCTCGACCTCTTAGAACGGGCGGCTTCAGACCGCCTCCAACCCGTATTCCGCGACTTGAACGTGGCCGCCCGCTTCGGTGTCCGGCGCCATGGCGGCCATCCAACCCAGCTCGGTGGTCTGACCCAACGCGGCGGGCGGCACCTCGGAGGCGGGCAACGACAACGTCACGCCCACTTCCATGGATAAGCCGAGATACCAGGCGACCAGGTCCTGCAATTGGCTATGGCGTCGTTCGCCTGGCAGATAGCTGCGATACTCCGCCAGTGTCCGCGCCCGGATGTCCAAACGGACGCGATCGTTGACCGACCGCATGCGCGAGCCCAGCGCCAGGTCTTGGCCCAGTGTCGAGGCGCCCAGGCCCATGCGGCTGCGGTCCTCAACCTCGAATTCGACCCAGGCAGGAACGTGTTCCACCACGGTGACTTGGGCGCCCAGGTAAAGCTCGATCAACTGCCGAAGGCGAACTCCGCTGCGAACGCGCGCCGCATGCAGCGAAACGAGATGCGTGCGCGAGATGTCGGGGATGCCGTCACGGTTCCGAAAGGCCGGGGTTGAGACGCCGGACAGGGCGGAGACATAGGCGCCGAAGCGGTCCCGGTCGGGGTGATCGAACTGGCTGATGGCATGGCTGTCGGACCAAGCCCGGAAGAAAAGCTGCAAGAAGCGCGCTGCGAAGACATCTACGAAATGAACGAACGACCGGTCATTGCCGATCTCGACCCATCGCAATGCTTCCTCGGTCGTGTTGAGGGGCAGGGCCCCTTGGGGGCCGAAGAACCCCAGAACGTTGGAGCGGATGCGCGACGTGCCATGGGGTGATTGCTCAAAGTCCGAAAGGTCAGACACTGAAAATTCGAGCGATGGCTCTTGCCCCAATGCCGCGATCTCATCGGCCAGGCGAGAATTCCGGCCGATGCGCGGTTTGCTTGGGTTTTGCCGCTCCAACCGCCGCAGTACGGCGAACAGCCCCAACTTGGTGGCTTTCTGACGCTGAGGCGTCACCGGATCACGCACCGGCGTCATAGCAACGGCCCCGATCCGGTCCGTGGTGGGAACGCTTTGATCTCGCCCCGCTGGCGCGTCAGGATCACAGTCTGCGTGAAGCTGTTGATCGGCGCGTATTCGGCCAGGAACCGGTCGAGGATCGCGCCCATCAGGATCGTGCCCGAGCCTTCATAGGCGTCTTCGTCCAAGGTAATCCGCACCTGGATCCCCCGCGCTGGCGAATGCCCGTCCTCGCGCCGGATCAGTCGGGTGATCGGTCGGCTTTCCAGGGTCTCGATCCCGGCGATCCGCTTTTCGTCCGTCGCTTCGGAGAGATCGGCGAATAGCGACAAAAGCTCTCGCAGGGCGGTCGCGCTGTCGCCCCCGGTTCGGTCGCCGATCCCGAAATGGGACAGCGCCAGGTAACTGATCAGTCGCCAATGCACGTCGCCGGGGACGGCCCGATGCTGGTCATCCCGATCCAGCATCGAAACCGGTTCCTTCGGCGCGGTGGGACCGGACACGACGCCCAGTGTGACCGTCTGATCATCCACCATGGTGAAGGCGTCGGTGTCCGCCGTCCGCGGAAGGAATTCGGGGAGATGCCGGTTTGAGCAGAGCGTTCGGATCTGCAACCGCTGGGCGCCCCCACCTTGGACCGCGTCCTCGCCGCTGTCTCGCTCCGGCGGCTCCCAAATCGAGATGAGCGTTTCCGTTCCGAGATACCGCTGCCGCCGTCCGAAGCGCCTTTCTTCGTCGGTGAGGCGCCGGGCTCGGCGGCGGGCCGTATAGTAGAGCGCGGCCCGCGGATTGGCGCGACCGTCATCGGGCAGACCGTAGAGTTGATGGACCGGGACCTTGGTGCGGGACGCGCTATAATGGGCATGGACGTCCAGGAGCCGTTGCACCTCGTAATGGGTCGACGGGCTGGAGGCTGCGGTGATGACGAACTCGTGCCGCTTGCCGTCCAGTCGAACTTGGGCAGCCGCTTCCTCGAAGAGGTTGACAGCCGGAACGCAGCGTAGCTTCAGCGCGGATGGGGTGAGCCGCGTGGCGAGCCCGCCATCTAAGCGGTCGAATTCAAAGATGACTTGGCATGCTCGGCCATGTACCGTTCGGAGAATATCAGGCAGCCCCGTCAGGCGGAAACCCAGGAACTGCCGCGGAAAGGCGAAGCCTTCGCGCAACAGGGCGAACCCGTCGAACAGGCGTTTGTCGTGGGGCAGCAATCGGTCCTGTCGCTCGAAGCCGATCTGCTCGATCTGATCCAGAGAGAGGCGGCGGAAGACCGGATCGCCCTGCGCGTCTTGCCATCGCAGCGACACGCGAAGTGTGTCGCAATGAATCTGCTCATAGAGGGCGACAGCGTCGGCGAGCGGGCCAGTCAAATGGATCGGCAGATGCGCGATGGGTAGGTCGCGCAGGTCTGCGTCGCTTCCTTCCACATCCAGCGTCAGCGACAGTCCTGCGACGGCGCCGGGTGTCGCATCTTGCCCCAAGGCCGAAATCTCGGCCGGGTTGGAAAGATAGGTCGCACCGGTCAGGTCCAGTGGCCAGATGTCCAATGCCGTGCCGGTCCGGAACCGACATGCAACACGGCGGTCGGCATCCACGAAGCGCGCGTCCATATAGGCGCCGCGTGGCAAGGCGATGCCGTCCTCCAACCCGCTGACATCGGTCGGTATGGCTGCCTGCGCCAGCAGCATGGATGGCATCGGTGCAAGAGCGTCGGGGAAGACCTGTTCCAGAAGTTCCGAGGTGAAACCGCGGAATTCCTCGTCCAGCTTCAATTGTACCCGAGCCGCCATGAAGGCCGCCCCTTCCAGCAAACCCGCCACGGCCGGGTCGGCATTTTCGCGCAGCAGGCCGCCCAGCCGGCCTGCGAGGCCGGGATATTCCTGCGCGAATTCAGCCCCACGCTCATAGAGCAGCGAGAGTTCGCGTTCATAAGCGTCTCGAAAAGCTTTCCTCATCGTTGCAGGCGCAATCGCTTGGTTTTAAGTTTTCCAGAACCCAAATCGACCTCAGCCAAGAATTCCAGCGGCAGATCGGCCGGATCGGCGGCGATTTCGGCGGTGACCTGAAAGCTGAGGCGTTGGCTCGCCTCGTCCTCCTCGGCCATTTGCACGTCGACGCTGCGGGGAATGAGGCGCGGCTCGAAATCAATGAGCGAGGTACGGATCGCTTGGGCGATCTCGATCCGGCTGGCGACAGTGCCGCCGGCGCGGCTGAGATCGGCGAAGCCGTGGTTGATAACCGAGCGGGAGATCCGGCTGCCCGGGTCCAGATCAGCAATCGCATCCAGGCGGATCGTCGAAATCAAGCTTTCTAGGTCCAATGCCAAATGGCGCCGCAACTCCGCCTCGTCGATGCCGGTTCGCCTGGCGCGGCGGGCCTGTTCGGTCGGGTCCTCAATGGTGTCGGTATTGGGCGGCACGCGGGCATCGCCCTTTTCGGCGGTGGTCCTGAACACATGCATCAGTGACATTTGTCGGCGCGGACCGCGCAGGTCGGGACTGGTCACCTCGGAAGGTTTACGCATTGGAGAGGCCGGGCTCAGGTCGGCAAGAGAAACGAAACAGGGGGCCCGTGCGCAGGCAGGGCCCCCCGATATCAGAACGATAGGGCAGAGCTATTAAGCGCTCCACTCCGTGTTTTCGGCGATGTCCCAACCGGTGGTGGTCTGGGCACCAGCGACACCGGATTCTTCTTGAAGAGTGTAGGCGATCTCAAACTTGCGAAAGTTCAGCGTCAGGTCTTCCTGGATCCGATCCAAGCCGTCCTTGGAGCCGCCCGTCTGGTACGACGTGATCATGATGTTCTCCATCTTGATGATGAAGTACTCGACAGGCGCTTTGCCGCCCGACTTGCGCACGATCAACTCACCGGTGTCGATATGTTCGCCTGAAGTGGCGCGCTTGATAAGGTCGTTGGACGACAAGTCGACGTACTTGGTAAGGGCGATGTCGGAGACATTCACCTTACCGCCGCCGCCGCCAGCGCCCATATGGGTTGTGCCGGATTGGGTCAGGCCCCAATTCCAAGCCAGGACGTCAATCTCGTCCTTGTGGGTCGAGTCCTGGGACTCGCCACGAATACCGTTGGAAAGCTTCAGAAAAATATCGACAGCCATATAGAGTGCTCCTGATTATGGCGGGCCGACCGGCAGACGGGCGACCAAGGGGTGGCAGTTACTTGTTACCGGGGAGTTTTGATACCAGGCTCATCCCGATATCCATTCCCTCAAGCTGGAAGTGCGGCTTGAGGAAGAACTTGCCGACATAGTAGCCGGGATTTTCTTCGTCCTCGAGCACCTCGACCGTTGCACCGGCGAGCGGCTTTTTCGCCTTCTCCTTCTCCGATGCGGTGTCGGGATTGCCCGAGACATATTTGTTGATCCAGGCTTGCAGATCGTTTTCCAGCTGCTGCCGCGACGGGCTTTGCCCGATCTTATCGCGAACCATGCATTTCAGATAATGGCTGAAGCGCGACACGGCGAAAATGTAGGGCAGGCGCGCGGACATGTTGTCGGCGGCGGTGGCCTTCTCATCCACGAACTTCTTGGGCTTATAGAGGGTCTGTGCCCCGATAAAGGCGGCCTTGTCGGTGTGCTTGCGGTGGACCAACCCGATCAGGCCAGCGGCGGACAACTCTCCTTCTCGACGGTCGGTGATCGACACTTCGGTCGGGCATTTCAGATCCGTCGCGCCGTCGCCCGTGTCGAAGGTGTGCGTCGGCAGGTTCAGAACTTCGCCACCCGACTGAACGCCCCGAATTTGGACGGTCCAGCCATGTTCTTTGTGGGCACGGTTGATGTTCACAGCCAAGGCGTGGGCCGCGTTCATCCAGGCATATTTCTGAGCGCCGTGGCCATCGGTCTCTTCCTCGAAGTTGAATTCTTCGACATGGCTGACGCTGTCTTGGTTGTAGGGGTCGCGGGCCAAAGCGCGGGGCAGAGTCAGCGCCAGATATCGGCTGTTTTCGCTTTCGCGCAGCGTGTTCCACTTGGCGTAATCGGGGGTCTCGAACACTTCGGACAGGTCCGGTGGTGTCCCCAACTCGTTCCAGCCGTCCATGCCCAATAGTTCGGGCGACGCGCCAGATACGAACGGCGCATGCGCGGCCGCGGCAATCTTGGAAATATCGCGCAGCAGGTTGACGTCGCCTGCGCCGAACCCGAAGTAGTAGTCGCCAATCAGCGCACCGAAAGGCTTGCCGCCCAACGTGCCGAACTCGGCCTCGTAGATCCGCTGGTGAAGCGGGCTTTGATCCCACCGGGCGCCGGGATAGGCGCGGAACATCCCCTGCAATTCCTGCTTTGAGATGTTCATAACCTTCACGCGCAGCGTGGAGTCGGTCTCGGAATTGTTGACCGTATAGGCCAGGCCGCGCCACGAGGCTTCCAACTTCTGGAACTCGTCGTGATGCATGATCGCGTTGACCTGATCGCTGAGCTTCTGATCCAGCTTGGCCAGGACCGCGTCCAGTGTGTCCAATACGTCTTCGGTGACCAGTGTCTGGTCGTCCAAAGCCTCGCGCACCAGGGCGGTGACGGCGTTGTCGACCTCCTGCGCGGCAGCATCCGATCGCGGTTTGATCGTCTGGCGCAGGATGTCAGAAAACTCATCGAGTTCGGACAGGGCGCCGGGTTGAGCGTCGGTTTGGCTCTGAGCGTCAGCCATTAGCTGTCCTCCTGCCCGTCGGTTTCGGCCGCGCCGCGCGCAGCCAGGGCGGCCATCAGGTCGGGGTCGTTCAGCAACGTTTTGATTTGATCCTGGGCCTTGGGCTTGCTGTTCATATAGCGCTGTAGGTTGGCGAGCTGTTTGCGTGCCTCAAGCAGCTTATTGAGGGCGGGCACCTGTTCGGCCACGCGGGCGGGGTTGAAATCATCCATGGAGTTGAACTCCAGCCGGACGCCAAGCTTGTCGCCGCTGTCGGGGTCAAGCTTGTTTTCCACGGCGAAAGACGAGGCAGGGGCAACATCGGACATGAACGTATCGAGCGTCGCCGCGGTCACGTCCCGGAAATCGCGATCTTCAATCTCGGGCTTTTCCTTGTTCGAGTCGTTCCCGGACAGGTCGGATAAGACGCCCATCACGAAGGGCAATTCGACCATCTTCTCGCTGTCGTAGGGATCCTCATATGAAATGTTGACCCGCGGCGGACGGTTCCTCTTCAGGAAATCCGTGGCTTTGTCAGATGCCATAACGCATGCTCCCTCGTCACCATCCCCAGATGGTATTGAGACTGAAGTCGGTCGACATCAAGAAGTCAACGGCGGTTGCAGGCCCCGTTGTGTTGTTAAGGACACTGCGCAGCGGCCCTAACGCCAACGATTAACGGAAAGATGACGATAATGTCGCCATATCAACGGCAAAGAAGGACCGCCATCCGCCGAAGCGGCAACAACATGCCGTTCCGCGCGCTTTGCCGGAGGCGCCGGGGTCGGCGCCTCCGGCTACGGTCAGAGGCCGAGCTTGCTCGCTTCGGCATACAATCCGACGACGACGTTCATCTTGCCGGTCAGACCGTTGAGGCCATGATAGAGCGCCGCACGGGTGTCCGGATCGGGATGCGCACCGTCTCGGATCTGCGTCAGGCTTTCTTGCAACGAATCCCAGTCGGCGGCGATTTCGGCTAGGCCATCTTCGATTGCGGCGTTGGGCGGCACCACGATCCCGGCATTATCCATTCCGAACCGGAGCGCGTTGAGCGATGCGTCATAGGTTTCCATCGCCGCGCCCAATTCGCTTGCTGCCGAGGTCGTGAAATGCCCTTCAGCAAGAAGGCAGGCGTTCTTGGACATCCGCTGGGCCAGCATCCGCTGCCGACCGGCGATGCCAATCGTAATCGCATCGGCTTGCAGGAGAGCCGATGGATCCGAATGCTCGCCCGTGACGGCATCGACCAAGGCCTGAGCCCGTTTCAGAAGCTCGTGCGATGTCTCGGCTGTACCGGTGACCAAGGCCACATCCATTGTGGTCGGCTTGGCGACCTGTACATCGGCATGGAGCGGGTTCCAAATCTCATGCACGTCGGCCACGGCGTAGAGAACGCGCCGGTCTTCCTCGGCGCCATAGATTCCAAGCGTATCGTCGCCATGTTCCAAGGCCCTGACGATCTTCTGAAATTCGGCCACCGCGCCCGACATCATGGTGGCTGCGGCGTCGGTCTCGATCCCGGCTTGCACGTTGCAGGCCGTCATGGGGATGCGCTGGCTGAGCATCCGCAGCTTGCCCGCCATGTCAATCCGGGCGCCGCCGCCGACATCCTCGACGAGGCCGGCACTGTTGGAGGGGGTCGGACCTGTGGCCAGCCCCGGCGCGGCCAGGGTTGTGGTGAGCAGAAGGCCCATGGCGATCGGTCGCAGAAAACGGATGAAGAGAGGGGGCTTTAGGCCAAATAACTCAGCAGTCATTGTACTCGTCTTTCAAGGAAATCAAAAAATAGGGTTGGTCGGTTTGAGATTTGGGTTGGTGTGAAATTGGAGAAGGAGCCCGATAACTCGGGCCCCTTTGATTTGCGGGCTAGAGAAGTTTGCGGCTCGCCTTTGCATAATCCGCGGAAATGTCGTTCATCATCGCGGTGAGATGGTTCATCTCGCTGTAGATCGTTTCTCGGTCTTGGCCGCTCAGTGTTTCGCCGGCCTCCAGCTTGTCCAGCAGAGGTTTGACCGTCTGCCATCTGGCGGAGATCTCGGCCAGATCGGCGGCGATCTCGTCGGTCGGCGGTGGGCGGATGCCCACTTCTGGCATGCCGTTCCGGAGCGCCGTCAGCGAGAGTTCATAAAGTGCCATCGCCTCGACCAGCTCTTCGCGGACGGCTTCGACGTTAAGGCCTTCGGCCATCATGCAAGCCGTTTTCGAGATGATCTGCGGCATCATCCGCTGTCGACCGACGATATCCAAGCCGACGGCATCGGCGGCCAGCAATTCGGCCGGATCGGCATATTCGCCGATCAGATCACCGACCAGTGCCTGGGTGATGTCCAAGAGCCGGGGTGCGGCCGCGGCGGCGTAGGTCACTTGCTCGAAGCTCGCTTCCTTGCTGGTTTGATCCGTCATCTCGATCATCTGAGCCCGAACAGGATGCCAGACGTCGTTCATCTGAGCGATCCGTTCCAGGACGCGACGATCCTGTTCAGGCGCGCGGATCAGGATGAACACGTCACCGTATTCCAGCGCGTTCATGATGCGGTCGAATTCCGCAACCGAGGCGGACAGGTAGCCTTTGGCTTCCCAGCCACCGATCCCCGCGGCAGCATTGCAGGCTGATGCCGGAATGCGCTGGGACAGCATCCGCAGCTTGCCAGCATAGTCGATCCGTTCTGGGCCGCTGACCTTCGCGAATTCGGGCGTGCCAGCGCCTTGGGTGGCGGCGGCGGGCAGGGCTAGGGCAACAGACGTGGCCAGGGCCAGGGCAGCGCAGACCGGGGCTCGGGTCAATTTCAGGCGGGAAATCAC
>JBCDCW010000081.1:0-13957 GCA_039180995.1 Pseudomonadota bacterium
GGTGAATTCACCCGAGGTGATTGACCGCGCGCTCTGGGAGGCGTCGGGCCATTGGGAGAAATATCAGGAGAACATGTTCCTCGTGGAGGTCGACGAGGACCATGCCCGCGAGAAGGCCGTAAACGCGCTCAAGCCCATGAACTGCCCCGGCCACGTCCAAGTCTACAACCACACCCTGCGCAGCTACCGCGACCTGCCCCTGCGCTACGCCGAGTTCGGGGCTTGCCATCGCTACGAGCCGTCGGGCGCGCTGCACGGCATCATGCGCGTGCGCGGCTTCACCCAGGACGATGGGCACATCTTCTGCGCGATGGACCAGATCGAAGCCGAGTCGAAGAAGTTCATCGCCTTCCTGGCCAAAGTCTACGCGGATCTCGGCTTCGACGACTGGACGGTGAAGCTTTCGACCCGCCCCGAGAAACGGATCGGCAGCGACGAGACCTGGGACATTCTGGAAGAAGCGCTGGGCGCCGCCTGCAACGCGGCCGGGTATGAGTATGAACTCTTGCCGGGCGAAGGCGCCTTCTACGGCCCCAAGCTGGAATTCACCCTGACCGACGCCATAGGGCGCACCTGGCAATGCGGCACGCTCCAGGTGGACACCAACATGCCCGAGCGTCTGGGCAGCACCTATATCGGCGAGGACGGTCAAAAGCACACGCCCGTCATGCTGCACCGCGCCTGCCTTGGCTCCTTCGAGCGGTTCATCGGCATCCTGATCGAAGAACATGCCGGCCGCCTGCCCTTCTGGCTGGCCCCCCGGCAGGTGGTCGTCGCCTCCATCGTGTCGGATGCCGACGACTACGTCCACGAGGTCGTCGCCGCGCTCACCAAGGTCGGCGTGCGGGCCGAAGCGGATGTGCGCAACGAAAAGATCAACTACAAAGTCCGCGAACACTCGCTGGCCAAGGTCCCGGTCATCCTCGCCATCGGTAAGAAAGAGGTCGAGGACCGCACCGTCACCCTGCGCCGCTTGGGCGAGAAAGCCACGCAGGTCCTGCCCCTCGACACCGCAATGACCGATCTGGGGGTCGACACCCGGCCGCCCGACCTTCGAGGCTGATTTGGAAACAATCCGGCGCTGACAGGGAATTGTCTAGCAATCACCCTGTTCCCGCCCGATTGCCGCCACAATCGCACAGCAAGTTTGCATCAAGGCAAGGGTTCGGTTTGGGGTAGATCATCATCCTCCCCCCCCACGATCCCTCAGATCGAACCCGTTGCCTTTCTCTCCCTGAAGACCGGTCGACCCGTGCACCACGCGCGGGTCGAACCTTTTCCGGACGGCGCAGGCGGGCGACCCCGCCGCCGCGCCGTCCCTTGCGGCCAAGGCATCCAAGCCCCGAAACCGTGCCAGCCCATCACTCGGATCGTGGGACGCTCCGCCATTGCAGGCCGCGCGATCAGATCCCGCCTTCCCGCTCCAGGAATCCGACGACCTCATCGACCCCAGCGCCATGGCGCAAAGATGCCATGACAAAGGGCCGGTGTCGCCGCGCGGCCTCCAGGTCCTGGCGCGCGATCTCCAGGTCCACACCCACATGCGGCGCCAGATCGGTCTTGTTGAGGATCAACAAATCCGACCGCGTCACGCCCGGCCCGCGCTTGCGCGGAATGTCCTGCCCCGCGGCCGTGTCGATCACATAGATCGACAGATCCGCCAATTCCGGCGAAAACGTGGCGGCCAAATTGTCGCCGCCGCTCTCGATCAAGACCACATCCAGATCCGGATGCGCCGCGCGCAGATCGGCGATCGCCGCCAGATTGATGCTGGCATCCTCGCGAATAGCCGTGTGCGGGCACCCGCCCGTTTCGACCCCTCGGATTCGATCCAGCGGCAGGACCTGCGCGCGCATCAACGCCTCGGCATCCTCGCGGGTATAGATGTCGTTGGTCACCACCGCGACGGAGCGGGTCTTCGACAATTCGCGCGCCAAATGCTCGGTCAACGTGGTCTTACCCGCGCCCACCGGCCCGCCGATCCCGATCCGAAGGGGGCCATGGGGCGACATCATTTTCCTTCCTTCTCAAAGACTTCCAAGGCGACGTTCAACCTGTTGATTGCCGCACGCAAACCGCGATACAGCGCCGTCTGCCAGATCGTCTCGGCACTCTCCGCCCGGCTCAGGCCAGCCTTCCGCCCAGCCGCGATGTTCACCTTAAGTTGCGGCCGGGTCTGCCCGCCCAACGCCGTCAGGGCGGCGATCATCGCGATATACCGCTCCCGCAGCGGCAGCCCAGGCCGGGCATAATGCCGACCATAGGCGAAATCCACCACGGCCTCGGCCAAGCCGGGCACAAGATGCCCGCACCGCACTTGCAACGCGGCCTTTATGCCCGGGTTCAACTGTTCCGACAGGGCCTGGCCGGTTTCATACGTGCTCATGTCCGGAATATCCTCGGCTGAAGGGTTTCATGGGCCATCGCGTCCAATTCCGCCAGCAGCGCCGCGCCGCCCGGCGGCGCCGGCGCGTCGCGCGCCGCGACCGCCTCGATCACAGGATGCAGTTTGGCCAACACGCCTTGCGCCTCGGCCTGGCCCAGCGGCAGGAAGCGCATCGCGGCCCCGACCAATTGCCCGGCAACGGCTTGCAGATACAGCGTCACCACCGTGCCAGCGTCCATCCCACGCGCCCGCACGCCCAAGGCCACCGGCAGCGGCAGATCCGCCAGGTGTGCCTGCCCCATGGCCGTCGTCGTCTCGCAGAAGGCGGCGCCCATGGCGCGCATCTCCTCCCAACGCTCTGCGCAGCCCGCGCGGGCGCGCAGTTGATCGGACACGGCCTCCGGCGCTGAGCCATCCATCACCGCCCGGATCGCCCAGGCATCCAGCGCGCCCGTCCCGCGCCGCAAAACACATGCCACCCAGGCTTCGACCGAGGCTGCATCGCAAACCCGCCCAGCGGCCATCGCGGCCTCCAACCCGTGGGAATAGGCATAGCTGGACAGCGGAAAAGCCGGCGACAGCCACTGCGTCAGCTTCAGAAGATCAGTCGTGCGAATGGTCATGCCCCATCGAATGGCCCATCGTCCGGCCATGCCCATAGGCCCCACCTTCTGGATGGAACGGCCGCCGATCCGTCGTCACATGGGCGCCCAACCCGTCCAGCATGCCCCGCAGCACATGATCGTTTCGGATCACCAGATGATCCCCGCCCATCTGACAGGGCGTGTGCCGGTTCCCGATATGCCATGCGAGTCTGGGCAGATCGCCCCGCACGACCAAAACTGGCTCTGGTGCCGCTTCCAAAGCGATCTCGACCCCGCCCGCCAAGCCCAACCCGGCATACCCCGACAAATCCGTTAGCTCCGGCAGGTCCAGCATCAGGGCCCGCCCCGCCTCGGTCACCAGCCGCTTACGCCGCACGAGCCGCGCGTCGTAGTCCAACCGCAACACGTCGACCGGCGCGTGGAGATGGTCGAGCAGGGCGACGATTGCCTCGCCGTTTAGGGTTCGTTCACGGCTCATCGGCTAGAACCACGCCATGACCCTGCCGCCCATCCGCCCCAACCCGCATATCGCCATTGATCGGCTCGCCGCTCTGTAACAGCGGATCGAAGACCTGCGCCGACAGGAAGCCCAGGCGCGGGCCGCGATTCTGACGTTGGCCGATGGTGTGCATGACGGGCTTGTGCGATGCGCGCGGGTCGAAACCGGTGCGGATGGCGTTCGCCGCATTCACCTTCTGGCGGGCGTTGGCAGAAACTGGCGGACAGGGATCCGCGTTGGCCCCGCAACCGGATGCGACGGCGGCCAAGATCATCGAACAACCTTCCTGATCGACCCACCGGACCGAACATGATCGGACCATCGCGCCCTCTCTCGACGGCCCGGGATCGCGCCGGAGACACCCGACCCCGGGGTCCGACATGAACCCTTTCTTTACCAAGTCCCGGCATGCTGCCCCCATGTTTCCCGACGACCCCGCGACCGACATCGCACGCCTCGCCAAATTGCGCAGTTTGATCGCCGACCTCAAGTCGGAGGAGGAGACCGTCCGCCAACGTCTCCTGACGTTGCGCGACGGTCTGCACGGCCATGGCGACGGGCCGCGTCTGCGGATCGAAACAAAGCAACAGCGCCATCTCGATCGGACCGCACTTCCGGACCACGTACTCTCCGACCCACAGGTTTGGACGCACCGGAACGTGCGCGTCCTCCGCCTGCTCCACGGTCCTTAAAGCGTTTCTCGGAAAACCTGAGACATCGGCATTGCGAGAAACGCGAGCCCCGTCAATGCGATGTCGAGACGGTTCTTGCAAAGGCTGAACCAGGTGTTTCGAGAACCGCTGTCCGCAGGAGGGCGCGGGGCGCAAGCGCCCCGCATCGGCCGGACCGCTTGCGGTCCGGCTTGCGCCCAGTTCACGCGCGCCCCGGTCGCGGCCGCCCAAGACCCATCGACCCGTGCCTCGATCCAGAAGCCGCCCGGCTTGCCGGGCGGCTGCCCCGTCAAAACAAAAAATACCGCTGCGCCATCGAAAGTTCCTCCGCCGGTTCGCAAGTCAGCAATTCGCCGTCCGCACGCACCTCGTAGGTCTCGGGGTCGACATCAACATCCGGCGTCAAGTCATTCAAGATCATATCTTTCTTCCCGATCCCCCGCGTCCCTTTCACCGCCAGAACGTCCTTGGCAACCCCCAGGCTTGCTCCGATCCCCGCATCCACAGCAGCCCGGCTGGCAAACAACACCGCCCCCCGTTCGACCGAGCGTCCGAACGCCCCCCACATGGGCCGGGAATGGACCGGCTGGGGCGTGGGGATCGAGGCATTCGGGTCGCCCATCTGCGCCATGGCGATGGTGCCGCCGATCAGCACCATCTCGGGCTTCACGCCAAAAAAGGCCGGCGACCAAAGGCAGAGATCGGCGCGCTTGCCGACCTCGATGGACCCGATCTCATGGGCGATGCCGTGGGCGATGGCCGGGTTGATCGTGTATTTCGCGATATAGCGCCGGACGCGCAGGTTGTCGTTGTCCCCTGTCTCGCCGTCCAGCCGCCCCCGCTGCCGCTTCATCTTGTCGGCGGTCTGCCAGGTGCGGATGACGACCTCGCCCACGCGACCCATGGCCTGGCTGTCGGACGCGATAATCGAGAACGCGCCCATGTCGTGCAGGATATCCTCGGCGGCGATGGTCTCCTTTCGGATCCGGCTCTCGGCGAAGGCCACGTCTTCAGGGATCGATTTGTCCAGGTGGTGGCACACCATGAGCATGTCGAGATGCTCCTCCAGCGTGTTCACCGTGTAAGGCCGCGTCGGGTTTGTCGAGGACGGGATCACATGGTCCAACCCGCAGACCTTGATGATGTCGGGCGCGTGGCCCCCGCCCGCGCCCTCGGTGTGGAAGGCATGGATGGTGCGGCCCTTCATGGCGGCCACGGTGTTCTCGACGAACCCGCTTTCGTTCAGCGTGTCGGTGTGGATCATCACCTGGACGTCCATCTCATCTGCGACGGACAGGCAGGTGTCGATGGCGGCGGGGGTCGTCCCCCAATCCTCGTGCAGCTTCATGGCGCAGGCGCCCGCCGCCACCATCTCCTCCAGCGGCGCCTTGCGCGACGCATTGCCCTTGCAGGACAGCGCCAGGTTCACCGGCAGCGCATCGAAGGCCTGCATCATGCGCCCGATATGCCAAGCGCCCGGCGTGCAGGTGGTGGCCAGCGTGCCGTGGACCGGGCCGGTGCCACCGCCCAGGAACGTGGTCACGCCGGAATGCAGCCCGTCCTCCATCTGTTGCGGACAGATGAAATGGATATGCGCATCGAACCCGCCGGCGGTCAGGATCCGCCCCTCGCCCGCCAAAGCCTCGGTCCCAGGCCCGATTACGATGTCCACGCCGGGCTGGGTATCCGGGTTGCCAGCCTTGCCAATGGCGGCGATGCGCCCGTCGCGCAGGCCGACATCGGCCTTGTAGATGCCGGTATGGTCCACGATCAGCGCGTTGGTGATGACCGTGTCGACCGCACCTTCGCCCCGCGTCGCCTGGCTCTGTCCCATACCGTCGCGGATCACCTTACCGCCGCCGAACTTGACCTCCTCGCCGTAGATCGTGTGGTCCCGCTCGACCTCGACAAACAGCTCGGTATCCGCCAGCCGCACCCGGTCGCCAGTCGTGGGGCCGTACATGTCGGCATAGGCGCGGCGGGAGATGGTGGCAGGCATGGGGGCACTCCGAAGTCAGTCGCCGCCACCCTGTCCGCCGCCGCGCGGGGATGTCAAACCTCCCACGGCCCACCGGCGTTGACTGCCCGTTTTCTAAGCAGATTTCGTTCTGTGATCAGCCTTCAACCGCGCCCGGACAACCTTCGCCGCCGAGCGGTAATGGCTCGCCCCAGACGCCTCGGCAAACCGCCCCGGCGTCCATTTGGCATGCCCCTCCATCGGGGACCCGTAAAGCGCGTTCTGATCCTGCCCCGCCAGATAGGCCATCAGCTTCCCATGCCGATCCCGCAGCATCTCGACCGTTTCCGACCAGCTCATCCCCGCCTGCTCCGCTCGGACCTTGGCATTGTACTCAACCAGTTGGTTCCACTTCCACCCCTCTGCCGGCAGATACACGTCGCGCCCCGCCGCCGCATCCGCACGCCATCCCAGATAAAGGTCGATCCAATGGGCCCGATGCCCCAGCACGTCCCGGATGCTCGGCCCGTCGCCATCCCGCGCCATACCGACATCCTCGGGCACCGTCTCGATCAGCTTCGCCAACTTCGCAAAGTCCGTCTCGCAAACCGCGATCAAATCATGCTTACTGGTCGCCGCTGGCATGTCCCCTCCCCTCCCGCCGCCGAGCGCGGCGCAGCCGACGCGAGAAGGCCGCCCTTCAGAACATCGCCCGCAACTCGGCGTTCCGCTGAAGGGTCAGCCGGTCCATGCAGGACCAATAGACCATCGCCGCGATGCTACCCCCGGCATATTCATTCTGCTCCGCCTCGCAGGTCGCATCCCGATAGCGCAGCCAAGCGCGCTGCGCGTCCAGCAGCGCCTGCCCCGTACCGCGCGCATCGGCGGCGGGCTTCACCACACTCCAAAGGCGGTTCAGCTCACCGTCGGAAATCGCCCACCCGTCCTTGGCGCAGAAATTCGCATCCAACTGCGTCGGCATCCGCGAACAATCCTTTGACGTCTGCCCAAATGCCGGTGCCGCCGCAAAAAGCGCGGCGGCCAAAACGAAACGCAACATTGAAATCTCCTTGATTAATAAGCCTTCCTCTACACCAGCGCAAAAATGCGCGCCGGTCCACCCGTGCCCCGCTTATGCTTGGGCGCCCCCACGATCAGGGTCGCGCCAGCGGCGGGCAAATCGGCAGAGACCGCCATGTTCTCGATCCCGTACCGCCCCGCGGGCAGCCAGGCGTAATGGGTCGCGAAATCCGCCGAAGGCCCGTGATCCAGC
Source organism: Pseudomonadota bacterium (assembly GCA_039180995.1). Taxonomy (GTDB): domain Bacteria; phylum Pseudomonadota; class Alphaproteobacteria; order Rhodobacterales; family Rhodobacteraceae; genus Jannaschia. Next base: position 7,392 of record JBCDCW010000081.1, read on the forward strand.
GACAGCGTATCGACCGCCAACGCCACAGCCGAGGTTTCGCGCAGCAGCATATCCGTCGCCTCCGCATGGAAACCTGGGAAATGCATCACCCCGTCGCCATCCGCGCCGCGATAGGCGTCGGTCGCGACCTTATCGGTCCAACCCGACAGCATCGCGACACAGGCGCGGTCGGGGATGTCGCCATTGGCCTCGATCCACACGGCCAAATCATCAGGCGTGACCTGGGCATCCGGGTCGGCCGCTGCCTTCTCGCGGATGTCCACCACGCAAAGGGGCACGACCAGGTTTCCCACTTCGATCTCATCGACCGCATCCCCGTCGGCCGAAAAATGCAGCGGCGCGTCGATATGGGTGCCCGTGTGTTCGTTCACCGTCAGCGTATAAAGGTTGAACCCGTCCGAGGCGAAATCAAAGCCCTTGTCATAGGACACGCCCGGCGCGCCGAAATAGGTCGGGAAGGTCTCGTCATAGGCATGGGTCAGGTCGCGCACGCTGCCATGCATGTCTGCGACCGCTGGCGTCGCCGCCACCGCGGCCCCGGCCACGCCGACAGCCGCCGCGCCGCGGAACAGATCCCGACGGTTCAACATCCTGCCCTTCACGGCATCCATCACGCAGATATCGCACATGGCCCACCCTTCCTCTTCGATGCGTGACGTAAGCGTCAGTCCGGAAGGTGAGAGCTGTCAAGGACAGAACCGTCAGGCCGGTCGAACCGGCGGAGGTCGTTCGATCAGCGCGCCTCGACCAAGCGGCGCGAATTCTCGCGCGTGGTCCGCCCAATGGGTGCCAGCGCCAGATCGTAAGTCTGGATCGGGGTCTTCCCGGCCAGCATCGCACCCAGCGTGGCGATCCCGGATTGCGTAAACGCCGTTTGCTTTTCCGTCACCATCCGCAGGTTTTCGTCCGGGTCAGTCGGGCGCACGCCCGCCATGCCAAGCATTCGCAGGCCGACCACCGTCTGGGCGTCCAGCATCATTTCAGCCGTTCGCCATTGCGCATTCATGAAGTCTAACACTTATAATTCTCCGTTCACCATGCCGTTGAAACCGTATACTTTCCGGCCTCCCGACAGGGGCACGAGGTGAACGCGCCTGGTCTGTCCCGGTTCGAATCGAATCGCGGTTCCCGCCGCGATATCGAGCCGCCGCCCCCGCGCCGCCGCCCGATCGAAATCGAGCGCCGGATTGGTTTCGGCGAAGTGGTAATGGCTGCCGACCTGAACAGGCCGGTCGCCGGTATTCGCGACTTCGACTGTCACGGCCTCAGCCCCGTCATTCAATATCAACGCGCCCTCGGCAGGCAGGATTTCCCCTGGGATCATGGCTCACCCCGTTGGATGCGCGCCCAGATGCGCTTGCCGAAGAGACCGATGAACGCGCCCAGCGCCAAGAGAAACGCATTGCTGTCGGCGCCCAGCGCAATGGTCAGCAGAGAGGCCACCATCAGGATGACCAGCAAGGCGGCCAAGTCGAATTCGTGGTCGCTAATCGGCAGGCGGCCCAGCCAGATGCTTTCCGCCCAGCCTTTCAGCACGCGCTCCATCTTGGGCACGGACAAACCCGCCAACAGGCCGATGATCAGGTTCAGCAACATCACTGCGCCGCTTCCGTCCGGCGGATCGGATGATGCACCGTCACCAGCTTGGTCCCATCTGGGAACGTCGCTTCCACTTGAACGTCATGGATCATCTCTGGGATGCCCGCCATGCATTGATCCGCCGTGATCACATGCGCGCCCGCCTGCATCAGATCCGCGACCGAGCGCCCATCGCGGGCTCCTTCTACGACGAAATCGGTGATCAGAGCGATGGCTTCCGGGTGATTGAGCTTAACGCCCCGCGCCAGACGCCCCCGGGCCACCATGGCCGCCAGGCTGACCAGCAGCTTATCTTTCTCTCGGGGCGTCAAATTCATCGAATACTTAGTCTTCGCATTGCCACACGCGCGGCATCGCAGCGCCCCGCACCGCGTTAATGGCGCGGATCAGGGCGCCGCGCAACGTTTCCGGCCGGGGCGCCGCAAACCGCGCAACCAGCCGTCCATCCCAGGCGGAGGCCTGCCCACAAGGACCAATCGCGGTTCGCAGCCGCGCCAACGCATCTTCAGCCCGGCTGTCGATCCAGACCAAGGTCGCAAAGGCGCGGTGCCTGCCCAGGGCCTGTTCGTCCTCCAGGGTCTCGCGGTCCAGAACCAAATGCTCCTGATGGATCAGCCGATTGCCGCGCCGGATGGTCCGGATGTCCTCGTAGACCAGATCCCGCACGATCTCACCATGGGCGGCCCGGCCAAGCACCACCGACTCGACGCTCAGGAAACGGGCCTCGGGCCCCAAAGCCACCTCGGTCTCGCGCCGCATCGCGGCGCCGTCAAAGACGATCACCTCCTGCGGCAGCCAATCCAGCCGCGCGCCCGCGCCGACCGTCAGGTCCGTCCGGACCAGCCCCGTCCCGCCCGAGGCACGATAGGCCCGCTCGGCCGTCTGCGTCGCCCCGACCGCGTGCGCGCCTGGCCCCACGATCAGCCCATAATCCAGCCGGTCGCCGCCGGTCACACCGCCAGCGGTGTTCAGAAACACCACCTCGGGCACGTCGCCATCGACCCGCGGCAGCATGGCCTTGGCGCTGCCCTGCTGGCGCAGATCGGCCAGACCCGCGCGGCCCAAAACCACCCGCGCCTCGCCGCGCATCCGTTGCATCGCCCCGTCCATGGCGGCAAACCCTAGCCATCGCCGCGCCGGGGGGCTAGGCCCACCCCATGGACAGCCTGACGATCCGCCGCCCCGACGATTGGCATCTGCATCTGCGCGATGGCGACATGCTGCGCCTTGTGGCCGGGCAATCGGCGCAGTTCGGACGCGCGATCATCATGCCGAACCTCGTGCCCCCCGTCGTCACAGGCGACCAAGCCGCCGCCTACCGCGATCGGATCATCGCCGCCGGGTTCCCGCGGCCCTTGATGACGCTCTACCTGACGGAAGCCACCGACCCCGCCGACGTGGTCCAGGCCCATGCCAGCGGGATCATCACCGCGGTGAAGCTGTATCCGGCGGGGGCCACGACCAATTCCGCCTCGGGCGTGCGCGACTTCGACCGCGTCCGCTCCGTCTTGGCGGCGATGGAGGAAGCGGGCGTCCCCCTCTGCATCCACGGTGAAACCACGGATGGCGACGTCTTCGACCGCGAGGCGGCGTTCCTGGACCGGACGCTTGCGCCCCTGCGGGCCGCACATCCATTCCTCAAGATCACTCTGGAACACGTCACCACCACCGAAGCCGTCCAGTTCGTCCGGGCCCATGACAATATCGGTGCCACGATCACCGTCCAACACCTGATGGCCAACCGCACCACGATGCTCAGCCACGGCATGCGACCGCACTTCTACTGCCTGCCGATCCTGAAGCGCGACACCCATCAGACGACCTTGCGCCAGGCCGCCACCTCCGGCGACCCGAAGTTCTTCCTCGGCACCGACAGCGCCCCCCATCCAACCCATGCGAAAGAGGCGACGTGCTGCGCCGCAGGCTGCTTCACCGCCCCCCATGCCCTGGCCTGCTACGCCCAGGTCTTCGACGAGGAGGGCGCATTGAATAAGCTCGAAGCCTTCACCTCGCTCAACGGTCCCGCCCATTACGGCCTGCCGCCCAATGGCGACACGGTCACCCTCACCAAAGGCCCGCCCCTCGCCCTGCCCGATCAGATCAAGGGCCACGGCCAGACCGTCACGCTCTTCGATCCTGGCGTGCCTCTGCATTGGCACGTCCACTAACGCCCCAAGGTTTCGCCATGATCCCCACCGCCTACCCGCCCGCCTCGGAAATCGCCCGCCTCACCGCTCGCGCGCTGCTGGAGGTCGAGGCCGTCCACTTCAACGCGCGCGAGCCATTCATCTTCGCCTCGGGCCTGCCTGCCCCGACCTATATCGACTGCCGCAAGCTGATCTCCTTTCCCCGCATCCGCGCCACGTTGATGGATTTCCTGACCGTCACGATCCTGCGCGATGCGGGGATGGAGGCTTTCGACAATGTCGCGGGCGGCGAGACGGCGGGCATTCCCTTCGCCGCCCTGGTGGCCGAGCGCATGGCCCTGCCAATGACCTATGTCCGCAAGAAACCAAAGGGGTACGGCCGCAACGCCCGCATCGAGGGCCAGATGACCGAGGGCCAGCGCGTCCTGCTGATCGAGGATCTGACCACCGATGGCGGCTCCAAGCTCAGCTTCGTGGACGCCATCCGCGAGACCGGCGCCACCTGCGCCCATACCGGCGTGATCTTCAGCTACGGCATCTTCCCCGAAATCACCAAGACCCTGGGCGACCATGGCGTGACCCTCCATGCCTGTTGCACCTGGTGGGACGTGCTGGCCGAGGCGAAGACCCAAGGCCATTTCGACACCGAGACGCTGGACGGGGTGGAATCGTTCTTGAACGATCCGCAGGCTTGGCGGGCCGCCCATGGCGCGAAAGCGGAATAGCGGAGGCTCAACCCCCTCGATTCCCTCGCCAAATCAAATCCCACATGATATCCCCAGGATATCCAGATTGCCCGGTCGCGGCGGGCTCTGTAAGCCGCTCGAACGGACGACTTCGATAAGATCTAGGACGGGCGTATCCAACGCCCGCCAAGGGGGCAGGCATGAATGAAATCGCGCGACTGGACCAGGGAGTTCCCGCTTCGACTGACGGCACATTGCCGCATAATATCGAGGCGGAACAACAGCTTCTGGGCGCCCTCCTCACCGATAACGATCTCTACGACCGGGCTGCCTCGATCGTGAAGACGGAACACTTCTACGATCCCGTCCACCGCGAAATCTGGGAGGTCTGCGCCGCGCGCATCCAGAAGAACGCGCTCGCCTCGCCGGTGACCCTGAAGCCGTTCCTGGAGGAACATGAGGGGCTGAAAGCCCTCGGCGGCCCGACCTATCTGGTCACCCTCGCCGCCTCGGCCATCGCGGCCTATGCGGTCAAGGACTACGCCCAGATGATCTACGACCTGGCCATCCGCCGGGAACTCATCAGCCTGGGCCGCGACATCGCCGCCCAAGCCACCGACGTCACCGTCGAGAAGGAGCCGTCTGACCAGATCGTCGACGCCGAATCGAAGCTCTATGCGCTCGCCGAACAGGGCCGGTCCGAAAGCGGCTTCCAATCCTTCCTGTCGGCCATCAAGCAGGCCGTCGACGTGGCCAACGCCGCCTATCAGCGGGATGGCGGTCTGGCCGGTATCTCCACCGGCCTGATCGACATGGACAAGAAGCTGGGCGGGCTGCACCGCTCGGACCTGCTGATCCTGGCCGGGCGGCCCTCCATGGGGAAGACGTCGCTGGCCACCAACATCGCCTTCAACGTGGCCAAGGCCTATAAGCGCGGCAAGACCCATGACGGGCGCGACGGCGCGGTGGATGGCGGCGTGGTCGGCTTCTATTCGTTGGAGATGTCCGCCGAACAATTGGCCGCCCGCGTCCTGTCCGAAGCGGCCGAGGTCCCCTCCGAGCAGATCCGCAAGGGCGACATGACCGAAGCCGAGTTCCGCCGCTTCGTCGAAGCCGCCAAGGCGCTGGAAGCCTGCCCGCTTTACATCGACGACACGCCCGCCCTGCCCATCGCCCAACTCGCCGCCCGCGCCCGCCGCCAGAAGCGGACTCACGGCCTGGACCTGCTGATCGTGGATTACCTGCAACTGGTGAAGGCGCCGGGCACCGGCGACAACCGCGTGAACGAGGTCTCGGCGATCACCCAGGGTCTGAAGGCCATCGCCAAGGAACTCGACATCCCCGTCATCGCGCTTTCGCAGCTGTCTCGTCAGGTCGAAGCACGCGAAGACAAGCGTCCGCAACTGTCGGATCTGCGCGAATCGGGGTCAATCGAACAAGACGCCGACGTTGTCATGTTCGTTTACCGCGAAGAATATTACAAAGAGCGTGAGAAACCGGGCGATCACCAACTCGACAAGATGGCCGAATGGCAGGCCGCGATGGAGGCGGTTCACGGCAAAGCGGAGGTCGTGATCGGGAAACAAAGGCACGGCCCCATCGGCACGGTGGAGCTATCGTTCGAGGGCCGGTTCACCCGCTTCGGCAACCTGGTGAAGCCCTGGCAGGAGGGGCGGTAGAATCGCGCGCGTCCCCGTCCAGCGATCGGGTGGGACCGCCCCGGACTTGCCCCTGTCACCCGCCATTCGATCGGGCGACCACCTCTTTCTGACCGGCATGACGGGCAGCCTGCCCGACGGCTCGATGCCGTCCGATCCGACCGCCCAGTTCGAGCGCGCGTTCGACAAGGTCGCGGGGCTTCTGTCCGACGCCGACCTGACGCTGGACGCCGTGTCCGAAGTGACCAGCTTCCACGTGGACCTGCACCGTCATTTCGACGCGTTCGAGGCGGTCTGGCGCGCCCGCTTCGCGGCTCCCTATCCAGCCTGGACGGCGGTCGAGGTCGCGGGGCTACGCCGCGCCGGTGCGCTGGTCGAGATCCGGGCGGTGGCCTGGGACGAGCCCGACCCAACTTGACGCCGGGGCGCGCCCGCCCCATCACCGCGCGGATGCCCAGCGGAACGCTCCATATCGA
>JBCDCW010000082.1:0-13887 GCA_039180995.1 Pseudomonadota bacterium
ACTGGGCCTGCACACCTGGCTGCCGGACGCCATGGAGGGCCCGACCCCGGTCTCGGCCCTGATCCACGCGGCCACCATGGTCACGGCGGGCGTCTTCCTCGTCTGCCGCATGTCGCCGATCATGGAATTCGCCGACACCGCCATGGCCATCGTCGTGGTCCTAGGCGCGGCCACGGCCTTCTTCGCGGCCACGGTCGGCCTGGTGCAGAACGACATCAAGCGCGTCATCGCCTATTCGACGTGCTCGCAGCTCGGCTACATGTTCGTCGCCGCAGGCCTCGGCGCCTATTCGGTCGCCATGTTCCACCTGCTGACCCACGCCTTCTTCAAGGCGATGCTGTTCTTGGGTGCGGGCTCGATCATCCACGCGATGCACCACGAACAGGACATGCGGAACTATGGCGGCCTCCGGAAGAAGATCCCCTACACCTTCTGGGCCATGATGATCGGCACGCTCGCCATCACGGGTGTCGGCATCCCACTCCTTTATCTGGGCTTCCCAGTGGGCTTTGCGGGTTTCGTCTCCAAGGACGCCATCATCGAGGTCGCCTATGTCGGCTCCACCGGCGCCTTCTGGGCCCTGGTGATCGCGGCCATGTTCACCAGCTTCTATAGCTGGCGCCTGATGTTTCTGACGTTCTACGGCACGCCACGGGGCGATAAGCACACCCACGACCACGCCCATGAAAGCCCCGTCACCATGACCGCGCCCTTGGGTGTCTTGGCGGTGGGTTCAGTCCTGGCGGGTATGGTCTTCTACGGCTCGTATTTCGGCAGCCAGGAGAAGATCGACAAGTTCTTCGGCATCACCGACGAAGTCGCCGCCGCCCACGCGCCGCATCGCATCCCCGGCGCCGCCATCGCCGCCACCGAAGAGGAGGCGCATGAACGCCCCCACCAAACCCCGGGTGAAGGCGCGATCTATATCGGTGACGACAACCACATCATCCATGAGGCCCACCTGGTGCCGAATTGGGTGAAGGTGTCCCCGTTCATCGCCATGCTGCTGGGCTTCGTCGGCGCGTGGCTCGCCTACATCAAATCGCCCAGCCTGCCGCGGCAATGGTCGGCCAATGCGGACCTCGCCTACCGGTTCCTTCTGAACAAATGGTATTTCGACGAGGTCTATGACGCGATCTTCGTCCGCCCCGCCCAGTTCATCGGCCGGTTCCTGTGGAAGAAGGGCGATGGCGCGGTCATCGACGGCGGCATCAACGGGCTGGCTATGGGCATCGTGCCCTTCGTGACCCGCGCGCTGAACAAGGCGCAATCCGGCTACATCTTCACCTATGCCTTCGCCATGGTCATCGGGATCGTTGTCCTGATCACCTGGACGACCATCGGCGCGGGGGAATGATGATGACGATCGTTCTTATCGTTGTCCTTTTGGTTGGGGCGTTGGTGATGTCCTATGGCGGCATCGCTTGTGGGATCTGGAAGGAACAGGACCACAAGCAATCCCAAGACGGAGAGCCCTCAGACGGCGGGAAACGCGCCGCCGTCGGCATTGTCGTCGTGGGGGCAATCCTCTACGGCGCGGCAGGCACATTGCTCTGGCATTGGAGCGTTGCCATGACCGCCGCCCTCTTGGTCCTCGTCGTCGGCTTCGCCGTCTACGCCACCGAGGAGAAGCTCGATGGATAATCTCCTCTCTATCGTCACCTTCACCCCGCTGATCGCCGCGCTGATCCTGGCGGTGTTCCTGCGCGGCGAAGACGAGGCCGCCCAGCGCAACGCGAAGTGGCTGGCGCTTGGCGCGACCAGCTTCACGTTCCTCGTCTCGCTTTTCGTCCTGACGGGCTTTGATCCGTCAAACACCGAGTTCCAGTTCGTTGAAGAACGCGAATGGATCGCGGGCCTGACCTATAAGGTCGGCGTGGACGGCATCTCGGTTCTGTTCGTGATGCTGACCACCTTCCTGATGCCCCTGGTCATTGCCGCCTGTTGGGACGTGACCCATCGGGTGAAGGATTACATGGTCGCGCTTCTGGTCCTCGAAGGCCTGATGATCGGCGTCTTCGTGGCGCTGGATCTGATCCTGTTCTACCTCTTCTTCGAGGCGGGCCTGATCCCGATGTTCCTGATCATCGGCATCTGGGGCGGGAAGGATCGGATCTACGCGTCCTTCAAGTTCTTCCTCTACACGCTGCTTGGCTCGGCTCTGATGCTCGTGGCGATGGTCTACATGGCCATCGACGCTCAAACGACGGACATCGCGCAACTGCTCGATCACGATTTTGATTTCGCGCCTCTGAACGCCCTGGGGCTTGAGGTCGTGGGCGGCGTCCAGACCCTGCTCTGGCTGGCCTTCTTCGCCAGCTTCGCGGTCAAGATGCCCATGTGGCCCGTCCATACCTGGCTGCCTGATGCCCACGTGCAGGCGCCTACGGCGGGCTCGGTGGTGCTGGCGGCGATCCTTCTGAAGATGGGCGGCTACGGGTTCCTGCGCTTCAGCCTGCCCATGTTCCCCGTGGGGTCCGAGGTGATGGGCCCGCTGGTCCTCTGGCTCTCGGCCATCGCCATCGTCTACGCCTCGCTGGTGGCGATGATGCAGGACGATATGAAGAAGCTCATCGCCTATTCATCGGTCGCCCATATGGGTTTCGTGACCATGGGCATCTTCGCCGCCAATCAGCAGGGCGTCGACGGCGCTATCTTCCAGATGATCAGCCACGGCTTCATCTCCGGCGCACTCTTCCTCTGCGTCGGCGTCGTCTACGACCGGATGCATACCCGCGAGATCACGGCCTATGGCGGCCTGGTGAACCGCATGCCGGCCTATGCGCTGATCTTCATGTTGTTCACTATGGCCAATGTCGGCCTGCCGGGAACGTCCGGCTTTGTGGGTGAGTTCCTGACCTTGGTCGGCGTCTTCCAGGCCAACACCTGGGTCGCGCTGGTCGCCTGTACCGGGGTGATCCTGTCGGCGGCCTATGCGCTCTGGCTCTACCGCCGGGTCGTCTTCGGCGACCTCATCAAAGAGAGCCTGCGGTCGATCACCGACCTGACCGCGCGCGAGAAGGCGATCTTCGCGCCACTGGTCTTCTTCACCATCCTGCTGGGCGTCTACCCGGCGCTCGTCACTGACATCATCGGGCCCTCCGTGGCCCAGCTTGTCGCCAATTACGACATCGCCACCGCCGACCTCGTGCTGACGCGCGACGTGGCGGCGGCGGAGTGAGGGCCCGCCCATGAACGCCGCCGACCTGGAACTCATCCTGCCCGAGATCGTGTTGTCGATCTTCGCCATGGGCGCGCTTTTGGGCGCGGTCTACACGTCGAAGGACGCCCTGACCCGCCCGCTGATCTGGGCCACCGCCGCTGTCTTGGCAGTCGTCGCGTTCATGATCGCCGTGGGCGGCGAGACCGGGACCGGCTTTAACGGCATGATCGTCAAGGACGGCTTTGCGCAGTTTGCGCAGGTGGTGATCCTGCTGTCGGCGGCTTTCGTGTTGGTCATGGGGCAGGACTACATGGCCCGCACGGGTCTGCTGAAATTCGAATACCCGATCCTGATCGTCCTGGCCTGCATCGGTATGATGGTCATGGTGTCGTCGGGCAACCTCCTGACCCTCTATATGGGCCTGGAGTTGCAATCCCTGTCTCTCTACGTCGTCGCCTCCATGCGCCGGGACGACGTCAAATCCACCGAAGCGGGCCTCAAATACTTCGTCCTCGGCGCCCTGTCCTCGGGCCTGCTGCTCTACGGCATCTCGCTGACCTACGGCTATGCGGGCACGCTCGACTATGCCGGCGTCGTCGCGGCCGCCGCCGACGGCGACATCGCCCTCGGCCTCCTCTTCGGCCTCGTCTTCATGATCGCGGGCTTGGCTTTCAAGGTCTCCGCCGCGCCGTTCCATATGTGGACGCCCGACGTCTACGAGGGCTCGCCCACGCCGATCACCGCCTTCTTCGCGACCGCCCCCAAAGTCGCCGCCATGTGCCTGTTCGCCCGGGTCGTGCATGACGCGTTCGGTGGCGTGGTGGCCGATTGGCAGCAGGTCGTCGCCCTGGTCTGCGTTCTGTCCATGTTCGTGGGCGCCATCGCCGCCATCGGCCAGCGCGACATCAAGCGGCTGATGGCGTATTCCTCCATCGCCCATATGGGCTATGCCCTGATGGGCCTGGCCGCCGGGACATCCCAGGGCGTCGAGGCGATGCTGCTCTACATGACCATCTACGTGGTCATGAATATCGGTACCTTCGCCTTCATCCTGGCCATGACCCGCGACGGCATGGACGCCACCGACATCGCATCCCTGAACCAGCTCTCGAAATCCCGCCCCGGCGCGGCCCTGGCCCTGCTGGTCCTGATGTTCAGCCTGGCGGGCATCCCCCCGACCTTGGGCTTCTTCGCCAAGTACTACGTCCTGACGGCGGCGGTCGATGCGGGCCTGGTCTGGCTCGCCGTCCTGGGCGTCATCGCCAGCGTCATCGGCGCGTTCTACTACTTGCGGATCGTGTTCTACATGTATTTCGGCAGCGAAGAGGGCCAGTTGGACCAAGGCATGCCTGCCCTCCAGATGGGCGCCCTGGTGGCGGCTGCAATCCTGATGCTGGCGCTCTTCCCCGATCTTCTGGGGCTGGAGCCCGCCGCCGCCCTTGCCGCCGACGCGTTGGTCAACTGAGTGCAGGCCTGGCCCGACGGCGTCGAGCGCATCCTCCTCGACGAAATCGACAGCACCTCGGCCGAGGCCGCGCGCCGGGCCCCGCTGCATCCCACCTGGATCCTGGCCCGCCGCCAGACCGCCGCCCATGGCCGCCGGGGTCGCCCCTGGTCCATGCTCCAAGGCAACTTCGCCGCCTCCCTCGCCTGGCGTCCCGGCGCCGACCCCGCCGCGCACGCGCTGCGCAGCTTCGTCGCCTCCCTCGCGCTCCATGACGCACTCACCGGCCTGGGCGTTCAGGGCCTCTCCCTCAAATGGCCCAATGACGTCCTGCTGGACGACCGAAAGCTGGCCGGCATCTTGCTGGAAAGCCCTGGCGACGGCCTCCTGGTCCTGGGCATCGGTCTCAACCTGATCGCCACGCCCGACGCGGCCCATCTTGAACCAAACGCCGCCGCCCCCATCTCGCTGCTGCAAGCGACTGGCCTGCGCCTCACCCCCGAGGCGATGCTCGACACCCTCGCCCCCGCCTTCGCAATCCGCGAAACCCAGTTTGAAACCCACGGCTTCGCCCCCATTCGCACCGCCTGGTTGACCCATGCCGCCCGCCGGGGCGACACCATCATCGCTCGCACCATGACCGGCGCCCTGACGGGGACCTTCGACGACGTGGACGAAAACGGCCACCTGATCCTGGGCACCCCAGACGGGCCCAAACCCATCCCGGCGGCGGACATCTTTTTCGAGACGCAGACATGCTCCTGACCATCGATTGCGGCAACACCAACACCGTCTTCGCCATTTGGGACGGCCAGCGCTTCATCGCCAATTGGCGCTGCGCCACCCAGCATCAGCGCACGGCGGACGAGTATTGGACCTGGCTTCGTACCCTAATGGTCCTGGATGAGGTGAAGGCGGACATCACCGAGGTGATCATCTCCTCCACCGTGCCCCGCGTCGTCTTCAACCTGCGCGTCCTCTGCGACCGCCATTTCAAGACCCGGCCCCTTGTGGTCGGTAAACCCGACTGCGCCCTACCCACGCCGCCCCGCGTGGACGAAGGCACCATCGTCGGCCCCGACCGGCTGGTGAACACGGCTGGCGCCTATGACCGCCATGGCGGCGATCTGATCGTCGTCGATTTCGGCACGGCCACCACCTTCGACGTGGTCGACCATGACGGTGCCTATGTCGGCGGCGTCATCGCGCCGGGCGTGAACCTCAGCCTCGAAGCGCTCCACATGGCCGCTGCCGCACTGCCCCATGTGGACATCACCCAGCCCCAGCGCGTGGTCGGCACCAACACCGTGGCCTGCATGCAATCCGGCGTCTTCTGGGGCTATGTCGGCCTCGTCAAAGAGATCACCGCCCGCATCAAGGCGGAGCGGGATCGCCCCATGAAAGTTATCTCGACCGGAGGCCTTGCGCCTCTCTTCCAGCAGGCCGAAACGCTGTTCGACGCCTACGAAGATGATCTGACGATGCACGGCCTGACCGTCATCCACACATTCAACAAGGACACCACATGAGCGGACGCAACCGTCTGATCTATCTGCCCCTGGGCGGCGCCGGCGAAATCGGCATGAACGCCTATATCTACGGCTACGGCGCTGAGGGCGCGGAACGCCTGATCCTGGTCGATCTGGGCATCGCCTTCCCCGACATGGACACCACGCCCGGCGTGGACGTCATCCTGCCCGATATCACCTGGCTTCTGGACAAGCTCGACCGGCTGGAGGGCATCTTCATCACCCACGGTCACGAAGACCATGTGGGCGGCGTCGGTCACCTGTTCCAGCAGCTCAAGGCACCGATCCATGCCCGCAAGTTCACCGCCAACCTAGCCCGCCGCAAGCTGGCCGAGAAGGGCCAGGATGCCAATGCTGTCAAGATCGCCGAGCCCTTCCCGGCCATGGTCGAGGCCGGGCCCTTCCAGGTCGGCTTCCTCCCGATCTCCCACTCGATCCCGGAATCCAATGCCCTGGTCATCGACAGCCCGGCGGGCCGGATCATTCACACGGGCGATTTCAAGCTCGACACCGCCCCCGTCGTGGGCGAGCCCTTCGATCCCGACCTCTGGGCCGAGGCGTCCAAGCCCGGCATCCGCGCCCTGGTCTGCGACTCCACCAACGTCTTCAACAAGCACGAGGGCCGATCAGAGTCCCTCGTCGGACCCGAGATCAAGGCCCTGGTCGACCGATCGTCGGGCATGTTCGTCGCCACCACCTTCGCCTCCAACGTCGCGCGCCTGCAAAGCCTCGCCCGCGCCGGCGAGGCGGCGGGCCGCTCGGTCTGCCTCATGGGCCGCGCCATGCGCCGCATGACCGAAGCGGCGGTCGAGGAAGGCATCCTGACCGACTTCCCCAAGACGGTCTCGCCCGAGGAAGCGGCCGACATCTCCCGCGAAAACCTGATGCTGATCGTCACGGGCAGCCAGGGCGAGCGCCGGGCCGCGTCCGCCCAACTCTCCCGCGGCAAGTATTTCGGCATGGAACTGGCCGAGGGCGATACGTTCCTCTTCTCCTCCAAGACGATTCCCGGCAACGAAAAGGACGTCGCCCGCATTCTCAACAACCTGTCGGAACTGGGCGTGGACGTCGTCACCGACGACGATGGCCTCTACCACGTCTCGGGCCACGCCAACCGCCCGGACCTGGAGGCGATCCAGGCGATCACCCAACCCCAGATCGTGATCCCCATGCATGGCGAACACCGCCACCTGCGCGAACATGCCAAGCTGGCCGACAGCCTGGGCCGCATCGGGGTCGTTGCCCCGAACGGCACCATGCTGGATCTTGCGGGCAACAAGCCCGAAGTGGTCGACCACGTGGAAACGGGTCGCACCTATCTGGACGGCTCCGCCCTGGTTGGCCAATTCGACGGCATCATCCGCGACCGCATCCGCATGGCCGTGAACGGCCTCGCCGTGGTCGCCGTCATGGTCGATGACGATGACGAGGTTCTGGAAGACACCTGGGTCGACCTGCGCGGCCTGCCTGACCGCGCCGCCAACGGCGCACCCCTGGCGGACCTGATGGAACAGCACCTGGCCGGCCAACTGGCCCGCGTCGACACCCGCACGGCGGGCGACGACGAAAAGCTAGAGGAGGTCATCATCCGCGGCGTCCGCAAGATCGCGCAAGATGAGGTGGGCAAACGGCCGGAGGTCACCGTCCTGATTACCAGGCTCGCGGCAGAGTAGGGCGCACGACGTCCGACGTAGATCAGACCCGGATCAGACCTAGATCAGACGCCGGTTTCCCCTCTTCCTCTGGCCGTAAATACCTCGGGGAGCGCGAGGGGCTGGCCCCTCGCTTCGACGCTCAATGCCGGGCAAACAATCCATACCAAAGCCAATCCGGCAGAAACTGCCCACTCCGGAACAGCCACGAAAACACCGTCGGAAAACTCCGCTTAAACCCATCCGTCAGCATCAGGTCGAACATCTGCTGCGCCGCCTCTTCGGGCGTCATCAGGAACGGCATGTTAAACGCGTTCTTGTCCGTCATCCGCGTCTTGATGAACCCCGGATTGGCCACCTGCACCTCCACGCCGGTGTGCCGCAGATCGGCATGCATCCCCTCGGCCAGCCACATCACACCCGCCTTCGACGCCCCATAACCCGTTGCCCCCGGCAGCCCCCGGAAGCCGGATAGCGACCCCGTCAAAACGATGTGCCCCGCATCCCGCGCGACCATGTCGCCGATCACTGCGCCCACCACGCGCGCCGCGCCGGTAAAGTTCACGTCGCACATGGCCTCGACCTGCTGGGCGTCCCAGTCCTGGGCCCTCAACGGCCAATACACTCCCGCCAGGAAAACCACGCCGTCGATCTCGCCCACCTCGCGCGCCGCCGCCTCCACGCTCTCGCGCGAGGCGACGTCGCAGGCCACCGCCCGCGCCTTGCCCGGCAACGCCTCCACCAGATCGGTCAACCTGTCGGCGGACCGGGCCGAGACGATCACCTCCGCGCCCACCGCCGACAATCTGTGCGCCAAAGCCGCCCCCAGCCCTTCCGACGCCCCCACCAACCAATACCGCTTGCCCTTGAAGTCACGCATGACCCATGTCCTTTCCATATTCCGCAATCTCGGGCCCCGCCCGCCAAAGCAGGCCCATGGCCACCGCTTTCAAACCCAGTGGCAGCCCAGCATAAAGCCAGGTCAGCACGTCCAGTGCCGCGTCTGGCGACACGCCGCCCGGCACATATCCCGCCACCTCCAACAATGGCAGCAAGGCAATGGCCGCAAAGGCCAACGTGACCTTGGTCACGAAGGACCAAAGCCCGAACCCATCCGCCGCCCCCGGCGCGATCTCGGCCATTCGGCGCGCGAACAAAGCGGGCAGCAACGTCAAATCCGCCCCCAACGCCGCGCCGGACGCCACGCAGATCACCGCAAAGGCCGCCACGTCCCCGGCGCCCAATGTCAGCGCCCAGCCAAACGTCGCAATCGCAAGCCCCATCCCAGCGAGAAGCGCGGGCCTTGGCCCAACGCGCCGAGCGGCGCGGCCCCAGAGCGGCGCCGATGCGGCTGCCGACAGAAAGAACAGCAAAAGCAACGGCCCTTCCAGCCCGGGCGCCCCAAGCCGGTCCTCGACGAAGAATAAGAACAAGGTCGATGTCACGGCCACCGGCGTCGCATTGGCCAGCGCGATCAGCAGCAGCCGACGCGCGGGCGCGTCGGCGAGGATCGGACGCAAGCCGCCCTCGGGCGCGTCACCCCGCGCCGTCCATTCCGGCCCCATAGCCCACAGCGCCGCCCCCGTGCCCACCAAGAACACTCCGGCATAAAGTGCAAACGGCGCGCCCGTAAACGCCAGCAACGCGGGCAGCGCCGCGGCCAGGCACACGCCCGTCAGCGCGCCCGTCTCGCGCCAGGTCGCCACGCGCACATGCCCGCCGGGCACAGCGCCCGCTTTGGCAACGCCTTGGGCATAAAAACAGATCGTCAGGAACGAATAGGCCGAAAATAGCGCCGCCAGCGACAGCGCGAACCACCAGATCGGGGGCAGCGCCGGGGGCAGCGCGAACAGTGCGACCATCCCCGCCGCCATAACCCCGCCGGCGCCCCAGGCCATCGTCCGGCGGCGCGTCCGCGTCACTTCGGCCAATCGCCCCAGCAGCGGGTCCTGCACCACGTCGAGCAGCCGCAGCAGGAACAGCGCCACCGACAATTGCGCCAGCGTCACGCCGTAGCTGTCCAGATAGAATTTCGGCGCGTGGATATAGATCGGCAGGCCCGCCGCCGCCAGGATTGCGGCGAAGGCGGAATATCTCGGCAAACCATCGGTCACGTCTGGGCTTTCCTGCGACCGTTCACACCATCGTCCTTGGGCCTGACCCGAAAATCTTTGGCCGCAAAGCGCCTCGGATCAGGTCCGATGCGGCCGGCGCCCCAGGAAGACATCAGCGCGTCAGATCGCGCGCCGGTGGTGTCGGCCGTCCGCGGAACGCGGCGCCTTTCCACCATAGCTTCACCGCCTGCCAATGGATCAGCGCCATCACCCGCCGCGCGCCCAAGGGCCGCTTCAAACTGGCCCGCAAGATCGCGCCCGAGGTCAGCGGTGTGCGCGGGCCGCATAGCGTCGCCAGCAGCGTGCCGTCATTGGACCGATGGTCGATCCAGATTCCGATCCGGTCGGGCTGGATGTCGAAGCGGAACGCGTAATCCCCCTCGATCGGGCGGAAGGGCGAAACGTGGAACACCTTCTGCGCGCTCAGCGTCATGTCCCGGCTGATCGCTGCCAGATCGTCGGTGTGGCACAGATAGGAATGCCGGTCGCCATAGGTATTCGTCACCTCGGCGATCACAACGCGCAGCGTCCCGTCCCGCCCGTGGATCAGCCAGAAGCTGACCGGGTTGAACACATATCCCAGCACCCGCGGCTGCGCGAGAAGCAGGATACGCCCGGCCTGAAAGTCGGGCAGATGCTCGGCCAGCGCCGCCCGCACCCAGGCGACGCCGCGCCCTTCGCCTGGCACACCGCCATGATCCCGATCCCGGATCGAAAACAGGTTGAACCGATTGCGCGAGAACAGGCCGGGCGTCTCCAACGTCGCCTCTGGGTTCATCAGCACGAAATCGACGGAATATCGAAACGCGTTCGACACGCCTTCGGCCTGGCGACCGTGGAATGTGCGCGCTGCGACGTGGTCCAGGATGGGCTGTTTCATGCCGCCGCGATCCCCACCGGGCGTCGCCGCCCGATCCCATCGGCCACGTCCAGGCCGGACACCATGCCGTCTTCGTGGAACCCGTTGCGCATCCAGGCGCCGCAGAACCAGGTGGCCCGCGTGCCGTTCATCGCCCGCACCTCCTGGACCGCTGCCATCATGGACCGGTCGTAGACCGGGTGTCGGAACGAGACCGTGTCGTAGATCAGCGCTTCGTCCAGCGCGACCTGGGGGTTCAGTGTCACGAACATCGGATCATCCTTGGGAATCGGCTGTAGCCGGTTCATCCAATAGGTTAGCCCGATCCGCTCCGGCGTCTTCCCATCGGGCTCGGTATAGTTCCACGATGCCCAGACCTTTTTCCGCCGCGGCATGGCACGACTGTCGGCATGTAGGATCGCCTCGTTGGGCTGGTACCGGATGCGCGACAGGATCGCGTGTTCCGCCGGGCTCGGGTCGGTTAGCATCGCCAGTGAATCGTCGGAATGGGTCGCCAGCACCACCTCATCGAAGCTTTCCCAAGCGCCGCCCGCGCATTTTACGGAAGCGCCGCCTGGATGTCGCCGCACGCCCTCTACCGGCGTACCAAGGCGGATATCCACGCCCTGCCGTTCCATTCGCGTTTGCAAGCGGCGGACATATTCGACCGAGCCACCCTGGACCGTGAACCAACGATGCTGGCCCGTATGGCTCAGCAGGGCATGGTTCTGAAAGAACTTCACCATGGCCTGGGCCGGGAACTCCATCACATCCTGGGTGGGGGTCGACCAAATCGCGCCCGAGATCGGCGCCAGGTACCAGTCGCGGAATGCTTGCCCCATCCCCAAACCGTCCAGGAACTGCGCCAGCGACAGGTTTGGATCATGCGCCGCCTCGGCGGCGCGGGCGTTGAATCGAAAGATATCCCGGACCATCCGCAGGAATCGTGGTTTCATCAGGTTCGACCGCTGGGCGAACAGCGTGTCGGCGTTGTGCAGGGCATATTCCAGCGCGCCATCCCCGAAGGACGCCGCAAATGACATGTTTGAATCGGCGACCGGCACCTCCAAGTCGTCGAACAGCTTCAGCATTTCGGGATAATTCACCTTGTTGAACACGATGAACCCGGTATCCACCGGCTGATCCCCCCGTTTTCCGGCAGTCACGGTGCGGGCATGACCGCCAAGGCGTGGTTCGGCCTCGATCAGCGTCACCGCATGATGTCGGCACAAGGCGTGGGCTGCGGCCATGCCGCTGATGCCGCCGCCGATGATCGCGATCCGGCGCGGGGCGATTGAACTGGTCTCAAAAGACAATGCCTGTCCCGTCTCTTTTTGGAGGTCTCGGAAGCGTTACGCGGCCCGGCAGCTTTCGGATCACCAATGCCATAAGGTTGCGCGACACCGGGGGCGTACTGATCCAAGGCGGCACCTGCGGCGTATCGCCAGGCAAGGTTGATTGAAAGACGTGCTTCGGCAATACTCATGGTCTGCGTGATACGGGGTTTTCCCCGGAATCGGAGGCCGAGTGCCACTCACCCCGAAGGACGATACAGATTGGGCGGACATGCTGGTCGCCGTTGGGGCCCGACAGGATCGGGTCGCCTTCGGCCAGTTGTTCCGGCACTACGCGCCGCGGGTGAAGGCGTTTCTGATCCGCACCGGGCTAAACCCCAGTGCCGCGGAGGATTGCATGCAGGACGTCATGGTCACGGTCTGGCGCAAGGCACATCTCTACGATCCGGCCCGGGCCACCGTGGCCACGTGGTTGTTCACCATTGCCCGAAACCGCAAGATCGACCTGATCCGAAAGGCCCGCCGGCCCGAACCGGAGGACCTGCCCTGGGGCCCCGAACCCGAGCCAGCCCAAGCCGATGCGCTGGCTTTACAACAAGACAGCAGGCGACTGGCCGAAGCTGTGGCGGAATTGCCAGCAAAACAGCGAGACTTGGTGGAGCGGGCCTTTTACGGCGATCTTTCACATAGTGAAATCGCCGCCGAAACGGGATTGCCCCTGGGCACCATCAAGTCGCGCATTAGGTTGGCCATCGATAGACTGAGACACGCGATGCAATCGGACACGCCCGGCAACACGGCGGGATTGCAGACTGGAAGACGAGGGTAACGACATGAGTGTAACGCATCCGGTGGGGGACGACCTGCTGATGGGCTATGCCGCTGGCCTGCTGCCGGCAGCGCATGATCTGATCGTAGCGACCGCTGTGTCGCTGGACGACGACGCGCGAGCGCGTCTGTCCGGCTTCGAGGCCATGGGCGGCGCTTTGATGGAGGACGCGGACGTCGCACCGTTGCGGGACGATAGCTATGAGAACGTGATGGACCGCATCATGGCCTCAGCCCCCGAAGATACGGTTGAGGCGTCGGTCAAGACACCCCGGGTCGATCCCGTTCTGCCGCAACCGCTGCGCGAAGCGATCGGAAGCGATCTGGACGATGTCCGGTGGCGGCCCGTCGGTATGGGCGTCAAGCAAGCCATTCTCGGCGGAGACGAAGAGGGCGTGGCCCGTCTTTTGTCGATCCCGGCCGGGCAAGCCATGCCCGATCACGGGCATACCGGCACGGAATACACGCTGGTTCTGAAAGGCGCATTCATTGACGGCGCGAAACGGTTCGCTCGGGGAGACCTGGAAGTGGCCGATGACGAAGTCAGCCATATGCCGGTCGCCGATCTGGGTGAAACCTGCATCTGCCTTGTCGTCACCGACGCGCCGCTGAAATTCTCCGGCTTGGTGCCGAAACTGGCTCAGAAGTTCCTGAACATCTGATTTGCCCTTTGCCGATTGGCTGGTCTTCGTTGGGTTCTGGGCCGTGTTCGTCACGTCCCCCGGCCCCAACGCCGTCAATTGCATCCTCACCGCCTGGGTCGCCGGGTTCCGCCGCGCCCTTTGGTGCGTGGCGGCGATCCTCTGCCAAGCGGCATTGTTCCTGGTCTTGGCCGCCACGGGCGTCACGGCGCTGATTCTGGCGGCCCCAGCCGCCTATGATGCCATCCGCTTCCTGGGCGCCGCGATCTTGATCGGTCTCGGGATCCGAGCTTGTCTGCGCGCCAGCGACCCCGTTCCCAGCGAACGGCCACCGGCCCGCGGTATCTTCCTACGGGCCTTCG
>JBCDCW010000083.1:0-13734 GCA_039180995.1 Pseudomonadota bacterium
ATGCATGGCCGTCCGAGGCGTCAACCACTTGTGGCGCAAGTGCCGGAAGTGTGTCTGGGTGGTGGTTTGCGTCGTGTCGGGCGCAGGCGCCTTGGCGCGACGCCAAAATCTTAAGTAAGATTTTGGCCAGAGTTTTTCAAAACTCTGGGGGCGAGGGGCTGGTGTCGGGCCAGGTGGTCCAGGCTTGGGCGACGCGGGCGCGGGGGAGGGGCATCAGGGTGCGGTCGCGGGTCCAGAGGATGGCCGTGTCGATCTGAGTGCCGGGCCAGATCGCGGCGGCGGCGGTGGCGTAGGCGCCCATCTGGCGAAGCAGGCCGAGGGGAACTTGCTCCGGCGTCGCCGGGCGGAGCGCGTTGGATTTGTGGTCGACGATCAGGTGGCCGGTGGCGGTGGGCACGAGGCGGTCGATGGTCCCGGTGATGGCGGGGTGCGTGTCGGTGGCGGGCAGGACGAAGGGGGTTTCGGAGAGGGTGTCCGGGGCGAAGATGTGGGTGAGGGCGGGGTCGGAGAGGACGGCGAGGGCTTCGGCGATGATGCCTTGGGCGTCGTCCTCGGGCCAGAGGGGGGCATGGCGGGCGATGACGATCGGGGCGGCGGCAGGGCGCTGCGGTTCAGGGATCGCGGCGAGGTGGTCGAGCAGGGCGTGGATGGCGGTGCCGCGGCGCAGGGCGGCGTCGGTGGAGCGGGCGTCGGCCGTCTCGCCCGGGAGGGCCTTGGGACCTGGGAGGGCGGAGGGGGCGAGGGGCTTGGCGGTCGGTTCGGGGGACGGGACGGGGGTTTCGAGCCAAGGGGGCGGCTCTGGGGCTGGGGCGGTGGTCGCTGGCTGGGGGGGGAGCGGGGCCCAGTCGCCGGATTGCAGGCGGAGGGTGTCGCCGTGGGGTTGGGCGCCTTGGGTTTGGAGGGCGTGGGCGACCTTGTTGTACCAACTGTCGTGGCGGTCGTCGCCCACGTCGCCGGCGGCGCCGACGATGAGCCAGTTTTCGGCGCGGGTCATGGCGACGTAGAGGAGGCGGTCGGCTTCGGCGGTTTCGGCCATTTGTCGGCGGTCGGCGTGGTCGTGGAGCGCGGGGGACCAGCCGGGTTTGGGGGGCATCCAGATGGTGTCGCCGGTGTCTAGGGTTTGGACGCCAGAGGGGCCGCGGGCGCGGGGTTTCTGGCATTCGGGGAGGATGACGACCGGCGCCTCCAGGCCCTTGGCGCCGTGGACGGTCATGACGCGGATGGAGCCCGTGCCGCCCTGGCGTTTGAGCTCCGGGTCGGCGGAGGCGAACCAGCCGAGGAAGCCGGTGAGGCTGGGGGTTTCGAGTTGTTCATAGGCTAGGGCCTGGCCGAGGAGGGCGTCGATGGCCTCGGCGGATTCCGGACCCAGACGGGCGAGGAGGAGGCGGCGGCCGTCGTGGCGGACGAGGAGGCGTTGGAGGAGTTCGTAAGGGCGCAGGGTGTCGGTGACCTTGAGGAGGTCGGTGAGCATGTCCTTGGCCGGGCCGTCGATGTCCCGGACGGCTTGCCAGAGGGGGATTTTGCGGCCCTGGGCGACTTGGAAGAGGTCGGCTTCGGAGAAGCGGCCGAGGGGCGAACGGAGGATGGTGGCGAGCGATAGGTCGTCATCGGGGGTGGCGGCCCAGGTGAGGGCGGCGATGAGGTCGCGGACGGCGAGGTCGGCCGAGAGGGTCAGGCGGTCGGCGCCGGCGAGATCCAGGTTGCGGGCTTTGCAGGCGCGGACGATGTGGTGGAACAGCTCCTTCCGGCGGCGGAGCAGGATGAGGATGTCACCGGGCCCAACGGGGCGCCGGGTGGGGCCGTGGCCGACGGGGGTGCCATCGGTCAGCATCGCTTGGACGGTGTCGGCGACCTTTTCGGCCAGTTCGATCTTGGCGTCGTTGCGGGCGGGGCGATCGACGGGCTCGTGCCATTTGCGGTCGCTGTGATCCTCGGGGGCCTGTTCGAGGGCGGGCCAGAGGTCGACGCGGCCGGGCAGGTCGGTCTTAAACGCGATATGTTCGGGTGGGTCGCCGACGCCGCCCCCGGCGGAGAAGGTTTCGTCCACCAAGTCCAGAATCGTGGGGGAGGAGCGGAAGGAGTGGCGGAGCGCGTGGTCCCGCAGCGGTGGGCCCGCGGACAGGCGGTGGTCGAAGGTGCGGCGCATGCGGTCGAAGGCGTCGGGGTCGGCGCCTTGGAAGGAATAGATCGATTGCTTGCGGTCACCAACGACAAAGAGCGTGCGCCGGATGTCGTCGCGCGCGCCTTGGCCGGCGCCGAATTCGGAGGCCAAGGCTTCGATGACGTCCCATTGTTCGGGTGAGGTGTCCTGGGCCTCGTCCACCAGGATGTGGTCGAGGCCGCCGTCGAGCTTGAAGAGGACCCATTGGGCCATCTCGCCATCTTTGAGGAGGCGTTGCGCGCCCCGGATTTGGTCGTCGAAATCGAGCCAGCCGCGTTGGGCTTTGCGGCGGTCGAGCTCGGCGAGGAAGGCAGGAGCGAAGGCGTGGAGGGCTTGCGATTGGGCGAGGGAGTCGAAGGCGGCGAGGCGGGCATGGGCGTCGGCGAGGCGGGCGGCGAAGGCGTGGAGGTCTTCGGTTTGGGCGTCGCCGAGGCGCCACGCGACGGGTTTGGTGACTGGGTTTTTGCGGGGCTCGTGCTTTTGGGTGAGGAGGGCGGCGCAGAGTTGGTCGAAGCGGTCGGGCGGGTCGGCGAGGATGGCTTGGGAGAGAGCGTCCGTCAGGCGGGACATGGTGACGGCGGTTTCCGGCGCGGCGGCGTCGCGGACGTCTTCGATGAGGGTGAGGTCATCGGGGGTGACGGCGTGGGCGCGGACGGTGTCGGGGTCGTCGTCTTCGATGCCCAAGGCGCGACGGAGGGCGTCGCGGGGGAGCGGGGGGACGAGGCCGTCGCGGTTGGCGGCGATGCTGGCCAGGAATTGGCGGGGGTCGGCGTCGGTGAGGCGGGCGGCGATCTGGTCGACGAGGTCGGGATGGGTTGTGGCCATGTCGTCGAGGAGGTCGGCATGGAGGCGGGCGGTGGCGATCTCGTCCATCTCCTGGAAGGCGGGGGAGAGTCCGGCTTCGAGTGGGAAGCGGCGGAGGAGGGCGGCGCAGAAGGCGTGGATCGTCTGGATCTTGAGGCCGCCGGGGGTTTCGATGGCGCGGGCGAAGAGGGTGCGGGCGCGGCGGAGTTTTTCGGGCGATATGGTGCCGCGGGCGGCGCCGAGTTGGGTGAGTTCCTGGCGCAGGGCGTCGTCGGGGAGCATGGCCCATTGGCCCAGGCGCTTGAACAGGCGGTTCTGCATCTCGCCGGCGGCGGCCTTGGTATAGGTCAGGCAGAGGATGCGTTCGGGGGCGGCGCCATCGAGCAGGAGCCAGGCGACGCGGTCGGTCAGAACGCGGGTCTTGCCGGAGCCCGCATTGGCGGCGAGCCAGACGGAGCCCGCGGGGTCGGCGGCGCCGATCTGGGCGCGGGTGGCGTCGTTGGGACTCATTTGGTTTGCCGGGGCTGGGGCACGCTCGTCGGTCCTGGTCGGACCTCCTCGCTGGGGTAGGGCCCTTGGAGCTGGGACGGGGCGGGCATCAGCCGACGGGGATCACGGTGGCGGGTTGGGTGTCGTCCCATTCGCCGCGGCGGGCCACGGCGTCGTAGTCGCTAGCATAGGCGAGGAGGTCGGGGGCGAGGCGGGCGATGTAGGGTTGGCCGTCAGCGTAGCGGCGGATCAGGTCGGTGAATTGGGCGCGGGTTTCGGCCAAGAGGGCCGCGTCGATGGTGACGCGGCTTTCTTTATATTGGCTGCCGATTTGCAGGTAGGCGACTTCCTCGACACGAGCGGAGCCGAGGCTGGGGAAGGCGCCGGCTTCGACCATGAGGGCTTCGAGGAGGAGTTGCTTGGCGTATTGTTCTTGCTGGCTGGGCGAGGGGGCTTGGCCGGTCTTGTAGTCGTAGATCGCGATGGCGCCGCCGCGATCGTCCATGCGGTCGGCTTTTGCCGACAGGGTGAAGGGTGGGTCAGGGAAGGAGAGTTCGCCTTTGTCTTCGATCAGGACGGGGTGACCCTTGGCGCGACGTTGGGCTTCGGCCGCTAGGAGGTCGTCCGTAAGGCGGGCGAACTTGCCCAGCCAGAGGCGGCGATGGGCGGGCCAAGGGGCCTGGTTGTCGAGTTCGATCTGGACGGCGCGGATCAGGCGGGTGGCGGCGTCGTCGGGGAGACGGCCGGGCAGGTCGTGGGCGAAACGCTCCATGGCGTCGTGGATGACGGAGCCGCGCAGGCGGGCATCGGGACCTTGGCGGAGGGGGGGGAGCGGGTCGAGGCCGAGGATGTGGCGCGCGTAGATGGCGTAAGGGTCGCGGATCAGGGTCTCGATTTGGGTGACGGAGAGCCGGCGGGGACGCGCTTCGGCGGGTGGTTTGGGCGCGGGGCGCGGGGCCTTCTGCGTCAGATGGCGTTGGTCGGGGCGGTCCAGGGCGGCGGCGAGGTGGAGCCAGTACGTGCCGCGAGTGCGCATGGCCCCAAGGGCTGCATTGCCCTTGGGGCCAATCCCGCCGAGGAGACCGGTGAGGCGGTTGAGCCAGCGGGAGGGGACCGTTTCGGTCTCGGCATTGCGCTTGGGATGGGAGAGCCAGATCTCGGGTCCCGCGGCGGCCAGTTGGAAGTCGTGGGCGGACAGGCCGATCTGGCGGTCGGGCAAGCGGAGGCCGAGCTGGGCGCGCATCTGGCGGTTCAGCCAAGGATCGGGGGTCGGTTGGTCGGGCCAGGTGCCCTCGGTCAGGCCGCCCAGGATGACCAGATCGGCGGTGCGGACGCGGGCCTCGAGCGCGCCCCAGATCATGATGTCGGGATGGGGAGAATAGGGGTCGCGGACCTCCTCGGCGGACAGGAGGGCGTGGAGGATGCGGGCGTAATCCTGGGCGGTGACCGGTGTGGGATCGGCCTCGGGCGCGGTCTGGGCAAGGGTCCGAAGGACGTGGAGCGCGGCGCGGCCGGCGGGGCCGTGCCAGGCGGCGTCGCCGGCGACTTGGGTGGTGAGGGCCAAATGGGCGGCGACGTGGTCGGCGAGGGGGGCTGCCTCGGGGTGGGTGGCGAGTTGGGTGAGGGTGTCGGTGAGCCAGGTGATCCAGGGGTCGGTCGGGTCGTCGGACCAGGCCTGGATTGCGTCGGGCGTCGGGAAGGCGACGGGTTTCTTGCGGATGAGGTCGATTTCCAGGTGCCGGGTGCGGCGGAGATGGGCCGTCCGATCCTCGGCCCCTCGGGTGAGGGGATGTTTGAGGAGGATCATCAGGCCCTCGGCCTCGAGCGGGCGGGTTCGCAGATGGGCCAGGTGCATCAGCAGGCGGCCGGGGGCGGATTGAACGAGCGGCGCGCCGGCGGAATCGTCCGGCAACAGGCCCCAGCGGTCGAGATGGGCCGCGACCTGGCGCGACAAGGTGCGGTCGGGGGTGATGAGCGCAGCGCGCTTGCCGTCTTCGAGCGCGGCGCGCAGGCCGATGGCGATGGCGGCGGCTTCCTCGGTCGGAGACGGGGCGTCGAGGAGGGTGATCCGGGCGGTGGCCTGGTCGATGTCTTGCAGGGCCGGGCCCTCGTCCAGCCAGGCATCGGTAGCAGGGGCCGGGCGGAGCGCCAGGGATATGAGGGCGTTGCGGGCGGGGTTGGCGGGTTGGTCGGCGCCCCAGCGCGGGGTGTCGGCGCGGGTCAGGCCGTGCGTCTTGAGGAGGGCGGCGAGGCGGTATTGCGGGTGGTCGTGGGCGCCTTGTGCGCCGTCTGGGGTGAGGTCGGCCCAGGCGGTGTCAGGCATGTCGCAGTCGAGGCCGGGCAGGATGACGGCGCCTTGCGGAAGTTTCAGAACACCGGCGATCAGGGCGCGGGTTGCACCGCGCGAGCCGGTGGAGCCTGCGATGATCAAGGGGTCGCCGGGCGGGTCGCTGGCCCAGCCAGCAATCAGGTGCGCGAGCGCAGCTGCTTGCTGTGCCGCCTGGGTCGGCGTCTCGGCCTGCCAATCGGTCGCGATGCGGAGAAATTGGAGGCTCTGTTGCCAATACGTTGCCAGGTTCCCGGCGTCGATTTGGGTGAGCGCCTCGGGGGGGACGGCTTCCTCCTGCATCTCGTCCAGCAGGTTGGCAAGGGTGGTGGCCAGGTCGAAGGCGGCCTCTGGCGGGGCGAGGTCGCTGGTTTGGAGCAGGGCACGGGTCAGGCGGGTGAGGGTGAGGCGCACGGCCAGCGGGGACGTGGCATCGGGGAGCGATGTCGTGGGCGGCAAAAGGGCCGGGATGTCCGAGACCAGTCCGATCTTCGGCAGCAGCGCCGCGCCGGTGGCCAGGAAGGCCATCTCGATCCGGCGGGCCATGCGGGTGGTGTTCGTGAGCAAGCGGATGCGGGCCATCGCCTCCGGCGGCTGACCCGCCATGCGGCGGCGGAGGCCTTGGACAACCTGGCGAGAGAAATCGACGCCGGGCGGCTCGGCGTAGAGACCCTTCATGCGGTCTGGGACAACATGGCCTCGGCGCGGGCGATGCCGTCGGGGGTGCCCACATCGGCCCAATGGCCGGGATGTTCGACGCCAAAAAGCGTGCCTTTGGCCAGCATGGGCCGCCAGAGTTCCCAGAGGGAGAAGATGTCGGCGTCGATGCCGGACAAGAGATCGGTGCGCAGGAGGCCGGCGCCGGTATAGGCCATGTCGCGGAGGCCGTCGCGGGTCAGGCGACCGTTGGGCGAGAGGCCGAAATCCTGCCCCTTGTGGCCGATGGCCCTGACGGCCGGGACCACGAGCAGCAGGCCATCCATATGGTCTTGCCAGGCGGTCTCCAACGTGGTGCGGGCCTGGGGACCGGTCCAGACGGCGTCGGAATTCATGGTCAGGATCGGGTCGGGGCCCAGGTGGTGCCGCGCGTTCTTGAGACCGCCGCCGGTTTCGAGCAAATCGGGGTGTTCGGTGACCACGGTCACGTCACGGTTGGAGAGGTGGGCTTCCAACTTGCCGGCATGGTGGTGGGCGTTCACCACGATGGGGCCCGGGCCCGCCACCTGTTCCAGGGCGTGGTCGATCAGGGGGCGTCCCGCGACATGGACCAGTGCTTTGGGCCGATCATCTGTCAGGGGCCGCATGCGGGTGCCGAGACCGGCGGCGAAGACCATGACGGCGGTCATGCATAGGCCTCGGCATGGGGCTGATCCTGGAACCGGCCCTTGGCGGCGCGTAGCGCGTCCAGGCGGGCTTGGGTCGGCTCGGGCAGGATCGGGTCGAGCAGGGTCTTCAGGTCGCGGAGGCCCGGATGGGTCAGTTCGCGCTGCAAGGCCGTCCAGGTGGCCGGAATGAAGCGGAGATAGCTGTCGCGGCCGCCATGCAGGCTGAGCCGCGAGAAGACGCGGCCTAGGATCCGCAGACTGCGCTGGACCGAGCAGACCGCGATGCGATGGGTCGCGGCATCGGCGGCCGTGCCGGTGGCATCCAGCCAGGTGGTCAGGGCGACCTGCGCGGCGGCGGACGTGACCGGGCGGCGGGGATCGTGGATCAGCGAGGCGAGATCGTATTCGGCGGGGCCGGTCATGGCATCCTGGAAATCCAGCAGGCCGATGCGGCGGGGGCCGGTGCGGTCCGGCAGCCAGATCAGGTTATCGGCATGGTAGTCGCGGTGAACCAGCACGTCGGGCCCGGGCGGCAGGGCCGCCAGCGCGTCGGCAATGGCGGCTTTGATGGCGGGGCGCTTGGCGCGGGCCTCGGGCGCGTACCAGTCCACGATCGTGGCGGCCAGGTCGGGCATGTCCGCGGGGTAGGGGTGCAAGCCGGCGGGTGGCGGCGTCGCTTGCAGCGCCGCGAGGGTTTCGGCGGCGGCGGCATAGAGCTCGGGCTCCAGGCCCGGATCGGCGGCGGCGCTGCGCGAGAGGAGGTCGTCGCCCAGATCTTCCAGAAGCAGCAGGCCATTGTCGGCATCCTTCGCCAGGATCTGCGGCGGCGACAGGCCGGCGGCGGTCAGGTGGGTCGCGATGGCCAGGAACGGACGAACATCTTCGCCGGTTTGAGGGGGGGCATCCATCAACATCGCGGTGCCGTCGGTGCGGTGCAGTCGGATGTAGCGGCGCAGCGAGGCATCCCGGGCCAGGGGCGCGCGGGCCGCGTCGTCCCATCCGGCCGCCGCCAGGAACGCGTCGATTATGCGGGCGCGGTCGGTCATGGAGGGCTTTCTGTGGTGGCGGACAGTAGTCTGGCTACATGATCTTGTGGACCACTGATCGTCAATGTCCGACCGGGATCTGTGATCCGAAATTCCAGCCGGAGGGCGTCTTCGGGCACATCCCCGCCCAGCCGGTCGGGCCATTCGATCAAGCAGACCGCGTCCTGAAACGCGTCATCCAGGCCCAGTTCCAGAACCTCGGACGGATCGGTAAGCCGGTAGAGATCGGCATGCCAGATCTCGAACGCACCGGCATCGTAGGTCTGGACCAGGGTGAATGTCGGCGACGGCACGTCCTCCGGCGGGCGGTCGGCGCGGGATAGGCAGGCCTGAATGGCGGCGCGGGCGAAGGCGGTCTTTCCGGCGCCGAGGGGGCCGTCGAGCAACAGGCAATCCCCGGGGCGCAGATGGGCGGCGAGCGCGCGGGCCAGCGCGTCGGTGGCGTCCGGATCGGGCAACGAGAGGCGGCGTGTCATCGCGCCGCGTTAGACCGCCGCGCGCCGTCCGGTGCAAGATGTTCGGGCTATTCGGCGGGGAGATTGGCGTGCGCGGCCGCCGCTGGGACCGACAAGGCATCGGGGCGCGGCAGGAAGGCGACCGAGATGCGGTTCTCGGGCAGAGGCGTCACGCGCATGTCCAAGGGAACGCCATCTTCGCGCGATAGGCGCTCCGTCCATTCGGCGCGGTCGGCCGGGTTGCGGGCGAAGCTGCGCAGGTCGCCCCAGGCGGGGCTGGGCCGGCATACGGTCTGCCAGAAGGCAATGCAGCTCTCCAGCGTCTGGGGCAAGCGGCCGCCCTCGTCCCGCAGCCACAGCTCCCGGGCGGCCGCGTTGTCCATACGCAGCGTTCCGTCGGCGTCGAAGGCTAGGATCGCCTCATCGGCGCATTCCAGGACGGCGGCCAGCATCGAGCGGTCTTCCCGTGCGGCCCGCGTGGCCGAGACATCGGCCGACACATCCTCGAACAGCAGAGTCACGGCGCCGTCGCCCTGCGGGCGGGCGGTCATGCGATAGGTCGGGCCTGATGGCAGGGTCCAGGTCTCGTGGTAGGTCTGGGCCGTCTCGCCTTGGCCGATTTCGGCGATGGCATCGCGCCAGGCCTTGTAATTGCGCGGCTCGGGCAGACGTTGGCGTTCGCGCAGGGCATCGAAGAAGTCGGACAGGCGCGGTCGCCGCGACAGCCATTGCGGGTCGAGCCCGGTCATGTCCATCAGCGCGGGGTTGAATTGGGCCAATTGCCCTTCTTTGTCGAAGATCGCCAAGCCGGTGGGCAGAAAGGCGAAGGACTTGGTCAGGGTCTGGATGAAGGCGCGGCGGCCGTCTTCGGCGTGGATCGCTGCGGCAAGCGATACGGCATGGGCGAAGCGCTGGCCGTTCTCGTCGGTCGGCAGCGTCGTCACCTCGAACCAGTGGGCTTTGCCGGTCCGGTCGGTGACCTTGCGGCGCGACGTGCCCGCGGGCGCGCTGCGACCTTCGGGGAAGAGCGCGACCAGCGGCCAGCCGCGTGCGGCATCGGGGCCGTGGCAGCGCGCAAGCAGATCGGCATAGGCAGCATTGGCCCAAGTGATGCGCCCCTCGGCATCCGCGACCCAGCTGAGCGTGGAATTGGTGGCATGGGCGCGGGCCAGCATCTTCAACTCAGATTCAAGCGCCGTGAGCCCGGCGAGATCCATGCGGATGCTGGATTGTTCGGTGTCGGTGGCGGCGACGGTGATGCGGATGTCTTCGCCATCCCGGCTGCCCAGGACGGTGATGCGATCACGACCGAATGTCCCTTCCAGCCGGAGGGGGCGGCCCGCCTCCCGAAGCTCTTGGAAGGCGGCGACGCCATGATCGGTTAGGTCGGATAGCGCATCGACCAGGTCGTCCCAGGCCGCCAGGTGATTGATCGGTTTGGGCAGCAGAAACCCGACATTGGCCGAATGCTCCACCAGATAACCTTGGCGAAAGACCAAGTGGCGGGGGTCCGAGAAGGACTCGCCGTGCAACGGGGTCCAGCGCGGGCGGGGGCCGAGCCATAGCATGGCGCCCAGCGCCAATAGACCTGCCAGACCACCACCGATCAGGGTGGGCAGACTCCCGATGACGACCGACATGGCGGACCCTTCCATTCTCGTAGCTGACAGGGCGAACCTGGATCCGAGACGGTTAAAGCGAGGTTAATGCGCGGGCATCGAGTTCGGCGTTTAAGCCACGATGGGGGTGTTCTCGCCCAGGGGGCCGCTTTCCTCCATGGCGATGGCGGCCAGCGGCCAGGAAATCTGGGCGATGGCGCCGTTGCGGTTCTTCCGGGCGCGGCGGCCGGGACGGGCACCGTTGGCAAATGACATGGTTGCGCCCGTGCGTTCCAACAGCGTTTTCGAGATGAAGAGCCCGAGGCCCATCCCTTCATAGCCGGGTCGCTGGGGATCGCGGGCCCGGTTGCGCAGGAATGGATCGCCCAGCCGCGATAGCATCTCGGGCGGGTAACCCAGGCCGTCGTCGATGACCCGGATCGTCACCCGCTGATGCGACCAGCGTACGTCGACCCAGACGCGGTTCTCGGCGTAATCCACGGCGTTCTGGATCAGGTTCCGCAAGCCGTGGATCACCTCGGGCGACCGGCGGACCAGGGGTGCCCGCTCCTCGGCGCCTTCTTCGGGGGCGAAATCGTAGTCGATCAGGATGCCGCGCTCGGCATGGGGCTCGGCGGCTTCGCGGATCAGGGCGGGCAGCGGAGCGGTGCGCAGGTGCAGGTCGCTCTTCCCCGCCCGGCCCATGGACCGCAGGATGTCGCGGCAGCGGTCGGCCTGGTCCCGGATCAACTCGGCGTCTTCGCGCAGGTGGGGGCTGGTATCCAGTTCTTCGGCCAATTCGGAGCTGACCAGTTTGATCGTGGCCAGCGGCGTACCCAATTCATGGGCCGCCGCGGCGACCACGCCGCCTAGATCATGCAACTTCTGTTCCCGCGACAGGGCCGTCTGGGTCGCCAGCAGGGCCTGGGACATACCTTCCGTTTCTTCGGTGAAGCGATTGGCGAAGCCCGCCAGGAACAGCGTGCCGACGACGATCGCCACCCAGAACCCGGCCAGATGCATGGGATGCATGGTCAGCGGGCGGCCATCGGGCAGGATCAGGGGCATGTGATAGGCCGCCAGAAGCGAAATCAGCGCCAATGCCAGCGCCGCCAGAATGGCCGTCGACCGAAGCGAAAGCGTGGTGGCCGAGATCGTGACGGGCGCCAGGAACAGCAGGGCGAACGGATTGTTCAGCCCGCCCGTCAGGAACAGCAGGGCGGCCAGTTGCAGCAGATCGAACAGGATGAAGATGAAGGCCCAGCGTTCCGTCAGGCGGTGATTGGGCGGATAAAGCGTGCTGGTCACCACATTGGCCAGGACGGCGGCGCCGATGGTCAGAAGGCACAGGCTGAGCTGAAAGGTGAGGGTCAGCGTCAGCGCGGCGATCACGACCGTCAGGGTCTGCCCCAGGATCGCCAGCCACCGCACGTTGACGAGCGTTCCCAGCCGGACATTGGGCGCCGATGTTTCGGGCGGCAGAAGGGTGCGGGTGGGTTCTGTGGGCATCAGGTGGGCGACCTTGAATTTGACCCCTCCAAGATCGCCCCATATTGCAAAGGGAACAAGGGCTGAGGAGGTCCCCCGATGACCGAGATGCTGCGCGAGATTGGACCGGATCGCACGTTGCTTCTGGTGGATGATGACGAACCGTTTCTGCGGCGCCTGGAACGGGCGATGGAGAAGCGGGGATTCGTGGTGGAGGCGGCCGGATCGGTGGCCGAGGGTATCGCAAAAGCCACATCGAAACCAAGTGCTTATGCTGTGGTGGACTTGCGGCTGGAGGATGGCAACGGCCTGGATGTGGTCGAACGCCTGCGCGAGCGGCGACCCGACAGCCGCATCGTGGTCTTGACCGGCTATGGTGCCATCGCGACGGCCGTGGCAGCGGTGAAGATGGGGGCAACCGATTACCTATCGAAGCCGGCGGATGCCAATGACATCACCAATGCGCTTTTGGTGCAGGGCGACGATCTGCCGCCCCCGCCCGAAAATCCCATGAGCGCCGACCGGGTCCGGTGGGAGCATATCCAGCGGGTCTATGAGTTGTGCGATCGCAACGTGTCCGAGACGGCGCGGCGG
Organism: Pseudomonadota bacterium; assembly: GCA_039180995.1. Taxonomy (GTDB): domain Bacteria; phylum Pseudomonadota; class Alphaproteobacteria; order Rhodobacterales; family Rhodobacteraceae; genus Jannaschia. The sequence continues at coordinate 12,287 of JBCDCW010000083.1, forward strand.
TTGAATATGCATCGGCGGACGTTGCAGCGGATCTTGGCCAAGCGGTCGCCGCGGTGATCGTTGCGCCGGGCGTGGTCAGTGGCTGACCTGCGTCCTTTGCTGGTTGTGCTGGCCCTTATCGGTTGCGCGACCGTGGATCCGACACCGCCGCCTTCGCCCTATACATTGGTCCCGGCATCGACCGGGCTGGATGTTGCCGGGTCGGGCGGGCGCGAGATCGGCTTCGGACGGGACCGGGACGGCGCCTTGGCCAGCGCGTCCGGCGTGACCGGGGCGCCACCCCAGCCGGTCCCCTGCGCCGGGGGCCGCGATGGGGTTCGGGTGGATGCCAGCCTGACCATGATCTTCACCGGTGAGACGTTCACCGGTTGGCAGACCGAGGATGCTGCCGCTGGCACGCCCTGCGCCTGAGCGGGGGAAAGGTCCAAGATGGCAGACGACATCGAGACGGCCCGGCGTTGGTTCGCGGAGGACCTGCGGGCCGTTGAGGCCATTGGTGACGACCGAGTGATCGACGCCTTCGCGCGGGTCCCGCGCGAGCGCTTCCTGGGCCCGGGCCCCTGGCGTCTGCATTCGCGGCTGGATCTGGCGCGAAGCCATGACAGTCCGGATGCCGATCCGCGGCATTTGTATCACGACGCGCTGGTGACCATCGACGCGGCGTCTGGGATCAATAACGGGCTGCCCTCGCTGTGGGCGATGGTGTTCGACGCGCTGGGGATCGTGCCGGGCGAGACGGTGCTGCAAGTGGGGGCGGGCGTCGGGTACTATACGGCGATCCTAGCAGAATTGGTGGGACCGGACGGCCAGGTGGTCGCTTACGAGGTCGAAGACGCGCTGGCCGCGCGCGCCCAGACAGCCCTGTCAGACCGCGCCAACGTGCGTGTCCTGGCCGGGACGGCGGTCGCAGCGGACCTGCCCGAGACGGATGTGGTCGTGGCCTTCGCGGGCGTGACCCATGTGCCCGAGGCATGGTTGTCCCGCTTGCAGGATGGTGGGCGAATGGCGCTGCCGGTGACGGGGGCGTCCGGATGGGGCGTGTTTCTGCATCTGACCCGATCAGGCGATCGGCTGGACGTGCAGTCCCTGGGCCCTTGCGGATTCTATCCCTGCGCGGGCGCGCGGCGGGACAGCGAAGCGGCCGCCTGGGATGCGCTGATCGGGTCGGGCCGGCGGGTGCGGGGCGATTACCGGCTGGGAACCGCGCCCAACCAGGCGGAGGTCCTGATCCAGGGCGATGGATGGTGGATCGCCGGCTGACCCGTCAAGCGAAGCGCAGCGCCGCCCACACCCCGACGGCGGCCGTCGCGCCGGTCAGAACCGCGCCCCAGGTCGTGTCCGCCGCGACCATGGACCAGTGCCATCCTTTGATCGTTGCCTTGTTGGTGAATTCATAGGTGCCATAGGCCAGGGCGCCCAAGAGAGCCCCTTTGAAGAAGGCCTGTCCG